>JAENXD010000050.1 GCA_016649745.1 Flavobacteriaceae bacterium | reverse complement strand
CAACAATACTTTCGTCCGAAATATTTCGAATATGCTTCAAAATCAACAGCCCGACCATTAATCGAATTGACTTTGCGGGGCGCCCATTATCCTCACAATAAAGAGGACTAAATTCATTTTCAAACAGCTGCCAATGAACTTTATTTGACAAAATGTAAAGTGGATGTTTTTGGTTTAAAGTATCTTCTAAAGTGAAGAAAAAACTGGATTGATTCTCTATTTTTGGCTTGGCTAACATAAATTTAAATTGCAAGGTTTATGTTATAAAAATACAAAATCTTGTAGATTTAAACAAGAAAATATTAAGTTAATTTATTAATAATCAATGTATTAAATAGTTTTTAAGGAACGACTAAATAGTTTTTAGACGACCTCTTTTTCTTGCTAAAACGTTATATTTCTGAGGAATTATTTTTATTGATTATGTATAATTAAATCAATACCTTGTCAAGGAATTTAATTTTTATTTATTTATTTGATGCATAGTACTTTACCAATAAAAAGATATCAAAATACACTTAATTTTTTAAAAAGTGTATTGCCTGCACCAGCCACTATTCTAGATTTAGGAGTTCGCAATCCATTTACCGAAATTATGGAACAAAATGGATATATAGTTTATAATACTTCGGGTGAAGATTTAGATCTCCTACCCGAAATTGTTAAAAATCACACGGTTGATGCTGTTACTGCATTTGAAATATTTGAACATTTAATTGCGCCATTTAATGTTTTAAGAGCGATTGAAGCACAAAAGATAATTACGACCATTCCATTAAATTTATGGTTTGCAAATTCATACAGAAGTAAAACTGATAAGTGGGACAGGCATTACCACGAGTTTGAAGATTGGCAATTTGATTGGTTACTTGAAAAATCAGGATGGGAAATTATAAAGAGAGAAAAATGGACGAGCCCAATAAATAAAATTGGTTTTAGGCCGATCTTAAGAAAATTTATTCCACGCTTTTATGCAATTTATGCAGAAAAATAGTTGATATGCGTATAGGAATGATTTTAGATAAAACGTTTCCGCCCGATCCGAGGGTTGAAAATGAAGCAATTTCACTAATTAAAAATGGACATGAAGTTTTTTTATTTTGTTTGAAATATAATAAAAATGTGGGTGATGTTTTAATTAAGGGGATACAGGTAAAGCGTTATCAATCAAATAAATTAGAATACAAATTATCTGCGTTGGCTTACACCTTTCCATTTTACACAAATTTGATGAAGCGGAAAATCGTTCATTTTTTAAATAAATATAAGATAGAAGCAATTCACATTCACGACATTCGAATTGCTGAAGCTGTTTTTAAGGCAAATAAAACATTGAAATTAGCTACGGTTTTGGACTTGCATGATAATATGCCTGAAATCATGAAATTGTATGCACATCTTCAAAAGTTCCCAGGCAAACAATTGATTTCTCCAAAAAGATGGAAACAAAAGGAAGAAGAATTTATAAATAAGGCGACTAAAATTATTACGGTTTCACAAGAATTTATAGAGGAAGTTGTTGGGCGAACAAAAATCGCTCGTAATAAAATAGTATTGGTTCCAAATACGGTGCATCAGTCGTTTTATAAAGAAGTCGTAATTGATAATTTGATTATTGATTCCTACAAAAATGACTTTGTAATTTTATATTTGGGTGATACGGGATTGCGCAGGGGATTGCAAACCGCTATTGAAGCATTGGTAATTTTAAAGGAAAAAATTCCAAATGTTAAACTTGTAATTGTGGGTATTAGTTCTACCGACTCAATTTTGAAACAACAGGTATCCGAATTAAAATTGGAAAATTATGTTGATTTTCAAGGATGGCGGGATGTAAGTTTATTCCCTTCCTATATTGTTTCAAGCAAGGTTTGTATTTCACCATTACTCAGAAATATTCAACACGATGTTGCTTACGCAAATAAACTTTTTCAATATATGAGTTTTGGAAAACCTGTTTTAGTGAGCGACGCTATTGCTCAGAAAAACTTGATTGAAAAAACGAATTCCGGATTGGTGCATTTGGAAAAAAACGCCCAAGATTTTGCAAATAAAGTTATGCAGTTATACGTTGATCCAGAGTTAAGAGATCGATTGGGAAGCAATGGAAAACAATTTGTGGAAGAAGAATTTTGCTGGGAAAAAACATCAGAAAAATTAATAGCTTTGTATGCCAATTTAAAATAATGAAGAAAGCACTCATCATAACCTACTATTGGCCTCCGGCAGGAGGGTCTGGCGTTCAGCGTTGGCTGAAGTTTGTGAAATATTTCCGCGATTTTGACATTGAACCTGTTGTTTATACCGTTGAAAATCCTAACTATCCTATTTTAGATGAATCGCTTTTCAAAGATATTCCAAATGATATTGAAATTTTAAAACAGCCTATTTGGGAACCAAATTCTTTGTTTGCTTTCTTCGGAAAAAAGAAAACGGAGAGTGCCGGATTTTTAAACCCGAATCCTACTTTCTTTGGGAAAATCCTTCAATATATAAGGGCAAATTATTTTATTCCAGATGCCCGAAAATTCTGGGTAAAACCATCATTCAAGTATTTAAATAAATATTTGAAATTAAACAAAATTGATGTTGTTGTTACTACTGGTCCTCCTCACAGTTTGCACTTAATTGGTTTAAATTTGAAGAAGGAATTGAATATAAAATGGATTGCAGATTTCAGGGATCCGTGGACAGAAATTGATTATCTTCAGCAGTTGCCTTTAACTAAAAAAGCCATTGAAAAACACCGTTTTTTGGAAAAAGAAGTGTTAAAAAATGCGGATGCCGTTTTAGTTGTCGGTAAAACGATGAATGAAAAATACAGCAAATTTAATAGCAATGTTGTTACGGTTACCAATGGTTTTGATGGCGAAATATCAGAAACTGCTGTTGAATTGGATTCAAAATTTACGGTAACTCATATTGGTCTGATGAATGCTGACAGGAATCCCAAAATATTGTGGAGAGTTTTGTCGGAAATTATTGCGAAAAACAAGGAATTTGCCAATGATTTTGAATTAAAGTTAATAGGTAAAGCTGATGCTTCCGTAATTGAGGATATTTCGAAACATCAACTTTCAAGTAATATTCAAGTAATTGATTATGTAACACATGATAAGGTTATTGAGTTTCAGAAAAAATCTCAGGTTTTGCTATTAATCGTAAATAAGGTGCCAAGCGCAAAGGGCATTATTACCGGAAAAATCTTTGAATATCTGATGGCAAAACGCCCAGTTTTAGGTATTGCTCCATTAAATGGTGATGTGGCTGAAATTATAATGGAAACCAATTCTGGTGTTGTTATTGATTTTAGTGACGAGATTGGGTTAAAAAAGGCTATATTAAAATTATATGCTAAATTTAAATTGGGTAATTTAACGGTGGAATCAAAAAATATTGCGCAATTCCAAAGAAGGGAATTGACAAGGAAAGTTTCAGAAATAATAAATATGATTACTGAATGAAGAAAATCGTTACTATATTGGGAGCTCGGCCGCAATTTATAAAAGCGGCAGTATTAAGCCGGATAATTGCCGAACACAATGCTGTTGAGGAAGTTATCGTTCATACAGGTCAGCATTATGACGCCAATATGAGTGCTATTTTTTTTGATGAAATGGAAATTCCAAAACCAAAATACAATTTGGCGATAAACGGAATGAGCCATGGCGATATGACAGGTCAAATGCTTATTGAAATTGAAGAGGTTTTATTCAAAGAAAAACCAGATTTGGTAGTAGTTTACGGCGACACAAATTCTACGTTGGCGGGAGCATTGGCTGCAAAAAAAATGAATATAAAGGTGGTTCATGTGGAAGCAGGTTTGCGCTCTTTTAATATGAAAATGCCCGAAGAAATCAATAGAATTTTAACCGATAGAATTTCCGATTTACTGCTTTGTCCAACTGATACTGCCATTGAAAATTTACAAAATGAGGGCTTTGGAAATTTGCCTTCAAAAGTTGTTAAATGTGGTGATATTATGAAAGATGCCGTTGAATTTTACGGTAAAACTTCTGAAGATAAATCGTCCATAATTTCAAATTTAAACCTAGTTCCGAATGAATTTGTGCTGGCCACTATTCACCGTCAGGAGAACACTGATGATTTGGAAAAACTAAAAGAAATTTTCGAAGGACTGGAATTAATAAGTAAAGAAAAACTAGTGGTTTTGCCTTTGCATCCAAGAACAAAATCCATTTTAAAAGAACATAATCTAACGTATGGCATTAAAATGATTGATCCGGTTGGGTATTTTGGTATGTTGGAATTGTTAAAAAAATGTAATTTGGTGGTTACAGACAGTGGAGGATTGCAAAAAGAAGCATTTTTCAATAAAAAGCACGGTATAATTGCCAGAGACGAAACGGAATGGGTAGAATTGGTGAGTAACGGATTCGCCAAAATTGTAGGTAGTAATAAGCATAAAATGTTTCAGGCCTTTAAAAAATTTCAAAAACCTACCGCTGATTTTGAGATGTATTTATTCGGTGAAAATGTAGGGGAGAAGATCTATACTGAAATTATTAAGTTGTTGTAATGGGAATTATTTTAAAGCAATCTTTTTTTAATACACTTATTATCTTTTTAGGATTTGCCGTTGGTGGCATCAATGTGTTGTTTTTATATACGCATTTTTTACACGAAGATTATTTTGGATTAATTACTTTTTTGCTTTCTGCAGCAAATATTATTTTGCCATTGCTTGTTTTTGGGATGCAAAATACCATTGTTAAGTTTTATTCTTCGTATCAAACTAAAATTGAGAGAGATGGTTTTTTGACAACAACGCTTATATTGCCGTTATTTGTTATAATTCCTTTAGCATTAATAGGAGCTTTAATTTATGAAAATATTGCGAATTGGATTTCTTTGGAAAATCCCATCATTAAAAAATACACCTATCTCATATTTTTATTGGCCATTTTTATGGGTTATTTTGAGGTTTTTTATGCTTGGACAAAAGTGCAGTTAAATTCTGTTTTCGGAAATTTTATTAAAGAAATCTTTCCTCGCATTTGTACAACTTTTTTATTATTTGCAGTTTTTTTTAAATGGCTAACCAACGAACAATTTATTTATGGGGTGGTAATTATCTATGGGTTAAGTACTTTAATAATGATGATTTATGCGTTTCAAGTTTATAGACCAACATTTAAGTTGATACTTCCTGCAAATTTAAAAGAGATTCTTTCTTTTTCAATGTATATCATTGTGGCAGGGTCAGCTGCTGGGGTTTTATTAGAAATTGATAAGTTTATGATTCCGCAAATGGAAAAAATAGCGCAGGTTGCCTATTATTCGGTGGGAATTTATATTGCAAGTGTCATCGCAATTCCCACGCGTGCCATGCAACAAATTACAACTCCCATTACCGCCAAAGATATGAACGAAAATAATATTGAGGAAGTTGGAAAACTATATAAACAAACCTCCATAAATTTATTGGTCATTGGCGGTCTGTTTTTTCTGTTGATAAATTTAAATATTGCTGATTTATACAGATTAATTAATAAACCTGAATTTTCAAAAGGAATTTGGGTTGTTCTAATTATTTCAGTGTCGAAACTAATGGAATTGGCATTAGGAACGGGAAATTCAATTTTGTTAAATTCTAAATATTTTAAAATATTTTTTTACTTATCGTTAGCGATGGCGATAAGTGTAATTTTTTTAAACAAGTGGTTAATTGATTGGGTTGGTATTGACGGAGCAGCAATAGCAACCCTTATTGTCGTTGTTGTTTATAGCGTAATTAAAATAATTTATTTAAAAGCCAAATTAAATATTCAGCCTTTTGATATAAATACCATTAAATTGGGGATCATTATTTCAGTAATATTTGCTGTTTTTTATTTTTGGAATTTTAACTTTCATCCCATTATTAATATTGGATTAAAAGGCGTAATCATTTCAATATTGTATTTTTTGCTTATTAATAAATTACAAATTTCAAAAGATATTAGTAGTTTTGTTGCTAAATATGTGGCAAAAAACGAATCATAAAGTAATTAGTATCCGGTATCAAGTAATTTTTAACTGTTTCATTTTTTAATTGGTTATAATATTTTAACCTTTAACCTTTGCCCTTTCAACTTTAAACTTCTCAGCATAATGATTTATATTCTTCACGTTTTTTATGGAATTACAATGGCGTATTTTGGGCTGATTTCTCCCGGAATGTTGAACATGACCGTGCTTAAAATAAGACTTCATGTGGGAAAAATAGAAAGTATAAAATTCGCATTAGGAGCAGCCGTAATTGTTTTTTTTCAATCTGGTATTGCTTTATTTTTTGCAGAATTTTTCATTGAAAATCCAAAAGTCATTGAAATATTAAAAACTGTAGGCGTTTTCGTTTTCTTTATTTTAGCTGGTTTTTTCTTCTTTCTGTCCCGAAAAAAAGTTGAAGAGAACAATATGATCAGCAAAGGGAATTTTTTTATTAAGGGTCTGGCAATGTCATCGGTTAATATGTTGGCCATCCCTTTTTATTTGGGAATCAGTATTTATTTAGGTTCTGAAAATAAGATAATTATTGAATTTCCCTATATTTTATTTTTTATTTTTGGAGCCTCAATGGGTTCATTTTTGCTATTTTACACCTATATATTTTTTGCGAAAATTATAAGTAAGAAAATTTCATTCATCGCGATCAACATTAATATTATTCTAAGTTTATTATTTTTGTCGCTTGGAATTTTCACCTTAGTTAAGCTGTTAAGTTAAATTATTTTATATGTAACAGATAAAAGTTATTATTTATTCGATATGATTGACGCCATTGAAAAAACTTATATAGAGGAATTCAGCTTTTAAATTGCATTTCAGATGATGAAATAACAATACTTCAATTGCGCCCTATTATTCAAGTATTGGCATACATATGCGTCATATTTTGGATGTTTTCGATTGTATTTTTGATGGATTAGAGTCAAATAGCATTAATCTAATCCATAGAAAGCGGAACGAATTGGCTGAAAATTATACGCGAGACGGAGTCGCATATTTTGACAATATTATCCAACGACTAACATTTTTGGAAACAGATAATCTTAATAAAATTGTTATGGTTACCGATGATTTGGGATTGGGAATTGTTTCTGCAAATTATACTTTGGGCGGAATTTTAATTCAAGCACACAGTCATCATTCATCATTTTGCAAGTGTGGAATATGTAATTTCTCAACTTGTAATTGAGCTTCCTGATGTTGATTTTGGATTTAATCCAACCACGCCTAAAATGAATTTTAAAATTTAGAATTTAGAGCTTTTACTTTTTTCAGGTACTTTTTATAATTGAAATATACCGAAATCAGATAATTTAAATTAGTGAAGCTTACCCTGTTTATTTTATTGTTTTTAATGCCAATGAGATATATTATTTTCCAATGATTTTTAATTGATATCAGAGCCTTAAAATAACTCCCTTTTGATGCATCATAAATATGCGTGGGCTCAGAAATTATGCCATTCACCTCTATAATTTTAAAATTTTCACCATTTAAAAGTTCTTCAAAATTATTGTACTTTACATCTATTCTTCCATAAAACCAGCCTTTAATATCAGAATTTAATTCGTTCATAAAATTAGTTAATTGGTTTGAAATTAAATGATTGCCATTAATGAATTGGGTTCCTTTGGAGTGGTTTCCAATAATGTTGAGCACAACTTCTTCTTTGTTTTTTGGAATTGTTTCAAGCTTGTCTTTATTCAATTCTGAAAGGTAAACTACATAATGTATGGCTCTTTCGTCATTCTTAATAAGGGCTGAAATTATTGACTTTCCGTCGCCGATAACAGTTGGATATTTTTTAAGAGTAATAGAGGTTATTGTACCGGTTTTTTCGCAAGGGATTCTATGGTAAAAAATACCACACTCATTTGTGTATTCAATAAATTCCTGAATGATTAAATTGATGGAATTGTATTTTTTAAGATAAACAGTAAGTTCATTTTCATCTTTAATTTTTGTGACCAGCAATCCCCTAAAACCAATATCAGGTTTAATGATTAAAGGAAATTGTATGTTATTTGATGTTAATTTTGGGGTGATTTCTTCAATATTTTCACCTTTAGCCATATAAATTGTTTTTGGGCAATATTTTTGAGGTAATAATTGAAGTGTTTTATATTTTGATTCCAATCCGTTACCGGAACCTTCTATACTTGGGTTAACTGCCGAAAAGAAGCCAAAACTTCTCGCTTTTATAGCCAAATAAAAAGCATAAGGCAATAGCGGAACATAAAACATATAGGATGGCCAATATTCCCAATTTGTAATTTTTTTTAAATTACTGATTCCCATTATTTGGTGTTAAAAAGGGCATTTAGAATTATTTTAATTCCTAAAAACCCTAAAATAATGGCTATAATTGCCAATATAATTCCAATAATAAGCCATATATAATTGTTTTGCTGCCTAATGGCTTTAAACCCAATGGTTATTAAAATTGGAGCTGCAATCAAAAGGGGTAAAGCAGCTAATTCATACTTCAGGCCTCTTACCAATTCATTTCTATCCGTTCCCATTTGTATAATTTTGGATTGCAGTTCTTACGTTTTTATGTTTTGTTAGCAGTTCAATGGCTTCTTTTTCTGAAATATTCAATTCCTCTATCAGTATTTTTATTCCTCTGATTACCAATTTATCGTTCGATAATTGCATATTCAGTAGTTTTTGTAAAATTCATTTTTTCAAAAATACTAATTTTTGATCAGTTCTAATTTTTTGTGTCAACTTATTTTAAAACGTTAAATTCGGACGAAAAAAAGAGCAAGAATTTAAGTTCTTGCTCTTTTATGAATTATGAAAAATTTACAAAACTTATTTTAATAAGCCTTTGAAGCGATGTTTACAGAAGAGACAGACGCAATAATATTATTAAATGTATCGCTTGGTCTCATTGCCTTATTTACTAAATTTTCATCAAGTTTATAATAACCGCCAATGTTTACAGGCGCTCCTTGCACATTGTTTAATTCGTTTACAATATCAGTTTCATTTGTTGTTAATTCTTTAGCAATGTTGGTAAAAATTTCCTTTAATTCGGCATCTTTATTTTGAGCGGCCAACGCTTGCGCCCAATACGTTGCTAAGTAAAAGTGACTTCCTCTATTGTCCAGTTCACCAACTTTACGGGAAGGAGACTTGCTGTTGTCTAAGAATTTATCTGTTGCTTCATCTAAAGTTTCAGCCAATACCAATGCTTTTGGGACGTTATAGTTTTGTCCTAAATGTTCTAAGGAAACTGCCAATGCTAAAAATTCACCTAATGAATCCCATCTCAAATGGCCTTCTTTAACAAATTGTTGCACATGTTTGGGTGCGGAACCACCAGCGCCAGTTTCAAATAATCCGCCGCCATCCATTAAAGGGACAATGGATAACATTTTTGAACTGGTACCTAATTCTAATATTGGAAAAAGATCTGTTAAATAATCACGTAAAATATTTCCTGTTACAGAAATTGTGTCCAATCCTTTTTTTACCCGGTCTAAAGTATACAGTGTTGCTTCTTCAGGATTCATGATCTGAATATCTAGGCCAGTCGTGTCGTTGTTTGGAAGATATTTGTTTATTTTATTGATGATTTGGGCATCATGCGCCCTGTTTTTGTCTAACCAAAATATTGCAGGAACTTTAGTTGCTCTTGCTCTGTTTACGGCAAGTTTAATCCAATCTTGAATTGGCGCGTCTTTTGCCTGACACATTCTCCAAATATCTCCTTTTTCAACAGTGCTTTCTAATAATATGTTGCCGGAAGTATCCACAACTTGAACAGTTCCGTTTGCTTGTATTTCAAAAGTTTTATCATGAGAACCATATTCTTCTGCTTTTTGGGCCATTAAACCAACATTAGGAACTGTTCCCATTGTTCTTGGGTCAAAAGCGCCATTTTTTTTACAAAAATCAATAGTAGCAGCATAGATGCCCGCATAAGTACTGTCTGGAATTACGGCTTTTACATCTTGTAATTTACCTTCAGCATTCCACATTTGCCCGGAAGTGCGAATCATTGCAGGCATCGAAGCATCAATAATTACATCACTCGGCACATGAAGGTTGGTTATGCCTTTATCAGAGTCGACCATAGCGATTGCAGGACCATTTTCTAAACAAGATTTGATATCTGCTTCAATAGCCGATTTTTGAGCTTCAGGTAAGCCTTGAATTTTGCTGATTAAATCCCCAAAACCATTATTTACATCAACGCCAAGTTCTTTAATAACAGCACTGTGCTTTTCAAACACATCTTTAAAGAAAGCCGTAACAGCATGTCCAAAAATGATTGGATCGGAAATTTTCATCATCGTTGCTTTCATATGTAATGAAAACAATACATTTTTAGCTTTGGCATCTTTAATTTGTTCCTCCAGGAATTTAACCAGAGCCTTTTTACTCATAAAAGTAGCATCAATAATTTCACCTGGCAATAATGCTGTTTTTTCTTTTAATACAGTTATAGCGCCATTTTGATTAATAAATTGAACTTTTACATCTCCAGCTTTAGAAACAGTTATGGATTTTTCATTATTGAAAAAATCACCGCTTTTCATAGCGGAGACGTGTGTTTTTGAATCTGCCGACCAAGCACCCATAGAATGTGGGTTCTTTTTGGCATAATTTTTCACAGCTTTCGGTGCTCTGCGATCTGAGTTTCCTTCACGCAATACCGGATTCACAGCCGAGCCTTTTGCTTTATTGTATCTTAGCTGGATGTCTTTTTCTTCAGCTGTTTTAACTTCATCAGGATAGTTTGGAATTGCATAACCCAATGTTTGCAGTTCCTTAATAGCCGCTTTTAATTGGGGTTCAGAAGCAGAGATATTGGGTAATTTTATAATATTAGCTTCCGGTTTTTTAACCAATTTCCCTAGTTCAGTTAAGGTATCTGGAACGCGTTGTTCAGGCTTTAAAAATTCCGGAAATAAAGCTAAAATTCTGCTTGCTAAGGAAATGTCTTTGGTTTCGACTTCAATACCTGCCGGTTTTGTGAATGCTTCTACAATCGGTAAAAATGAATAGGTGGCTAAAGCAGGCGCTTCATCGGTTTTGGTATAAATTATTTTAGGTGTTTTACTCATAATTTTTTGTGATTTAAAAACTATAATTATCAATAAAGTCAAAAATTATAGCAGGGTAAATTAATTTCGTTTAACGTTGTGCAAATATAGGGAATATAGACGGAAAAATTGCCCTCGAAAACGTTATAAATAGGGGCGTAATTTTATTTTTAATTTAAAAAATCGATGTAAATTTTGCAGAAATTATAATAGCTGAAAAACAAAAGCCATAATATTGATTTCTCAGTATTATGGCTTTTTGCTGAAACACTTTTTTTAATAAGTCACCAGTTAAAGATTTAGTCGTTTTCGTCATTCTCGTTAAAGAATAACCTACACTTAAATTTTGTACTGTAACCTTTTTCTTACGAATCAAGTTCTTATTAAATTAGCCGTTTCTTTTAAAACAGTGTCTAAAACTTTGTTGTAATTCCTAAGAACTACTCGATTTAAGATGCTGCTTTAAAAAGTGCTCTTAAAACCATGTTCCATTTATTCATGCTAAATACTTGGGCACATTACTTGTTACAGTGTGGTTTTAAAAACTATGTTCAAGAACATATAGAACTTCGCATTGAGATTTTTTGGTTCAACTTTAAAGTTTTCACTTTAAGGTTTATGTTAAGCACTCCTGCTAATTCCTATTGTAAAATAAACATATAAAAACCTATTTTCCAAATTTATAATGCTTTAGTTTTCAACAGGATATGAACCTGACTTATTAACAAATGTTAATAACCAAAAAAACCCGTTTTGAAATTTCAAAACGGGTTTTTATATTTTTTAAGAAAAGCGGATTAACGTCTTTTTTCTTTAATTCTTGCTTTTTTACCTGTTAAACCTCTAAAGTAGAAAATACGTGCTCTACGTACGCTACCTTGTTTGTTAACTTCAATTTTTTCAATTGCTGGTAAGTTTACAGGAAAAATACGTTCTACACCAACTGTTCCCGACATTTTTCTGATGGTAAATGTTTCAGAAGCACCTGCGCCTCTACGTTGAATTACAGTACCTCTAAAGTGCTGAGTACGTTTTTTTTCACCTTCTCTAATTTCATAGTAAACAGTGACAGTATCTCCTGCCTGAAATTCTGGTAACTCATTTTCGGTTACAAATTTGTCTTGAACAAATTTTACTAAATCTTCCATTGTTAATTTTTTAATGGGTTTTTCAATGACCAACATTCACGATTTTCGTCAGAGGTTAATTTTGAGTGTGCAAATTTAATAAAAAAGATTAGTCTTCCAACAAATCTGGTCTTATTTTTTTTGTTCTTTCCAAGGCTTTCTCATTCCGCCATGCTTCAATCTTCGGAAAATTGCCCGATAACAGAATTTTCGGCACCTCAAACCCTTTATATGCTGATGGTCTTGTGTAAACGGGTGGTGAAAGTAAATTGTCCTGAAACGAATCGGTTAGCGCAGAGGATTCATCCCCCAAAACGCCCGGAATTAGTCTAATTATGGCATCGCACAAAACGGCCGCGCCCAATTCTCCGCCACTCAATACATAATCTCCTATCGAAATTTCTTTGGTGATTAACAATTCACGAACTCGCTGATCCACCCCTTTATAATGTCCGCAAAGAATCATAATATTTTCGGACAATGAAAGCGTATTTGCCATTTGCTGATTTAAAGTCGGCGCATCGGGCGTGAGGTAAATAATTTCATCATAATCGCGCTCCAGTTTTAGTGCTGAGATGCATTTATCGATGGGTTCAATCATTAAAACCATTCCTGCGCCGCCGCCGAATTGGTAATCGTCAATTTTTCCATAATTATTTAAGGCATATTTCCTTAAATCATGAAAATGAACTTCCACCAAATTTTTGTCGATTGCACGTTTAATAATCGAATATTCAAACGGACTTTTAATAAGTTCAGGTGAAACGGTAATAATATCTATTCGCATTTGGCAAAGATAAATAACAATTGATAATTAAAAATAATATTTTGGGCGTTCCCGCTGAAAAAGCGGTCGTGCTTTCACTACTCGCTTTTTTTAGTTGCGAAAAGCAACTAAAAAAGAGCTCAAACAAACCGTTCAATCACTAACGCAAATCCTAAATACAATAAATTATTTTTTTTCTTTGCGCCCTTTGCGGTTCAGTTTTCCCAAATCTACTTTGGCAAACCTATTATATCTTAAAAATCCAAAACATAAAACTCACAACTATAAAAAGCATTTCACCATTCTGTCAACGCCGTAAATATCCTTTTTTAGTTCGATATTTATAAACCCTTTTGTTTTTAATAAATCAACGGTCTTACTGCCTAAATATTGGTTGATTTCAAAATACAAAACGCCATTTTCTGTAAGATGATTTTTGGTCAGTTCTGCAATTTTATCATAAAATAATAATGGATTTTCATTTTTTACAAACAAGGCGATATGTGGTTCGTTGGACAATACGTTTTGTTGCATTTGTGTTTTTTCCAATTCGCGAACATAAGGCGGATTGCTAACAATAATGTCAAAAGTGCCTGGTAATTTCGAAATTGTTAGGATATCGGCCTTTAAAAAATTCACATTTACTTGATTAAGCGCAGCATTGTTTTTTGCAACATTCAAGGCTTCCGCAGAAATATCAATGGCAGAAACTTCTGCATTTGGCAAGTTTTTAGCCAATGAAATGGCAATGCAGCCACTTCCGCTTCCTATATCTAAAATTTTAAGGTTATTCTTGTTTTTGTGATTTTGGATGATCCAATCCACCAATTCTTCTGTTTCAGGTCTTGGAATTAGCACATTTTTATCGACTTTAAATTGAAGTCCGTAAAATGCTGTTTCCCCAAGGATATATTGAATTGGAATTTGATATTTTAATTTGGACAATGCGTTTTGTAAAAAAACCAAATCGTCATTGTCAAGGTTAAAATTGTGTTCGAGCGCCAATTGAATTCGAGATAAATGCAATTTAAATTCAACTAAAATATTGAAAAAGGATTGAATTTCAGTTTCTGGATATAAATTGGATAGTTCCAAAAAAAAATGACGTTTAAATTCTTGAATCAGCATTATAATTTTTTAAGCATCCACAAATTACAGGAATAATGTCCAGTATCTCCCATCGGTGCCTCCAAATCTTTAAAGCCAGCTTTCCGGTATAATTTTCTGGCACTTTCCATATAAGGCAAGGTTTCTAAATAACATTGTTCAAACCCGAATTCTTTTGCTTTTTGTAAGCAAATTTCCATCATTTTGCTTCCCAAACCAATGCCTCTTGTTTCAGGCAAAAAATACATTTTTTGCAATTCGCAAACATTTCCTTCAAAATTGTCCAATTGTTTTATGCCAGCGCCGCCATAAATTTCACCCTCTTTTTCAATAACATAATAAATTGCTTTTTCTGTCTCATAAGCTTCATATAAGGTGTCCAAAATTTTATCGGCATAAGCGGTGCCCACTTTCGGGACACCAAATTCAATTAAAATTTCACGAATTACTTTGGCTATTTTCGGATTGTCTTTAAGCTGAATTTCTCTAATTCTAAAGTTGCTGTGAGTCATTTTAATGTGTTATTTTTGCGAGGTGAATATACACGAAAAATATATAAATCGCTGCATGGAACTGGCGAAAAATGGCTTGGGTTTTACCTATCCCAATCCGCTGGTTGGCAGTGTAATTGTTTTAAACGATAAAATAATAGGAGAGGGCTGGCATCAAAAAGCGGGAGAACCTCACGCCGAAGTTAACGCCATTAATTCGGTTAAAGATAAATCTTTATTAAAGGATGCTACAATTTATGTGAATTTGGAACCTTGTTCTCATTATGGAAAAACACCTCCTTGCGCGAATTTAATTGTGGAAAAAGACATAAAAAAAGTGGTTATTGGAAGTGTTGATTCTAATAGTAAAGTGGGTGGTAAAGGGATTTTGCATTTACAAAATAATGGGTGCAGTGTAATTGTTGGTGTTTTGGAACAAGAATGTTTAAATTTGAACAAGCGCTTTTTCACCTTTCACAACAAAAAAAGACCTTTTATTATGTTGAAATGGGCTGAAACTCAAAATGGGTTTATTGATAAATTACGCGATTCAACTTCTGAAAGTTCACCCAATTGGATTTCCAACATTTATTCACGGCAATTTGTTCATAAAATGCGTGCTGAAGAACAATCCGTTTTGGTTGGGACAAATACAGCTTTAAATGACAATCCGAAATTAAATACAAGAAATTGGTTTGGATTGAATCCGGTTCGAATTGTGCTTGACAAAACGTTAAAAATTCCATCTCATTACAATTTGTATGATGGAAGTTTAAAAACAATTGTTATCACTGAAAAAATCCCCGCTAAAAGTTTAAACGATAATACCTGTTTTGAACAAATAGATTTCAACGAAAAACTTCCCAAACAAATTTGTGACGTTTTGTATGAACACGAAATTCAATCCGTAATTATTGAAGGCGGTGCACAAACCTTGCAAACCTTTATTGATGATAATTTATGGGATGAAGCCTATGTTTTTGTAGGAAACACAAAATTTGAAAATGGATTAAAAGCACCTCAATTAAAAAAAGCGCCCAGCCAAATTAAAAAGATTTCAACGGATACTTTGCTTATTTATGTGAATGATGTTTAATTGTTGTTAAACTTAAAAATTAAAACTTCCCATCACCATTTTTTCTTCTTTTTTTCGTGCTTTAATATTTCTATTTTTACATATATTAAAGTAAAAAAGCAAATTCAGAAATTTGGTTTTGATATCTTTGTGCTTCAAAACTGCAGCGATATTACTGAAAACGACACATATAAAACCATTGAGATAGCCCAAGGAGAAGCGCTTTTTAAAGAAAAAGGCAGTAAATTTATTGGATATGTTTTTCCAATTGAAAATGAGGATGATGTTAAATTTCACATCGAAGAATTAAAGAAAAAACATCATGCTGCACGGCATTGGTGTTACGCTTGGCAACTGGGTGTTGAAGATAAAAGTTATCGGGTAAATGATGATGGCGAGCCAAACAATTCGGCCGGTAACCCCATTTACGGACAAATTTTGTCAAAAGATATTACCAATGTGCTGGTTGTTGTTGTACGTTATTTTGGTGGAACTAAATTGGGTGTTGGCGGACTCATAAATGCTTATAAAACGACAGCTAAATTGATTTTGGATGAAGCGGAAATTGTTGATAAGACACTCGATGTTTTTTTTCAGCTGACTTTTGAATATCAGGACATGAATAAAGTGATGCGAATTATTAAAGAAAACGATCTGGAAATTTTGGAACAAAAAATGAATTTAAACTGCTCGTTTTTAATTGCTGTCCGGAAAAGAAATGCGGTGAAAATTGCGCAATTTTTTAATGATTTGCGATGCCTTAAAATTCAGGAAATCAAGCAGTGATGTTCTGTAGTTTTTCTATTATATATTTGGGTGCTCTAGTCGGTTTGCTGGTTTTCATATTAACAAAAACCAAAGTAGTTTTCCCTGTTGTCAAGAGTTCATTTTCTTCATTGAAAATTTCGTAGGAAAACTCAATTTTTGCAGAAGGTATTTTAATTAATGTTGTTTTTAAAGTGAGTAAATCATCATATTTTGCTGGTTTTAAATAGTTTATATTTAAATTCATCACAGGCAACATAACTCCGTTTTCTTCCATTTTTTTATAGGTGACGCCCAATTTTCTGAGCCACTCTGTTCGTCCTATTTCAAAGTATTGGGCATAGTTTCCATAATATACAAAACCCATTTGATCCGTTTCACCATATCGCACTCTAAATTGAATTTTGTCTGATTTCATTTTTTTTATTTTTATGACCTTCATGTTACGGAAAAAATAAATAAGAATCAATAGTGATTTTATTTTTTTATCCTAAAATTTATTCACATTTTTGTAAAGCCAAAAGAAGTCTCTTAAATTATACTTTAAGGGAGTCAACTAAATCGAAACTTAAAATATTATTGATTAAAAATGACTAAAACTGCATCATCAGTTTGGGTGGAATGCTTATCCTTTATTGAGGATAACATTAAACCACAAGCTTATAAAACCTGGTTTGAACCAATCAAACCGGTGAAATTATCTGGTGAAGCACTTACAATTCAGGTACCCAGCAAATTTTTTTATGAGTGGTTGGAAGAACATTATATTAAGTTATTAAGGGTTGCTTTGGTAAAACAATTAGGAGAGGATGCAAAGCTGATTTATGATGTTAGAATGGAGAATAATTACAGCAGCAATAATCCGCATACCGTAAAGATTCCGAGCTCAAACAGAAATCCTATAAATCCGCAGGGAATTTCATTTCCAATGGATGTTAATAAGCGTGAATTGAAAAATCCGTTTATTATTCCAGGCATTCAAAAAGTTAAAATTGAATCACAGCTAAATCCAAATTACAATTTCGAAAATTTTATTGAAGGCGATTCTAACAGGTTGGCACGTTCTGCAAGTATGGCCGTTTCCAATAAACCGGGAGGAACATCTTTTAATCCTTTATTGATTTACGGGGGCGTAGGTTTGGGTAAAACACATTTGGCTCATGCCATAGGTGTTGAAATTAAAGACAAATATCCTGATAAAATTGTGCTTTATATTTCTTCTGAAAAATTTACGCAGCAATATATAGATTCTGTAAAAGGAAATTCCAGAAATGATTTTATTCATTTCTATCAAATGATTGATGTTTTAATAATTGACGATGTTCAGTTTTTATCGGGAAAAACAGGTACGCAGGATGTTTTCTTTCACATTTTCAACCATTTACACCAAAATGGCAAACAGGTGATATTGACATCGGATAAAGCTCCGGTTGATATGCAGGATATTGAACAACGCTTGCTTTCCAGATTTAAATGGGGATTGTCTGCTGAACTTCAGGCACCCGATTATGAAACCCGTGTTTCAATTTTACAAAATCAATTGTACAGAGATGGTGTAGAAATGCCATTTGAAATTGTAGAATATATTGCGAAAAACATAAAATCAAATGTAAGAGAACTGGAAGGCGTTTTAATTTCTTTAATTGCGCAAGCATCATTTAACAGAAAGGAATTTACACTGGCTTTAACAAAACAAATTGTAGATAAATTTGTTAAAAACACAAAACGCGAAGTTTCCATTGAATATATTCAAAAAATTGTTTCAAACTATTTTGAATTGGATGTGGCCACTTTACAATCAAAAACACGTAAACGTCACATAGTTCAAGCGCGTCAATTGGCTATGTATTTTGCCAAAAGAATGACAAAAGCTTCATTGGCCAGTATTGGTTCCCAAATTGGGAAAAGAGATCACGCCACCGTACTTCATGCTTGTAAAACTGTTGATAATTTAACAGAAACCGACAAGCAATTTAGAAAGTATGTGGATGATATTACCAAAAAACTTACTTTTTAATACGCTGAAATGACTAAAATATTGATGGTCTGTCTCGGCAATATTTGCCGATCACCTTTGGCAGAAGGAATT
>JAENXD010000021.1 GCA_016649745.1 Flavobacteriaceae bacterium | reverse complement strand
GCGACTCCGGTTCCTAACAATTCTTTCATCTGTTTAAATTTTATTTTTTAGCGGTAACAGCTGCTATTAATCATACCTTTTTGTATCAAAATTTGTTTTGCTCGTTTCATGGTATAATCTTTAAAATGACTAAATATTTTTTTAATTCTTCATTGAACAGGTCTCTTTCATTTGATTCACACCGAATCATTAAATCATATAACCGCTTGTCCAAGTGTGCAAAGCCAACTTTAAATGCTGCTTTACATTGCAATAGTAATAAGTTGAGGTACAAATTATCAACTTTGCTGTAATTAATTAACAAATCGTATTTATTTGTTAAAATATTTTTTAATTTTTCAGATTCAATTTTGCCATACCAGCCAAAATCTTTTGGCGTAATGACTTCATTTGCCCTTTGTTCATTTCTCAATTTCTGTTGAAAAATAACCACTTTTATATCACTTTCAGAAATTTTTAACATGGATGTCAACACGCTTAAAACACTAGTCCTGTTGGCATTGGCGTCTAAAAAAATAATTACTTTTTTTACTTCAACAAACGGAATTTTATGCTCGTTTTTGAGTAAGTCCAGTATGGTTTTTTTAAAAAAAATTTGATTACTTTTTCGTTTAAATCCTGTAAAAATCATCTATATTTACGCTTGAGAACACAAAATTAATTAAAATCCTCATTATAGCAACAATGAAAAAATTTATTATTTCATTTATTATTTTCTTAGCCCTTTTCAGCTGCAAAAGTCAGCTTCCCCAACTGGTTAGAATAGAGGGAAAACAAACCTCTATAAATGAGACCATTGCTTCCGACAAAAACATTGAAAACACCATTAAACCTTACAGAGAAAAGGTTGAAAAAGAAATGACCACAGTAATTAGCTACACGCCCATAAATTTAAACAGAACCGATGGAGATTTGGAAAGCAGTTTGGGGAATTTAATGGCAGATTTGTGTTACCAAAGAGCAAATCCTGTATTTTATTCAAGAACGGGGAAAAACATTGATTTTGCCATGTTTAATTACGGCGGTATCAGATCAGGAATTTCAAAAGGTAACATCACCAACGAAAATGCCTTTAACCTGATGCCTTTTGAAAATAGTTTGGTGGTAGTTGAGTTGACTTCAGAAAAAATAAAAGAACTTGTGAATTACCTAATTGCCGAAAATAAAGCACATCCGCTTTCAAAAAATATTAATTTAGTGGTCACAGAAAACGGTTATAACCTAAAAATAAACAATGCTACCCTTGACGACTCCAAAACCTATTTTGTATTGACATCAGATTATTTGCAAAATGGCGGTGACAATATGAATTTCTTTAAAAATCCGATAAATCTTTACAAACTCGATTACAAAGTAAGAAACGCTATAATCGATTATTTTAAGGAAACTGACACCATTAAAGTTTCTATGGACGGAAGATTTAGACATGAAAATACACTAAAAAATTAAGCAGATGAAAAGAAGAAATTTTATAGAAAAATCGACTGCGGCAACTGCTTTTTTAACGCTTGGCGGATTTTCATTGCAATCATTTGCCGGCAATAACACAAAGCACATCACTATTTTGCACACCAATGATGTTCACAGCCATATTGATCCGTTTCCAATTGATGATAGCCAATATCCGAATCTGGGCGGTGTTGCGCGTCGTGCCACTTTAGTTGAATCAATCAGAAAAGAAAACCCAAACACCTTATTGTTGGATGCCGGAGATATTTTTCAAGGAACGCCGTATTTTAATTTTTATGGAGGCGAATTGGAATTTAAGTTGATGAGTATGCTAAAATATGATGCGGCAACCATTGGAAACCATGATTTCGACAATGGCATTGACGGATTATTTGCACAATTGCCCCACGCACAATTTAACTTTCTATCGGCCAATTACGATTTTAAAAACACAGTGTTAAATACTCATGTAAAACCTTATAAAATTTTCAAAAAAGACGAAATTAAAATTGGCGTTTTTGGACTTGGAGTTGAACTACAGGGTTTGGTTGATCCCAGAATGTATAAAGAAACCGTGTATTTAAATCCAGTTGAAATTGCCCAAGATATGAGTCGAATTTTAAAAGAAGAGGAACATTGCGATTTGGTAATTTGCCTGTCTCATCTCGGCTATCATTATAAAGATGAAAAAATAAGCGATTTGGAGCTCGCCACTAAAACTAAAAATATAGATTTGATTATTGGCGGCCATACCCATACTTTTTTACCCAAACCAACTATCTCAAAAAATAGTGTTGGCGAAAATATATTGGTGAATCAGGTTGGGTGCTATGGAATTAATTTAGGAAGAATAGATTTTTATTTCGACAGCGATAAAAATTTAGCTAGTAAAGGAAAAAGTATCATCATTTAAAATATTTAAAGAAAATGCGCATAGAAACCGATTTAAAATTAGGCTTTACAGATGTAATGATTCGCCCGAAACGTTCGACATTAAGCTCCAGATCCTTGGTAACCTTAGATAGAGAATTTACTTTTTTGCATAGCCGATATAAATGGAGCGGCATTCCAATTATGGCTGCAAATATGGATACTGTCGGCACCTTTGAAATGGCTACAGCATTGGCAAATCAAAGACTATTTACGGCTATTCATAAACATTATTCATTGACAAAATGGAAAGAATTTATGCAATCTGCCAATGACGATTTAACAGATTATATTGCAGTGAGTTCAGGAATAGGATCCGCGGATTCAAAAAAACTGGCTGCCATATTCAATCAACATCCTCAGCTAAAATTCATTTGTATTGATGTTGCCAACGGCTACTCTGAGCATTTTGTGAATTTTGTCAAAAAAACACGGGAACAATATCCCGATAAAATAATCATGGCAGGAAATGTGGTTACCGGCGAAATGGTTGAAGAACTATTATTGGCAGGAGCCGACATGATTAAAGTTGGCATTGGCCCAGGTTCTGTATGCACCACCCGCGTTAAAACAGGTGTAGGATATCCGCAATTGTCGGCAATTATTGAATGTGCCGATGCTGCTCATGGTTTGGGCGGACAAATAGTGTCCGATGGAGGTTGTAAAATTCCTGGCGATGTTGCAAAAGCATTCGGTGGCGGAGCAGATTTTGTGATGTTGGGCGGCATGTTTGCCGGACATACAGAAAGCGGCGGAAAAATTATTGAAATAAATGGAGAAAAATTCAAACAATTTTATGGAATGAGTTCTGAAACTGCCATGAATAAACATGTTGGTGGTATTGCAGATTATAGGGCTTCTGAGGGTAAAACTGTTGAAATTCCTTATCGGGGTGCCGTTGAAAATACCGTTCATGATATTTTGGGCGGATTGCGTTCCACTTGTACTTATGTTGGCGCAAGCAGGTTAAAAGAACTGACAAAAAGAACTACTTTTATACGTGTTCAGGAACAACACAATGAAGTGTTTTCGAAATAAATTATCTGTCAATAAATAGAATTTTTTAACACATTATTTCAAATAAATATTAAAAAATTACTCACTACAATCGCAAATTAAATTATCAGAATAATTTTTTTCTACCAATTTAATGGTTTTTGTATAAGGATAACCACCTCCAATTCCAAGATTTTCAATACCTATTGAATAGATGCAATCAAATGAGATGGTGCTGTTTACTTTTAAATCGTTTGGATTACAGTATTCATTAATTGCAGAATTACATTTTGTTTTCGTTAAATCACTAATCACTTCATTTAAAATATATTCTACATCAATGTCATACATTTTTGCAAGTTTTCTATCAATAAAATCAATATATCTGCCACTTGGTTGTCCTTTTCTAGTAATAAAATCGGTACCAATTGTAAATTCATCTAAAAAAAATGATTTTAAATCTGCTATTTTCACAAAATTTTCATCCTCTTTAAAATCTAAATTATCAAATAATTCAGTAAACGATTTTGTCTCTGCATCAAAATACTCAGGAATTAAAGGCCTTCTTCTTTTATCTAACCAAATCTCATGTGTTAAATGCTCAAAGCCTAATAAAACTCTTCCCTTATTTGCCGCGTATTTCGAGGTGACCAGAACAATGTCTGCAGATTTTGCCAATAAATACACACCTGAATTTTTGCTTCCCGGCAAAGGTATTTTATAAGGTTTTGCCAATTTCCATTTTCCCTCAAATGCACTGCTTGGGCAATAGTCTTGCACTTCATTCTCATTTAAAAAACCCAAATATGTAGACTTGTTTTCTGTTTTATTAAAAAACGGACTTAAAGGATGCTTGTCATTAGCATTAATTGATTTTGAAAGAAAGGAGTCTTTTGCGAAATAATAACCTATAAATAAACCGAAAATTAAACCAGTAAAAATTAAACCAGTGAACAATAATTTTTTAGAACGAAAGAACTTATCTTCTTTTAGTTTAATTTTATTTTTATTTAATTCCTTTTTTAGCTGCTTATAATCTTTTAATACCCCTTGATGTTCAATTAACTGTTCTATGTTTCTGATAGACCTTATATACATTCCCTCCGTTGCAGAACCAGAAATTAGTTTGCTGAACTGGCTTGAACTAATGCATAAATCAGAAGATATTTTGCCAAAAGACGATGTGCCAAATTTAGAGACAATAGGGTGAAAATCACCATATAAAGCCCTTAACTTTTCTTTAAAAACATCTTTGAGATTTCCCTCCATTTATTACGTTGTTAATCTTTGTAAGCTTTAAACTAAATAGTGTAAAAGCGTGTAAAGCTAAACAAAAAACTATAAAATGGTGTAAACGCATAACAATTATATAAAAATAAAATTTAGTTTAGCGCAACTTAAATGTGAAAAACCAAAATTATAACGATTGATTATGTTAAATAATTATACAATTGTTATAAAAATCAAATTAACCTAAACAAATTATTAATGAAATCAACAAAAATTCTATTTCTTTTACTCTTCATTTCTAGCTTAAGCTATTCACAGAGTAACAAACTCAAATTAAATTTAGATGAATCGGGCAAAACCTATATAAAAGCATCTGTCAGGATGCAATTATGGGCAAGATACTTTGAAACAAACCCAGGAACTACTATCAACGGTGAAAGCGCAAATGAGGTATTTGACTTATCAATAAGAAGATTAAGAATGGGTGTTTCAGCACAGCTAACCCCTAAATTATATGTTTATTCTTTATTTGGAGGAAATAACATCAATGTTACAACTGAAAAAGATTTTCAATTTAAAGTTCTTGATTTATTTGCAGAATATGAATTTGCAAAAGAATTTTCTTTAGGAATGGGAGAATCTGGATGGGAAGGATTAAGCCGATGGAATGTGCGAAGCAGCGCATCATTAATGGCAATAGATGCCCCATTATTTTCCTTATTAACGGTTAATAAAAACGATGATGTTGGAAGAGGCCTAGGTATTTGGGCAAAAGGCCAAATAGGCAAATTTGAATATACGCTTGCTTTAAAAGACCCTGTGCAATATGGCGTTCCCGCCAAAGAAGGAAAAATTGATTATGCTTTTAACAAACCCAGAAAAAGAACATCCGGTTACGTAAAATACGAATTTTTAGACAATGAAAGCAACAAATCTCCTTATAGTGGCAAAACAGGCACTTATATTGGTGAAAAAAATATTTTTAATTTAGGGGCTGGATTTATGCACCAACCTAAAATGACTTCACAACTCATAAGTGGTGAAGAAAAATATTACGACTTTAAAAACTGGGCAGTGGATTTATTTTACGACGCCCCTCTCAATAAAGAAAAAGGAACGGCGATCACTTCTTATTTAGGATATTACAATACAGATTTTGGCCCAAATTATATAAGAAATGTGGGTTCAAATGATATTACGGCAGGCGGTACCTCATTTAACGGAAGCGGCAATGATTTTCCAATGATGGGAACAGGAAATACGCTGTTTTTTCAATTAGGATATTTACTGCCTAAAGCAAAAAACAATAGCCAATTACAACCAAATATTGCTATCCAATATTCTGATTTTGATGCCTTAGATGATTCAATGATAGTTTATGACTTGGGTGTAAACTGTTATTTCAAAGGGCATAGCAACAAGCTGTCTTTAGGTTACCAAAACAGACCCATATACCAAAATAGCGACAACAAGCTAAAAGTTGATGAGCGTAAGGGAATGTTTGTAATGCAATATCAAATTGAAATTAACTAAAACTTATCAAAATGGCAAAAGTAAAGCAAAACGAAACAATCAAGATGAAATTTTTAATCATTGGATTCTTATTTTTCTTTGGAATCATATTCTTTGTAAATCTGGTACCGGACAAACCTGAGGTCACATATACCTTAGCAATCGCAGTTTTAATGGCCTTTTTATGGATTAGCGAAGCAATACCTATTGGGGTAACTTCTTTTTTTCCAATTCTGCTATTTCCTGTTCTTGGCATTTTAGGGGGAAAAGACATTGCGGGCGCTTATATAAATGACACAATCTTCTTATTTATTGGTGGTTTTATGATGGCTTTAGCAATGGAAAAGTGGAATTTACATAAAAGAATTGCGTTAAAAGTGTTGTCTATTGCTGGTGGCAGCCCATTTATGATTTTATTGGGATTTATGTCTTCAACCGCTTTTTTATCGATGTGGATGTCTAATACTGCAACAACGATGATGATGTTACCTATAGTATTTTCAGTTTCAACTGCACTGGAAGAGGTGCATGGCGAAAGTAAAATAAATTCCTATCTTACTGGGTTATTACTTTCTGTTGGTTACGCAAGTTCAGTTGGGGGAGTTGCTACTTTGGTTGGTACACCCCCAAATTTATCTCTTCAAAGAATTTTTGTAATTCTGTACCCAAAAGGACCAACGATTTCATTTGGTCAATGGATTTCATTTGCATTTCCAATTGCGGTATTAATATTTATATTCGTGTTTTTTCTTATATACTTAATGTATAAACCAAAACACAAAATTAAGAAACTTGATAAAACATTTTTTAATGATCGATATAAAGCTTTAGGAGAAATTACTGCAGAACAAAAAAGAGTATTCATTTTATTTTCATCACTGGCTATTTTATGGGTTTTCAGAACCAACCTTAACTTTGGAATATTTGAAATTCATGGATGGAGTTCATTCTTTAAAAATCCTAAATTATTGACTGACGGAACTGTTGCAATGTTCATAGCCATAATTTTATTTATTGTTCCTGCGCCTTCTAAACAAAAAGAGGGTTTATTAACTTGGAAAATAACAAAAAAAATACCGTGGGGAATAGTGTTCTTATTTGGTGGCGGTTTTGCTTTAGCTAAAGGATTTGTTGATTCTGGATTATCTAACTATATGGGCAGTCTTTTATCCAGTGCCGGTAATTTATCAACAACTACCCTTGTTGCATCTTTAACTGGTATTATGTCACTTTTAACTGAGTTTACGTCAAATACAGCAACAACTGAAATGATTTTACCAATAATGGGTGGTTTGGCTAATGAAATACAAGTAAATCCATTATTATTAATGATACCTATAACCTTGGCCGCTTCAATGGCTTTTATGTTTCCAATTGCAACTCCGCCAAATGCCATAATTTTCAGCACTGGTAAAATTTCAATGTTTCAAATGATGAAAACCGGTTTTTTAATCAACTTCTTTGCTATTATTATAATTACCATAATTACAATATCTTGGGGTACTGTAGTATTTAATATTGACCCGCATATATTCCCGGATTGGGCAGTTCAAACTGTTGCACAAGTAAAACCATAAACACAATTATAGATTTTACTAATTATTTTGTTGATTAAAAACGTCTTGTAAAATTTACAAGGCGTTTTTTTGTACCATGGATCTAAAAATAAAATATTGAGCCAGCACATAGGTTGCCATAACAATAACTTCAAGAACATGAGCTGGATTGTAAAATTTATTGATGGCTAAAAGTGAATCTGAAATCATAAAAATAACAGCTCCAAAAAGCATTAATAAAGACTTTTTTGATTTTGTATTCAAAAAATAGATTAAAGAAACTGTGCCAAATGTTGCTATTGTCAATCCATAAATTATTACAGGTCCTAACATTTCATGAAGTGAATCTTTTAGTGTATAAATCAATAAACCAAACACTGCTAAAAATGGAAGTGTTGAAAAAATCATTTTTAAAAAATTAACTTCTTTAATTCTAGAAATAACAATTTTTATAAATAAAACATGGGCAATTAAAAATGAAACCAATCCTGCACTAAAAAATAATTCTCCTGAAAACATCAAAAAAACATCACCAAAAAAACAAAGTTCCAAAGCCATTACATACCACTTCAGTCTTTTTGGTAAAGAAAATACATATAAAAACAGCAGGGATAATATGATGAATGGTTTAAAAATATAGACAAGTATTGGGATTGAAAAAATAATTCCAATAATATCTATAATTGATGCCAGTACAAATGCAAAAAGGGTAATTTTAATTTTATTCATTACAAATTGATTAATTCCAAGAGGGCAAGATACAATTTTTGCTTAATTTATTTAATAACGGATTTATTCCATCAATCAAGCTTTGCTGCATTATTTTAGAATCATCTTTATGGCATTGCAAACAAGCACCAACCAGTAATAATTGTTTTTGTTCTTTAACTGTAAAAGGTCTAAAATCTAGCCGGGTAGAATTTATAACTCCTTTTTTAGGCGTCGTTAAAAATGGAATCCAGGCATCTTCAGGTAAATTATCATTTGGGTTGGATGCATATTCTGGCGTAAAATTCCATTTCCCCTCATTGTTTTTTATTTTATAAACCAAATTTCCGTTTCCATATCCCAATGTAGCAGAATTGGCATGACACGATTTGCAATCTCGCACACTTTTAGTTGTTGTATGCGGTGAATTTGGTGCATACAACCTATGAAAAGAAACATCCTTACCAATTTCTTTTCCGGAAAAACTTCCTTTATCTATGGTTAAAACCATCCCGGGAATTGCAGGCTCAATCTCTCTTTTATTTTTTGATTCCCTTACGCCCATCGCCGGTTGCGATGAAGAAAATTCGGCAACATGTTCTTTCCATTGCCCCTTTCCAAATTTTTTATCCAATAAATCGAAGGCTCTGGGCTCATTTTTGTCAAATTCATTATGGCAACCTATGCAACGTGAAGTCCATGAAGAATGGCAAGTGGCACAACTTACATTTTTATGCGCATTGTCTCTGGAACAAATTTCAGGCTGAGGTTTTAATTCGTGAATTTTACCATCTTTTTTACCAATTAAAAAAGCTTTTCCTAAGGAATCTACATAAGTATTCACCAGAGGATGCTTGTCTTTTTCAACTGTAATAATTTGGTTGTCGGTATGCTTATAATCACGGTGTAAAAAAACCAATAAACTTTCAGCATCAAGTGAACTGTAGGATATTGTATTCGGTTTTTCTTTAAAATGACAGTCGGAGCATTGCAATTTCACGGCCTGTTCTGCGTGTGTATATTTTTTTCCGTCGCCCATTACTTCATGGGAGGAATGGCAATCCACACACAGCAAACCCTTATTATGGTGTAAATCTTCTCCTATATATTTATAGACACGTTTATCTTCAAAAACTTTATAGCCTTTCTCATTGATAATATCCTTTTCATTTAACAAAGTTTCCTGCCAACCTTCATAATTTGTTGAAATTCTGCTTGACCTACTGTGACAGCCAAAACAACTGACATCTTTTACAAATATATTTGTTGCCGGATGAAATTTTGGCAAATCCTTTTTATTTGAACTTAAATACTTCAGTAAATCATTTTTTGCTTCTTCAGAATAATTTAAATGACAGGCATTACAACCTCCGCCCCTGCTTAATTGCGTTGTTTCTCCAAATTCCTTTTTTTCTGCGCCCAAATGACAATTCGCGCAAAGATCTCTAATATGTTTATCTGCTGCTGAGTTTTTAATATCCTTAATATGGTAATGATTGTCTGGAGTATTAGCCTCACCAAATATAAATTTATCTACAGCAACCAAACCGCCATTGGTGGTCATTAAGGAATTTTCGATTTTAGCCAATTCATTTGGATGGCATTTCCCACAGGTTTCCTTAGCATCAACTAAGTTTCCCGGTATTAACACCATTCCTTTATGAGATTCCTTTTTATCTGAAGAATTGGGATTTCCCAAATGACAACTTATACAACCTATAAGCTCCGGATTATGATATACGGAATATCCTTTTGTGCCAGCATGACAATTTAGGCAGGATTCTTCGCCTATATTTTCAATCTTAATGTATTCAACTTCTTCTACAATACTTTTCTGAAAATAATTTTTATTATTTAAAATGAATAAAACCACAAGCAGCGCAATTACTAAGATAAAACCAGCAATTTTGAAATGTTTTATTTTCATCTGTTTAATTATGACACAAATTTACAATAAATTAAATTTAAGCACTAACTACAAGTTAACAAGGCCTTAAAATGTAATTCGTTTCAAAAGAGATTATTAGCCTAGTAATGCAACTTTTATCACATATAAAATATTGATTTTCAGACATTTAATGTAACATTTGTTACTGCATTTAAAACTATTTAATGACATTTGTCACCCTATAAGCTTGTATCTGTAAATATCTTTGTTCCAGAAATAAATTATGATACTTATGACTACTTCAAGAAGAAAATTTATAAAAATTTCTGCGATAGGATTAGGAGGTGTTGCCGCTACAACCAGTGCTTTAAGTATGTTTGGAGCCAATTCATATTTAGATGATTTAGTAAAACAAAACGTTTCTAAAAAATTTAAAAGAACAGCTACCTATTGCGAAGTTTGCTTTTGGAAATGTGCCGGTTGGGCGCATACGGATGAAGATGGAGAAATTAAAAAAATTATTGGTAACGATGATGATCCACATTGCAACGGTCGTTTATGTCCAAGAGGCACCGGTGGTGTAGGGATGTATAATGATGAAGACAGACTTAAAACTCCATTAATCAGAACTACGGTAAATGGTGAAGAAACTTTCAGAAAAGCCAGCTGGGAAGAAGCTCTTGATTTAATTGCCATAAAATTTAAAGGTTTTAAAGAAAAACATGGAGCTGAATCTGTTGCCCTTTTTAAACATGGGGCACCTGGGAGTCATTTAGAGCATTTATTCAAAGCATTTGGCTCGGACACAATTGCTGAACCTGCTTACGCACAATGCAGAGGACCAAGAGAAACCGGATTTGGGTTAACCTTTGGATCTTGGATCGGCTCTCCTGAACCGACTGATATAAGAGACACCAAGTGCCTTGTGTTAATTGGTTCACATATTGGAGAAAATATGCATAACTCACAAGTGCAGGAAATGTCTGATGCCATAGACAATAGTGCTACTATTATTACTGTTGATCCAAGGCTTTCAACAGCTGCCAGTAAATCTGCACATTGGTTGGCAATTAAACCGGCAACCGATTTAGCTTTATTACTTTCCTGGATGAATGTATTGATTGAAGAAGGTTTGTACAATAAAAAATATGTTGAACAATATACTTCAGGCTTTGATGCTTTAAAAGAGCATGTAAAACAATTTACACCAGAGTGGGCTTATGGCATTACAACCATAAAACCTGAAGAAATAAGAAAAACAGCTCGTATAATGGCTGCTGCTGCGCCTTCAGTGATTATCCATCCAGGTCGACATGTTACTTGGTATGGTGATGACTCTCAAAGAGGAAGAGCTATTGCCATGCTTAATGGCTTGTTAGGTTCTTGGGGAAACAGAGGCGGCTTTTACTTTAAAGAAAGTCTTAAAGTGCCAAAATTCCCTCATCCAGAATATCCTGAACCAAAATGGGGATGGAAAGAAATTGGCAAAAAATACCCTTATGCAGAAATGGGCATTACTACTGAATTAGTTCAGGCTACAATTCCAAGTGAAAACAATGAATATCCTATTAAAGCTTGGCTGGTTGCTGGTACTAATTTAGTAAATACTTTGCCTCAGCGTGAAAAGACTCTTGAAGCTATTGAAGCTGTAGAATTTATGGTAGTTATAGACACAATGCCTATGGAAATCACAGGTTATGCTGATGTTGTTCTTCCAGAATGTACCTATCTGGAGCGCTACGATGATATCCGTTCTATGACTAATAGAATACCTTCTATTGCTGTTAGAGTTCCTGTTGTTGAACCAAAATACGATTCAAAACCAGCATGGTGGATAAGCAAAGAAATTGGAGAGCGACTAGGTTTACAAGACTATTTCAATTACAACGATTTTGAAGAAGTAATTGAGTGGCAATTAAAAGAGTTAGGTACTTCATTAGAAGAAATGAAAAAAATAGGCGTTAAATTATATGACCGAAAATCCGGACCACTTTTCTTAGAAGAAGGACAAGATTATATGTTTGCAACGCCAAGTGGAAAAATTGAATTTTATTCACATCAATTGGCTGAAAAAGGATTTGACCCTATGCCTGTATATACTGCTCACCCAGAACCTCCTCAAGGGTTTTACAGGCTAAATTATGGTAGATCCCCTATGCATACTTTTAGCAGAACCATTAACAATCCAAATTTAAACGCCTTAAAAAGTGAGAATACACTTTGGGTGAATCCTAAAGTCGCACGAATGATGAGTTTAAAAACCAATCAAGAAGTTTGGCTAAAAAATCAGGATGATATCATTTCAACTTTCTCTATAAAAGTGAGAGTTACAGAAAGGGTACGATGGGATTCAATTTATATGTATCACGGTTTTGGACATAACAATAAAGAATTAACAAGAGCCTTTGGTAAAGGTATTAGTGATACAGAACTAATTTCGAAAATAGCTATGGATCCACTAATGGGAGGAACTGGGCTTCGAGGAAATTTTGTTGCAATATTAACTGAAAACCCACATAAAAATACTGAGATATGAGATATGCGATGGTAATTGACACCTTAAAATGTGTTGGATGTAGTGATTGCGTTGTTGCTTGTCAAACAGAAAACGACGTACCAATCGGGTATTGTAGAGATTGGATTGTTGAAACTGTAAATGGTTCTTATCCTAACCTTGATTTAGAATTAAAATCTGAAAGATGTAATCATTGTGATAATGCTCCTTGCGTAAGATGTTGCCCAACAGGTGCAAGCCACAAACTTGATAGTGGAATTGTATTGGTAACACATGACGAATGCATTGGTTGTGGTGCTTGTATAGAATCGTGCCCTTATGATGCACGTTATCAACATCCAGATGGTTATGTAGATAAATGCACATTTTGTCACCATAGATTAGAAAAAGGACAACTTCCTGCTTGTGTATCAGTTTGTCCAACAAAATGCATGTATTTTGGGGATTTGGACAATCCTAATAGTGAAGTATCCCAATTATTAAAAAATAGAAAACATAAAACATTAGCTCCTGAAGCAGGAACTGACCCACACGTTTTTTACTTAATTTAAAATTAAAATTATGCAAGAAGAATTATTTACAAGCGGAAGGAATATACCAAAAATAGATCCTTTTTTAGAAATATGGCACTGGCCTATATCGCTTTACCTGTTTTTAGGTGGGCTTGCTGCTGGTATCCTGTTTTTTGCCGCCCTATTTTATGTGTTGGGAAAAGAAAAGGAATATCCTGCAGCTGTCAAATTTGCCTCTATTATTCCTCCAATAGCATTATCAATAGGCTTATTGGCTTTGGTTTATGATTTAACCCACAAATTATATACTTGGCGGTTATATACAACATTTAGAATTGAATCTCCAATGTCATGGGGCGCATGGGTATTGCTAATAGTAACACCTCTTTCATTTATGTGGTTATTCAGTTATTATGCTGAAATTTATCCAAAAACGGAAGAAAAATTACAATTATTTAAAAAATTCAAATTTTTAAAAACTGCTGAACAATTCCTAAAAGACAATAGATTATACATCGCTTATGCATTAATTCCCTTAACCTTGGTTTTGGGTGTTTATACGGGTATTCTGTTATCGGCATTTAATGCAAGACCCTTATGGAACAATGCCATTTTAGGTCCCTTATTTTTAACGTCCGGTCTTTCAACAGGTGCCGCTGCCATTATTTTAATGGCAAAAACCAAACAAGAAAAACATTTGTTCGGTAAAATAGATTTGGGATTAATTATTGTTGAATTGGCTTTAATCGTTCATATGATTATGGGATACTATGCAGGCTCCCAAGTGCAACTTGAAGCCATGCAATTATTAGTCGGCGGAGATTTTACGCTTATGTTCTTTGGCTTTGTGGTAATCCTTGGATTAATCATTCCCGCAACACTTGAACTTATTGAACTTATTGGCTATAAAGTTCCAGTAATTGTACCGGCAATGCTGGTTATACTGGGTGGATTAATATTTAGATTTGTAATGGTAGAAGCCGGACAATTAACTCGTTTCCTTTATTAAAACTGTACATCATGAAAAAAGACAAAAAACAAAAAAATAGACACGTTTATTGGAATCCTTATTTTGGAGGTTTTATATTCGGAATTTTAATTCTATTTACATTTTATTTAACAGGCAGAGGTTTAGGTGCAAGTGGCGCCATGAAAAGCAGCGTTGTTTCAATTGTTGATACCATTTCTCCAACGCACGCTGAAAATAATGCTTATTACAGTAAATTTATAGAGGAAGATAAATCACCTATGGATACCTGGCTGGTATTTGAAGCATTAGGCGTATTAATTGGCGGATTTATATCAGGTGGCTTAAGTGGAAGAATTAGTTTGAGAGTTCAACATTCACCAAAAATCACAAGTAAACGAAGACTCGTATTTGCTTTAGGAGGTGGTGTGTTATTTGGATTAGGGGCACAAATTGCCCGTGGCTGCACAAGTGGCGCTGCATTAAGCGGAATGGCTGTACTTTCAACAGGTGGATTTATAACGATGTTGGCCATTTTTGGTTCGGCATATGCATTCGCTTACTTTTTTAGAAAAAATTGGATTTAATTAATAAAAAAATAAAAAAATTATGGGACCTTTAATACCTAACGGTGTAATTCCTATGGAATGGGATAGTATAATTGCCATATTAATTGGCATTGTTTTCGGATTTATTTTAGAAGCCTCTGGATTTTCATCATCCAGAAAACTCGCCGGAGTTTTTTACGGCTATGATTTTGCAGTTTTAAAAGTATTTTTTACCGCTGCAGTAGTCTCTTTAATTGGGCTTTATTATATGGATTATCTTGGCTACTTAGATATTACTCAATTATATGTTCACCCACTTTATCTTTGGGGAGCAATAATCGGCGGAATTATCATGGGTGCAGGTTTTGTTGCCGGAGGCTTCTGCCCCGGAACAAGTTTATGTGCAGTAGCAATCGGTAAAATTGACGCCATGATTTATGTGGTTGGTATTATGATTGGAGTTTTTCTTTTTTCTGAATTATTCCCGCTTTTAGAACCAATTTACGACGGCTATTTTTATGGCAATATAACGTTACAAGATTCATTAGGCATAAATCCATACTGGGTAGTATTTATATTTTCCATTATTGCAATCGTAGCATTTGTAATATCTGATATGGTGCGTAAAAAAGTTAAAAAAATATTTTATTAAAAAATAACACCATGGTCAAAAAAAAGATAGCAAAAGTTTTAGCTTTCAGGTATAAACTTCTGGCAGCAATTTTAATTTTACTTGCCGGAGGATTGGTTTTATTGCCGAAATATCAAAAACATGAAGGTATAAAGCCTCAACAATTATTAAGCAATGTGATTAGTTCGGAAAGGTATATCTCAACAGATCAGTTGGCTCATAAATTAATTAATAGAGACCCTTCTTTTATACTCATTGACGTTAGGGATGAAAAAAGTTATGCCAACTATTCACTTCCATATGCGATTAATATTCCCCTTAAAAAATTATTAGATGAAGACTCCAAGGCATATTTAAATCAAAATCAATTTGATGTTGTGCTTTTTTCAAATGATAATTTTTATGCCGATCAAGCTTGGATATTGTGCAATCGTTTAGGATATAAAAATATGCGCGTTCTAAAAGGTGGAACAAACAGATGGTTTTCAACAATTATTAATCCGCTGAAACCTTCTGAAAACATGACTGTTGAAGAATTTGAATTGTATTCAACAAGAAAAGCAGCAGGCATGTATTTTGGAGTTGTCTATCCCGATCAAGTAACAAGTGAAGCATCAGAAACAAAAATAGAAGCTCCCAAAAAAGTAATAACAGTTCAAAAAAGAAAGAAGAAAGTTGCTGAAGGTGGCTGTTAATTTTTAAATTTATAAAACGCTCTTTATGAAAGAATTAGAAAAAGTAAAACGAATATCTATAGCTTCAACACTTTTTATCTTATTAGTAATTATAGGACTATTAACCTATAAAAGACCAAAATTTTTGTATGCCACTAATACTAAAAGTGCCCTCGAAAAAATAACAAATGACAATTACTTGGTTACAATTAATGAAGTTTATAACCCGGATTACGTATTAATTGACGTAAGAAATCAATATGAATTCGAAAAAGGTCATTTAGAAAATGCAATAAATATCTATACTCCTGAAATTTTAAATGATGTAAATTCAGGCTTATTAGATGAATTAAAAGAAAAAAATAAAACGGCTATTCTGTATGGAAATAATCCTGATGAGGTTAATGCGTCATTTCTTCTTTTATATCAATTGGGTTACGAAAATATTAAACTATTAGCCATTGAAAACAGCTATTTACAGAATAAATTAATCACAAAAAACTGTGAAATAGAAAAATCTGAAGCTGATATAAGTGCTTTTATTAATGACTCTCATAAAAATGCTTCGGAAACATTTATTGAGAAAGAAATTGTTAAACCACCTAAAAAAGTAATGACTGTTCAAAAGAAAAAGAAAGTCGCTGAAGGTGGCTGTTAGTATTAAATTTCAAAGATCAAGGGAAATGATGACATTAGCGGTAAATTATTTCTTTAGTGACAACACAAGACTACAAGTAAATTACCAAAACAAGATTGAAACAGGGCTTAGCATAAACAATGATGCGCAATTAATGCAATTGCAGGTCAAGTTTTAAATTATTAATAATTATTTGAATTGATAAGAACTCCTGATTTAAATCAGGAGTTCTTTCATTTATATTGATTAATTTAGCTTCATAACTCATTTATAACTGATTATTATGAATACAGACAAGGTAATGTTAAGGGCAAAATTGGAAGATTATTATTCAGAAATTTTTGAAAAAGAACTAATAAATGAAATTATAGATTCAGGAATTTACAGAAATCTTGGCAGTGGTGAAACACTGATTGATATTGGCGATAATATGTCTCATGTGCCATTGATTTTAAGTGGGGCAGTGAAAATTATTCGCGAAGATAAAAATGGCGATGAAATTGCTTTATACTTTCTGGAAAGAGGAGATACCTGCGCCATTTCTTTTGTAAATTGCATTAACAATAGTAAAAGCATGTTTAGGGGAATTGCTGAAAAAGAAACCGAAGGTATATTTATACCTGTTTCTAAAATTGATGATTGGTTGATAAAATACAAATCCTGGCGACGTTTTATTATTGACAGTTACCATATGCGCTTAATTGAAATGGTTGAATCTATTGACAGCTTGGCTTTTATGAGATTAGATGACAGGTTGTATAAGTATTTAACTGATAAAGTTAAAATAATGCAAACCAATACTTTAATTATTACCCACCAAGAAATTGCGGATGACATAAACACCTCGCGTGTGGTTGTTTCACGCTTGCTTAAAATTCTTGAAAATGAAGGAAAAGTGATTATTCGCCGCAATAGAATTATTATTGAAAATATTTAAAATCAACCTATCATTTTTAAATAGTCTGTTTCAGAAATAATTGGAATTCCTAAATCTTCTGCTTTTGTACGTTTGCTTGGCCCCATATTGTCGCCTGCAACAACATAATCAGTCTTCTTAGAAATTGAACTTGCCACTTTACCCCCATTGTCTTCAATGGATTTTTTTAGATCGTTTCTTTCAAAATGGGCAAATACACCGGATACCACAAAAGTCTTTCCTTGTAAAATAGCCGTTTTACCTATTTGCGATTCCGCAGTTACTTCCATTTGCACACCGTATAATTTTAATCGATCAATTAACTCAATATTAATTGGATTGACCGAAAAATTAATAATACTTTTTGCAATTATGTCTCCAATTTCATCCACAGAAATTAATTCTTCAAAAGAGGCTTGCAATAAATTGTCAATAGACTTAAAATATTTTGCCAACTTCTTGGCCACGGTTTCTCCAACAAACCGGATTCCCAATGCAAACAACACTTTCTCAAAAGGTACTTCTTTAGATTTCTTGATACCTTCTATAATATTTTTTGCCGATTTTTCAGCCATCCGTTCCAAAGGAACAATTTGTTCTTCTTTTAGTTCATATAAATCAGCATAGTTATGGATCAATCCCTCCTTAAATAACAATTCAACTGTTTCCGAGCCCAATCCGTCAATATTCATCGCTTTTCTGCTGATAAAATGCTGAATTCGGCCTGTAATTTGTGTTGGGCAGCCATATTCATTCGGACAAAAATGTTTGGCATCGCCTTCTGCCCTAACCAGCTCTGTATCGCAATCCGGACAATGGGTAATGTATTTTGTTGGTTCAGAATCTTTCGGTCTTTTACTTAAATCAACACCTACAATCTTAGGAATAATTTCCCCGCCTTTTTCCACAAAAACAGTATCACCTATTCTAACATCCAGTTTTTCAATTTGATCTGCATTGTGCAACGAAGCTCTTTTAACTACAGTTCCGGCCAACTGAACCGGTTCTAAATTTGCCACTGGCGTAATTGCCCCAGTTCTTCCAACTTGATAGGTTATTTCTTTTAAAATGGTACTAACCTGCTCTGCTTTATACTTATAGGCAATTGCCCAGCGTGGTGATTTTGCGGTGTAGCCCAATTCATCTTGTTGCGCTAAACTATTCACTTTTATGACAACGCCATCAGTTTCATAGGGAAGATCGAAACGCCTTGTGTCCCAATGGTCAATAAAAGAAAACACGTCATCTATAGTTGAACAAATTTTGAGGGTAGTCGGAATTTTAAAACCCAATTTTTGAGCCATTTCCAAAGCTTCAAAATGTGTTTTATTCGGATTTTTAGCGGCAACTACCTGATAAAGCAAACAATCTAACGGGCGTTTCGCAACCTCTGCGCTGTCCTGTAATTTTAAACTGCCGCTTGCTGTATTTCTTGGGTTCATATAGGGATCTTCCCCTGCTTCAATGCGCTCCATATTCATTTTTTTGAATCCATCGAGCGGTAAAATTACCTCACCCCTAATTTCAAAATCGTCAATCAGATTTCCTTTTAAAACTAAAGGAATTGAGCGAATGGTTTTGATATTGGCAGTGACATCATCACCCTGATAACCGTCCCCTCTTGTAACTGCACGCTGCAAAATACCATTTTCATAACTTAAATTAATAGAAGCGCCATCGTATTTCAATTCACATACAAATTCAACTTCTTCACTGCCTAAATTTTTTTCAATCCGTTTCTCCCAATCCAAAATATCCTCTTTTGAATAGGAATTGTCCAAGGAATACATCCTGTTTTTATGAACAACTGTATTAAAATTTTTAGTGATTTCGCCTCCCACTCTTTTGGTTGGTGAATTTGAATCGGAAAATTCCGGATATTCAGCCTCCAACTTCTCCAATTCCTTCAGTTTCAAATCAAAATCATAGTCGGAAATGGTTGGTTTGTCTAGCACGTAATAATTGTAATTGTGCTGATTTAATTCATCTCTAAGCTTTTTTACCCTGTGTTCAATGTTATCGATCATCTCAATTTATTTCTCTGCTAAAATAATTATATTTTTTGGAATTTTTTAGTTATATTTATTCTGAAATAAATCAACCGTTTTAATACTTCCTATGTAACAAGTATTGCACAATAAGATGATATTTATCAGTTATACACTTATGCAACTTTAGTAACTTTATAAAATCTAAAAGCTCTTTCAAAATAATCGAAAACTAATAATAAAATTTAATTTACAGATAATGAAAAACTTACTTATTTTAGGTGCTGGAACGGCCGGCACAATGATGTTAAATAAATTAAATAAAGAATTGGATAAAGATGAATGGAAAATAACTATAGTTGACCAATTCAAAACTCATTATTATCAACCAGGTTTTTTATTTATTCCATTTGGTATTTACAAAAAACAAGATGTGATTAAACCAAAATATGATTTTTTTCCTGCCGGAGTAAATGTAATCTTTAATCCAATAGATAAGATTGTAGGAGAAGAAAACAAAGTATATTTAGAAGGCGGTCAAGTTTTAAATTATGATTATTTAATAATAGCCACTGGTACCCAAACCCATCCTTCCAGTACAGAAGGTTTAAAAGATAAACTATGGTATAAAGATATTTTTGATTTTTATACGATTGAAGGAGCATTGGCTCTTCATCAAAGATTTAAAGATTTTGAAGGTGGAGATTTAGTAATGTGCATTCCTGAAGTACCTTATAAATGTCCAGTGGCTCCAATTGAATTTGTTTGTTTAGCCGAAGCATATTTTACCGAAAGAGGCATTAGAGACAAAGTGAATATTACCTACGTTACCTTAATGTCAGGTGCTTTTACAAAGCCAGTCGCCTCAAAAATGTTAGGCGACTTACTTGAAGAAAAAAACATTAAAATTATTCCTGATTTTTATTTGGAAAGGGTTGACAATGAAAATAAAAAAATTATTTCCTATGATGATCAAGAAATTCCATTTGATATTTTAACAATTGTACCTGTGAATATGGGTTCTGAAATGATTCAAAGAAGCGGATTAGGAGATGATATGAATTATGTTAAAACCAATAAATTTACCCTTCAGTCCGATCAATTTAAAAATATTTTTGTCATTGGCGATGCTGCAAACCTTCCAACCTCAAAGGCAGGTTCGGTAGCACATTTTGCCGCTGAAATTTTAATGGAAAACCTTTTGGCAGCTATGGAAGGAAGGCCATTAACAGCCAAATTTGATGGGCATGCAAATTGTTATATTGAAACAGGTTACGGCAAAGGGGCTTTAATTGATTTCAATTATGACACTGAACCATTGCCAGGAACATTTCCTTTACCAGGAATTGGACCATTCGGTTTATTGAAAAATACAAAAATGAATCATTATGGCAAAATATTATTCAGATGGATTTATTGGCATATTTTATTGAAAGGTAAAGAATTACCTATAGAAGCCGATATGACAATGGCAGGAAAACAACGTGTTTAATCTAATTAGTGATTTGTAATGGAAGAAAAAAATATACAATCGCAAATAGATGCGCTCGACAAAAAACTTGATTTAATTTTAAGCTTTGTAAATCAGCAGCGATTAAACTCAACTGTTGTTGAGGATTTAGTAAAAGATTTATCAATTATTAGTAAAGATGTTTATGATTCAACTGTTGAAGAGCTTGATAAAAGGCAAGTGGAACTTAATCCATCGGAATTAACCGATTTGGCCATTTCATTTTTAAGAAATATAGGCAACATTAAAAAAATACTGAATTTACTTGAAATGGGAATGGACTTAAGTAAAGAGGTAGGTCCAATAGCCAATGAAGTAATTATAGACTTTACCAAACAATTAAATGTTTATGACCAAAAAGGCTACTTTAAATTCATTAAGGAATTGGTGCCAATTATGGACAATATTGTTCAAGGTTTTAGTCCTAAAGATTTAAGGGAACTGGCAGACAGTGTTGTTTCTATTCTTTCAATTGTTAAAGAAATGACACAACCTGAAGTTCTTAGCACTGTGGAAAATGCCGTTAAAGCTTTTAACAGCATGGAAACCGAAAGTGTGCCTTCTTATTCTGTTTGGAGAGTAATGAGAGAAATGAATAGCCCAGAAATGAAAAAGGCACTTGGCTTTGGCGTCACATTTATGAAAAATGTATCTAGAGATTTACAAATTAAAAAAGAATCAATAAATTAATTAAAATAACGTAAATTATGGCAGTAAAAACAATAGCGGGAGCTCAAGTAAATGTTACAGAAGAGGGGTATCTAGAAGATATGACTCAATGGAATAACGAAATTGCAAAAGAAATAGCAAAAGAAATAGGAATTGAATTGACCGATAAACACTTTGAAGTTCTAAATTATTTACGCGAAAAAACAATCGCTAAAGAAGCTCTAACCATTAGAAGCGTTGGTAAATCTGGTATCGTTAGTATTAAAGAATTATACGAACTGTTCCCTAAAGGACCTTTAAAATTCTCATCTAAAATAGCAGGAATTCCTAAACCAACTAGTTGTATCTAGTTTAAAATACTAAAAATGGAAACAAAAGAAAAAAAACCTTTAGAAAAAGTATGCATGATTTGTGCTAAAGGATCTTTAGAAGATGTATATGCATCCTTAGTTATGGCAAATGGAGCCGTTATGGAAGGCATTGAATTAAATTTATTTTTTACTTTCTTTGGCCTTGATGGAATCACAAAGAAAACTATGAATAATTTGCATACCGCAACAACCGGTAACCCAGCAATGAAAATGCCGGGCGGACTTCCATTTCCTACAATGCTTGGTGGATTACCAGGAGTAGAATCAGCTGTTTCAAGTATGATGAGAAAACAAATGGAAGCTTTGGATATGCCTCCTGTAGATGAATTTTTAGAAATGATTACTGCTGGTGGCGGAACAATTTACGCCTGTAAACTTGCTGTTGATATGTTTAAATTGAAAAAAGAAGATCTATCAGATGAGGTAAAAGACATCATCACTATTGGTGAATTTTATGAATTATGTGATGGCGACAGAACTCAAATCATTTTTACATAAAACCCCAAACTATCAAGATCCTTTATCTTAACCCGACACTAAATTCTCTATTTAGTGTCGGGTTAACTAATATTTCTCGTTAAATTTTAATGAACTACCTCGACCCAAGGGTACGAGGTATCAAATAGGAACCCCCTTTTTATTTCGACGCAGAGCGTCGGGGAATTGAACCCTAAAAACGATTAAAGACAATCCTTACGGAGAAATCACTTCAAAACGACAAAAACTCAAATAATATGAAAGTTGGAATCATTTTGGAGATGAATAAATTAGAAAAGCGAAGAATGCTCTTTTTGTTTGGCCGCTCCATCAAAAAACTAGGACAATAAAAGTTAAAGTTTTACTAATTGTGGAACGCCTTTCTTTTTATGTAATAAAAGTCACGTAAGCTTAAAAAGCAAGACCTTATTTTTGCTTTCTTAATGCGAACAGAATCCTACATAGCCATCTTTTTTTTAATGATTTTCTCTGGAAAATTAGTCACTATAGACTCCAAATTCCTTGGGGTTATTTTCGATTCTGAAGAAATTATCTTTGTCAATCCATTTTGCGAAAAAAATATATCAAAAACCCCTCAGGATAAAGTAAGTTTTGATCAGGCTTCTTCAGCCAACAATATTTCTGTTCACGTGATTTGCGCTTCTCCTTTTCAATTTGATGTGAACAATTCGCTAATGGCATATACCAAACCTTATTATCATGAATACAATTATCAAACTCAATCGATAATTAGCGCCTACCGTGATAAATTTTATCCACCGCCCAAAGCTTAATTCCACCCTTTTTAACAAAACTCTATTAGCCGATTTACTTTTCTGACAACCTGCTATTGTATTGATTTTTTTTGAAAAAATTATAAAAAAATAGACTGGTGACTCTCATTACGGCTGTATCTATTAATCAATTATCCATATAAAAATGACAACAAAGATTTTGGTAAATCATAGCTCGTTACAAGTCTTTCGAGTGATGTTAAGCTTAATTTTTTTGGTAGCGAGTTTAAGCCATTTATTCAAAGTGGAAAAAACGCTGCAAAAAATTAACGAGGCAAGATTCAAAGGGATTGCCTATTTTTTTGGCGATCCTAAATTAATGATCATTATTTCCGGAATTGCCATGCTAATTGCCGGGTTTAGCCTGTTGGTTGGTTATAAAACCAAATGGGCTTCAATTGTACTGGCAGCATGTTTAATTCCAATTACCCTTACTGTTCAGGTAGGCCAAACTACCACTTTAGGGCCACTGTTTAAGAATATTGCAATTCTTGGCGGACTCTTATTTTTTATACTAAACGATTTTAATAACACTCAAAAACATAAAATATGAAAAATTTATTTTTAATCACATTCTTACTTGTTTCAGCACTTTTCGCATCTTCTGGATTGGCGCAAAATACTATGCACCATAAAAAAAACAATTATGTGGTGCTCACAAAAAAAATCCCGCAATTAAATCCTATTATTTTAACTGCAAAAGCGCTAGCTGTGGAAGATGGGAATAAATTTGGGGATTTTCAAGTCATTATTTGCGGAAAAACAGTAACCGATTTGACCGATAAAGAAATGATGCAGAAATTTATAGATGATGCCAAAAAAGCAAATGTCAAAATTGTAATCTGTGGAATTTCACTCAAGCAATTCGGTGTTGGCCCAAAAGATATTCCCCAAGAATTAGAGGTCGTGGGTAATGGGATATTACACAATTTTCAACTTCAGAAAAAGGGATATTTAAGTATTGAACTTTAAAATCGATAATTGAAATTATTTAAAATAGCAATTTATACCGTTTTTGGGACGCTTTAATGTAATATTGTTAAATTTTTGAGGTAGTGTTCCCGGACGGTGGAGATACTTTTTATAATGATCAACTTGGAAATCTCGCTAAAGATGAGGTTATAATTCAAATGATGAAACCCCAAGATTATGATGGTATGTCCCCAGCCAATTATGGAACCGTTTTTAACAATAATTAATTGCACCCAACGCGTTAAAATTTTAGTACATGACAAAAAATATATTTCATTGAAAATCAACAAAATAAGTAATAATAAATTAGGATAAAAGACTGATATTCATTACATTAAAGAATTATTACCACATAATTTTTCTAATGAAGAACACCAGTCTAGAGAGT
>JAENXD010000045.1 GCA_016649745.1 Flavobacteriaceae bacterium | reverse complement strand
TCAGGAAACCATCGCAATAAGGAACGCTACGTTTTTCTAAAATGATTACAAAATTCCTTTGATGAATGTACCAAAAGCATTTGCAGAATAGGAAATTAAACTAAATTCTTATGTCAAAAACCTTTGGAGATAAAGTGATTGATTTCAACCGTAATCTACACTATTCGGATAAACTGCCGAAAAATTTTCGGGTGATTAACCCTTATCTGGACAATCCTGAAACAATGGAAGTCATGCAACAGTTTTATCATAAATTTTACCACGACTCAAATCAACGGAAATTTATTATCGGTATTAATCCGAGCCGTCACGGAGCCGGTGTAACCGGTGTGCCATTTACGGATACCAAACGACTGGAAAGTGCCTGCGGCATCAAAATGAAATCATCACATACGCACGAAGTTTCTTCTGTTTTTTTGTATGATATGATTGCTGAATATGGTGGAGTAAAAGATTTCTATAAACGATTTTATATCAACTCTACCTTTCCTTTAGCCATTGTCCGTCGAACAAAAGACGGCAAATGGTTGAATGCCAATTATTATGATGACCCTGTTCTTTTTGAAATGGTGAAAGATTATATGATTTTGACCTTGAAAAAAAACATCAGTATGGGATTAGATACTTCGGAGGTTTTTGTGCTGGGAAAGAAAAATGCAAATTTTCTTCAAAAGTTAAACAAAGAAGCTAAGTTATTTGGCAGTTTAAAAATCCTTGAGCATCCGCGATACATTCAGCAATATAAATCCAAAGAAAAACAGATTTATATTGACAAGTATATTTTAACATTGAATAATTTTTTATGAATCCAATGAAGACAACTACCATTTATACCATAGGTCATTCTACCCGTAACCTCGAAGAATTTTTGAATATGCTTCAATCTTTTGATATTAAAATTCTTGCAGACATACGAAGTTTGCCCGGTTCACGCAGGTTTCCGCACTTCAACAAAGAAAATTTAAAAATATCCTTAGAAGAAGCCTCAATACAATATATACATCTGGCCGATTTGGGAGGAAGAAGAAAGGTGAAAAAAGATTCGAAAAATAACCGCTGGAACAATGATTCTTTCAAAGGTTATGCCGATTATATGGAAACCTCAGCATTTGAAAATGCCATGGTAAAACTGGAACATATCGCTATAGAACAACCCACAGCTTATATGTGCTCCGAAGCGGTTTGGTGGAGATGCCATCGCTCAATGGTGTCCGACTATCTAAAAGCAAAAGGTTGGACAGTATTACATATTATGGCTATAGAAAAAGTTCAGGAACATAGATACACTGCACCGGCAAGAATAGTTGATGGCAATGTATTGTATTCTGATGAAAATTAGATTTACAGTTAAAAAATGCTTTTTGGAAACGAAATTTAAAATAGGCGACAAAGTGAACTGGAATTCCGAAGCGGGAAAAGTTTCAGGAACTATCATTAAAATACATACAAAAAAATTCAATTACAAAGGTTACACACACCACGCTACGAAAGAAGAACCTCAATATGAAATAAAAAGCAACAAGACAAACCATATTGCAGCCCATAAAGGTACTGCCCTTACTAAACTCTGAAAAAAAAATAATCGGAGAAACGAATTGAGAAAAAGTCGAGCAGATAAAAGGAAATCTCCCCCCCTAAACCTCTCACAAAAACCGTATGTGACACTCTCAATTCATACAAAGCTTCTATATCCAAGACGGCAAGGTCGAAAATCATCGTATTTCCAATGTTCAAGTAAATTATATTATTAAAACTATCAAATCAATAATTTTGATATGCTTCAAGGAACTCATAATATGTATGCAGATACTTATGCCTTGATATTATATAAACAAAAAAAGTACGATGAGGCATTTAAATACCAAGACGTAGTTGAAAAAAATGGAGGATTAGATACGGGAGGTAAAGAAAGATCTGCGGCGATTGCTGAAAAAGCAAAAGGAGCTGAATTTGCCAAAGAATATTCAGAGAAGCAATTATTAGCAGGAGTAGATTCAAATATTCTGTTAAATCAACTTCAAGAAATATATAAAAAATTAAAGAAAACTCTTTAAAATTAGCTACTCAAAAAGCCAAAGAAGAACTTATTAAAATGTATGGGGATATAAAAGCTATAGATTTTGCTTTGACAAACCTTGAAGGAAAAACAATAAAATTATCTGATTACAAAGGCAAAATGGTAGTATTGGATTTTTGGCCAACTTGGTGCGGACCTTGTAGGGCATCATTTCCAAAAATGCAGGAATTGGTAACTAAATATAAAAATGACAATATTGAGTTCTTTTTCATAGATACTTGGGAAAGAGAAAGTGACAGTAAAATCAAGGAAAATGTATCAAAATTTATAAAGGAAAATAACTATTCTTTCAATGTGTTATATGATTTTGAAGATAAAATTGTAGAAAACTATAAAATTCAAGGAATCCCAACAAAAATTGTAATTGATAAAGATGGAAACATAATCTCAATCAACAGTTCTGAAAACAATTTAGTCGCACTTATTGAAGAAAATATTAGATAAAGTTACTTACAACACCAATAAACGTGGCACAAAACTTCCAAAACAACAGCTCAAAAGCTCCTTTTAAGGGGCTTTTATTTTTAGAATAACTTCTCTCTTTTATAAATTAGAAGGTGACAAAAACGGGTATTTGAATATTAACCCGAACTTTAAAATAGGAATATAGGTTAAATAAAATAATTAAAAATAAAGAATTATACTAATAAAACTGTATATATTTATAACAATCTGAACATTAAGTATAAATTCTATAGGAAAAATAATGTAAATTTACTCGAACTACCTTTTTAAACAAAAACCTTAATGGAAATGACAAAATATTCTAAAATTTATCGAATAATTCATTGGGTCATAGCAGTAACGTTTATGCTCTTATTAATTACAATTTTTTTGCGATTAACGTGGCTGAATAAGTATCATGTGGCAACTATAATACAAGGTTATCTGAGTGATACTGATCAGTTCCTTACTCAAGAACAACTCATTGCTTTAGCAAAAAAAATAAGGCAGCCCATGTGGAACTGGCATATTTATTTAGGATATATATTGGTTGGATTATTTAGTATTCGTTTCATATTACCTACATTCGGACATATGAAGTTTCAAAATCCTTATGATAAAAACTTAACCTTAAAAGAGAAATTTCAAAAATGGCTATATCTCATTTTTTATCTCTTTGTCATTGTTTCGCTTACTACCGGACTTATAATAGAATTTGGACCAAAAGAATTAAAAAAGCCAATGGAAGAAATTCATGTGCTTGGTATTTACTACTTGATAGGGTACATACTACTCCATTTGACAGGGATATTTATAGCAGAATTTACAGACCAAAAAGGAATTATTTCAAGAATAGTGAGCGGCTCGAAAAAGGAAAATAAAAAATTTCTTGAAACCGACTAAAGGAGGCAGAGCCATAGAGGTATTTCGCCGGTTTCATTTTGGCCTCGGGAGGCCAAAAACCGAAATTTTATATTTTGCCTCACCTGGAACTGCGAAAAGACAGTTCCGACCAAAGGAGAGGTAAATCGGAAACCCCGAGGTAAAGCCGTCGGGGAATTATTTAGATTAAAAAGGTCGAAAGCACAACAGTAACAATAAACGATTGTTTGTTTTCGCATTATCTGAAAATTAGTACGGAATTTTTAACTTTGTGTGTAAATGCAAAGTTAATTGCTCGTTCTCGCAACTACACATAACCAAACCATTGGACACAATAAAAGAAGTATCACAAATGAATAAAAAAATAGGGTTGAAAGAAGCAATTTCTATAGGAATTGGCGGAATGGTGGGCGGTGGAATTTTTGCGGTGCTTGGACTAGCGGTATCCCTAGCCAAAGGGGGAACATCTACTGCTTTTTTATTTGCAGGGATTTTGGCTTTAATCACTTCTCACAGTTATGTTAAACTTTCAAAAACATATCCTGACAGAGGTGGAACTGTAAAATTTATCAATCAGGGATTTGGCAAATCGGTATTTAGTGGAGCCATCAGCAATCTTTTATGGGTTAGTTATATCATAATGCTTTCACTTTATGCTTCAGCATTTGGTTCCTACGCTCCAAATTTATTGGAATTAACGCATCATAAAACCATTGACTTTCATATTTATGCCAGTGCCATTATTATTTTTGCAACAATAATTAACTATTACAGTATTGCCGTTGTAGGAAAAATAGAATCTTATGCTGTGATTATCAAGTTAATCATTCTAATTGCATTTGTTTTTATTGGAGCATATGGTTTAATTGGAAATCCAAATCTAAATCAATTAGCCGTTTCAAATTGGGAAACACCTATCAAATTATTTGCTGGCGGAATGGTAATTTTTGTGGCTTATGAAGGCTTTGAATTGATTGCCAACGCTGCACCTGATATCATCAATCCTGAAAGGAATATTCCCCGAGCCTATTACTTTTCTGTAATTTTTGTAATACTTCTTTACATTATTATAGCGATTGTAACTGTAGGATCATTACCGTTTTCAAAAATAGCCACAGCACAAGATTATGTTTTAGCAGAGGCTGCCAAACCTATGCTGGGAAAAATTGGCTTTTCAATTATTACCATCGCTGCATTGATTTCCACATTTTCTGCTATAAACGCTTCGCTATTAGGTGGTAGTCGGGTTAATTATGAAATTGCCGAAGATGATGAGTTACCTCACCATTTTCTCGCTCAACTTTGGAATCAACCTATCGGATTAATGATTACAGCAGTGGCCACATTGGTTCTAGTCAACGTCCTTGCTTTAGAAAGTATCTCAACATCGGGAAGTATTGGTTTTTTACTTATTTTTGCCATTGTAAATCTCGTTGGACTTAAATTATCCAAAGAAACGGGCAGTAATAAAATAATTCCTTTTATGGGGTTCGTTCTATGTTTAGTTGCATCGGTAATTTTAATTAATCAACAATACAAAACAAATATAACTGGTGTAATTGTTTCAGTTGCAATTATTGGATTTTGCTTTTTAGCCGAATGGATTTATAAAAATTCAGAGAAGAAATAAACAGAAAAGCTATTTTAGCATAAAAATCAATCACACAAAAGTGAAGTTAAAACGACGAAGAAAATTAGTAGCATATTTAAACATTTTAGACCAGCCGGTAAGATTTAACCCTTTCGTTTTCAGTCGGACTTTTTTATTGTGGGCTTTACTCGGAATATTAGGTGGAATAATAGCTGGTACTTATTGGGTTGCATTGGAGTTTCTCACATACACATTAGCCATATTTAATGGATGGGAAGTTATTCCTGTAATGGCAATTTGCGGACTTTCAGCGGGTTTGATAATTCATTTCATCGGGACCCCGGGCGAAATCAATCTAATAGTAAATAATATTCGTTTTAATAAAGGGAAATTAGACCCAAAAAATAATGCTTCAACGATTCTTTCCTCTTTGTTGTGTGTAGCTTCTGGCGGTAGTCTTGGGCCAGAAGCCCCATTGGTGCAAGTAACGGGTTCAACCGGAACTTGGCTGGGTAAATTATTCAGATTAAAAGGAGAAGAGTTAACATCTTTGAGTATTGCAGGAATGGCATCAGGTTTTACAGCCTTATTTGGCGCTCCTATGGGAGGGAGTTTGTTTTCATTAGAAATTCTACATCATAATCACGCAGTTGAATATTATAAGGCCATTATTCCTGCTTTTGTTGCAAGTTGTTTCAGTTATTTAGTATTTGCAGTAATCATTCATTTAGGACTGGGTCCAATATGGAATTTATCCGGCTATGAATATTCGGGGATTTTCGATTTCGGTTATGCTGTTTTATTCGCAATTATTAGTTCAGGTTTAGGGTGGGGATTTATTCTTTGTACAAAATTTTTTAAATCCATTTTTGAAAAAAGACCTCTAACAATCTACATAAAAACATTAATTGGTGGAATCTTACTTGGAATCATCGCTTTTTATTTTCCTATAACACGATATTTTGGACACCACGAAATTAACGAACTTTTATCAGGTAATTTTTCAATAAAACTATTATTTGCCATTTTGATTTTTAAAGTCATTGCTATTTCAATAACCGTAACATCAGGTTGGAGAGGTGGATTTATCATTCCACTATTTTTCGTTGGAGCAACTTTAGGTTTAATTATTCATCAGTTATTTCCTTCAATAAATTTGACATTAGCAATTGTGAGTTGTATGGCAGCCATAAATGCTTGTGTTACCCGAACCCCAATGAGTACAACAATTTTACTTGCAACTTTGACAGGATTTGGACATTTTGTGCCGATTCTATTTGCAAGTTTAACAGGTTATTTCTTAGCTCCGAGAATATCTTTTATAAGTTCACAAATGGAGAAAGAATGAAAAAAGCCGAGTACACAACAAAAAAACTAAGTTAAAAATAAGTCTTTTTACACTAATTTTAAAAACAAATTTCGCAACAAAATCAATCAAATAATAAAAAAGGTAATTATTAATTTTCAACCACTATCCTATTATTTCCTGGCACAACTCAATTAAAACACCATTGGTAGATCTTGGGTGTAAAAAAACCACCAATTTATTGTCGGCTCCTTTTTTTGGCGTTTCGTTTAAAACTACAAATCCTTCTTTTTTTAAACGAATCACTTCACTTAAAATATCGTCTACGGCAAAAGCAATATGGTGAACACCTTCTCCTTTTTTATCAATAAACTTAGAAATAGGGCTGTTTTCATTTGTGCCTTCCAGCAATTCAATTTTGTTTGAACCCACTTGAAAAAAAGAAGTTTTCACGGCTTCGCTTTCCACTTCTTCCACTTTATAATGCGGTTTTCCAAAAATTGCCGCAAACAATACATTCGATTTATCCAAGTCTTTTACGGCAATGCCAATGTGTTCAATTTTTTTCATAAATTAACAGGATTGAATTAAATATCCCCTCAAAGTTACTGAAATTTAAACGCAAAGCTGATTTTTATTTCATTGTCCAATTGTCCCAAACTCTAAATTACAAAAAGGCATAAATAAACAGCAATGAGATAAATCATTATAAAAAATGTTTCTAATCATATCTCGTCAAGGCGCAGATATTTGATGCTTGCAAAATATATTTTTTGCGCTGTTTTTATGTTTTACATTATTGATTCTGAAAATTTTAAGTCGGAAGTGCACTTTGTCTTTATTTTTTACGATACAGAACAGTAATCTCAAAAAAGTGGGAATAATGTAATTTATTTTTTGAATTGTGTAATTTTTTTCGGTCTGCAAAAAATATCTTTGAAAATAATTAGTTAGAAATCAATATTTAATCATCAATCCTATGAATAATTTTTTTAAAACATTAATAGCCGGTTATGGTGCAGCAAAATTAGGTGGAGGCTGCTTTGGTTTTATCGTGGTTTTTGTAATTATTTTCTTGTTACTTGGTCAATGCAGTTAAATTGAAAAAATCTCTGCATTAGATTGACCTATTTAGAACATGAAAAGCAGTTGATAAAAATTCAATTACAAAAAAATTCTTTAAAATAAAAGATATAATTATGAGTACCTTTAAAACAAAAGACAGTACAGAAATTTATTATAAAGATTTAGGAACTGGTGAGCCTGTTGTTTTCTGCCACGGCTGGCCACTAAATGCTGATGCTTGGGAGTCTCAAATGTTATTTTTGGCATCTCACGGTTATCGTTGCATTGCGCACGACAGGCGCGGGCACGGACGTTCCGGCCAACCTTGGAATGGCAATGATATGGACACTTACGCTTCCGATTTGGCCGAATTGTTTGAATCGCTTAACTTAAAAGACGCAACCTTAATTGGCCATTCCACCGGAGGCGGTGAAGTTGCCCGTTACATTGGAAATTTCGGAACTTCCCGTTTAGCCAAAGTGGTGTTAATGGGCTCGGTAACACCTATTTTAATGAAAACGAAAGCAAATAAGGAAGGAATCCCCAAAAAAAAATTTGAGGAAATCCGTGCAGGAGTTAAAGCTGACCGATCACAATTCTATATGGATTTGGCCATTAAATTCTTTGGAGCGAACCGAAAAAGCAATACTGTAACTCAGGGCATGAGAGATGCTTTCTGGTTTCAGGCCATGCAAGGCGGTTTATGGAATGAGTTTGAATGTATAAAAGCCTTTTCTGAAACAGATTTTACCAAGGATTTAAAGAAGTTCGACGTGCCAACGCTCATTATTCATGGGGATGACGATCAAATAGTGCCTATTGACAATACGGCCAAACTTGCTTCAAAACTGATTAAAAACGCCGTATTAAAAATATATGAAGGCGGATCACATGGATTGGCTGAAACGCACAAGGAACGACTTAATTCTGATTTGCTGGATTTTCTAAAATCATAAAATAATATGTTGGAGAAATAAGGTTGAAAATTGGATTAAAATAATTGGTGTTTTTGTTTCTCAACAAAATGATATTAAGATTGAAAATCAGGACAAAAGCCAGTTGCCAATTTATAAGTTATTTTGAGTCTTGTGAAACATTCTATAAAGAAGCATAAAAAATAACAGTTTTTAACCGCTACCCTATTATTTCTTGGCACAACTCAATTAAAATGCCATTGGTAGATTTTGGGCGTAAAAAAACCACTAATTTATTGTCGACTCCTTTTTTTGGCGTTTCATTTAAAACAATAAATCCTTCTTTTTTTAAACGCATACAATCTGTAAAATTTGCATTCCGAATAAAATTTTTTACATCTTAATTTCAAAACAATCAAAAACAAAAACAGAATTTATGTATATTTAAACCCTATTTTTGCACTATGGAAACAAACAGACAAAAAAAAATTGCAGGTGTTTTACAAAAGGACTTGGCCGATGTTTTACAACACGCTGCACAGGATGGAATGAAAGGAATCATTATATCTGTATCTAAAGTTATTGTAACCAGTGATTTATCTAACGCAAAAGTTTACATCAGTGTTTTTCCTCAGGCAAAAAGAGACCTCATTCTTGAAGGTCTTAAAGAAAATACAGCAACCATTCGCTATGAAATGGCAAAACGAACCCGGGAACAGTTAAGAAGAATGCCCGAACTCTTTTTTTATATGGATGACAGTTTGGATTATATTGAAGATATAGACAATGCTTTAAAAGGCAAACAGGAAAATCCGATTACAAATCCTGATATTTTAGACCAACGCAAAAAGCGATAATTTGAATTTTTCCTTATATATAGCCAAGCGATATTTATTTTCTAAAAGCAGCAACAATACCATAAATATTATCACAATTATAGCCGCTATAGGCGTAATCATTGGAACTTTGGCTTTATTTATTGTGCTTTCGGGATTTTCCGGATTGCGGACTTTCAGCATTGGTTTTTTAAATACTTCCGATCCTGATATTAAAATTACAGCCGTAAAAGGAAAATCGTTCGATTTCAATACAAAAGTTGAAAACATCATTAACAATCAAACCGGCATCGCATCCTATTCAAAAGTAATTGAAGAACGCGCTTTTTTCGATTTTAATGAAAAAACACACATAGCCTATATAAAAGGCGTTGATTTAAACTACACAAAAGTAAATCGCATGGATACCACTGTTTACACCGGATCCTGGTTAAATGAAAATATGCCTTCAGGAGCAGTAGTTGGCAATGGAATTTCGAACCTGTTGTCTATTGGTGTTTATGATTTTTTGGAACCTTTAAAAATTTATGTTCCAAAACCGGGAAGTGGCTATATCACCAATCCCGCAAACGCTTTTACTAAAATTAATGCACAACCTATCGGCGTTTTTGCTTTAACGGATGAAATTGATAAAAAATACGTGTTTATTTCTTTGGAATTGGCTCAGGAGTTGCTGAATTACAATCCGACCCAAATTTCGGCCATCGAGCTAAAAGTTAAGAACAGCAATGAACGTGCAGAAATTATTGATCAATTAAAAATTGGTTTGGGACCCGAATTTAAGGTTGAAACCCGGGAGCAGTTAAATGCCGTATTTTATAAAATGCTGAATACAGAGAATTTGGCCTCCTACTTAATATTTACGCTTATCTTAATTATCGCATTGTTCAATGTGATTGGTGCCATTATTATGATGATTTTAGACAAAAGAGACAATCTGAAAACCTTCTATAGTTTGGGCGCTACCATAAAAGAAATTAAACGCATTTTTATATTTCAAGGTTTTTTACTGACGCTTTTTGGACTTTCGGTTGGGTTATCGGTCGGAATTGTGTTGGTTTTGCTTCAGAAAAAATATAAATTGTTTATGATTACCCAGCATTTGGCCTATCCTGTGGAGTTTACCTTTTTAAACGTAATTACCGTGCTTATAACCATTCTTGTTTTGGGCTTGTTGGCCTCGAAAATTGCCAGCAGCAGAATTTCTAAAAAAATTGTTGAATAAATGTTGAATTGTTTAATCGTTTAGGCGTGTAATTGTTTCATCTAAAATCCAAAATTCATAATTCAAAATTTTAATTTTCAACTTTCAACTTTCAACTTTTAAGACTTTGTGAAAAATCAGGCAAATTTCAGAAGCACTTCCTCAAAAACATCATAAACATCTTGCGCAGAGTCTGAAGTTACCATTTTCATTCGGTATTCTTTAAAATCGGGAATGCCTTTAAAATAATTGGTATAATGACGGCGGGTTTCCATAACACCCACAATTTCTTTTCCTTTCCATTCAATTTCCATTTGTAAATGTCGGCGAGCCATTTCAACACGATCGGCAACAGTAATTTCAGGTAAATGTTCACCAGTTTCAAAAAAGTGTTTTACCTGTTTAAAAAACCACGGATTTCCAATACTTGCCCTGCCAATCATAGCGCCATCCAGTCCAAATTTATCGCGCATTTCCACAGCACGTTCGGGTGAATTTACATCGCCATTTCCAAAAATAGGAATATGCATTCTGGGATTGTTCTTCACTGCGGCAATATGACTCCAGTCTGCTTCACCTTTATACATTTGAGCACGTGTGCGACCATGAATAGAAATTGCTTTACAGCCAACATCCTGTAATCTTTCTGCAACTTCAACAATTTTTATGGAGTTTTCGTCCCAGCCCAAACGGGTTTTAACGGTGATAGGCAAATTGGTGTGTTTTGCCATGGCTTCGGTTAAACTCACCATTAAATCAATATCTTTTAAAATACCGGCTCCCGCTCCTTTACAAACCACTTTTTTTACAGGACAGCCAAAATTAATGTCAATAATATCCGGATTCGATTGTTCAACAATCTCCACCGTTCTTAGCATAGATTCTAAATTTGCGCCAAAAATTTGGATGCCAACCGGACGTTCTTTTTCGTAAATGTCCAGTTTTTTCTTGCTTTTTGCCGCATCGCGTATCAATCCTTCCGAAGAAATAAATTCGGTATAAACCACATCTGCGCCTTGCTCTTTACACAAAGCCCTAAACGGCGGGTCGCTCACATCTTCCATCGGCGCCAGCAACAAAGGGAAATCACATAATTCTATGTCTCCTATCTTTATCAAATCAAAAATTTAAGTGTGCAAAAATACACAATTTTAATTATTTCAATATTTATTCATATAATTGTATTTTTGAAACTTCAATAAAAAAATTAAAATTAAAACAGATGAAATTGAAATACGCCATTATACTTTTATCAACTTTATTTATCGGATGCAAATCTTCCCAACACAAAACTGCATATGACGGAAAATCGGGCGCCACAAAAATTGTAAATACACTTCATTATCCGCAGGAAAAACATTTAAAAAACATAAAACAACTCACTTTTGGCGGCGATAATGCTGAGGCTTACTGGAGTTTCGACAGCAATAAATTGGTTTTTCAGGCAAATAATATTTGGGGATTGGAATGCGACCAAATTTTTACGATGGATATTAACGATGATTTAAGCAAAGGACAAAAACCACAACTCATAAGTACCGGAACCGGGCGTACAACCTGCAGTTATTTTTTGCCGGGAGATTCCACTATTATATATTCCTCTACCCATTTGGCCAGCAAAGATTGTCCGCCTGTTCCAAAAAAAGAAGATTACGGCAACAAATATATTTGGCCGGTATATGAAGGTTTCGATATTTTTGTGGCTGACACCAAAGGAAACCAATTAAAACAATTAACCTTTGAACCCGGTTATGATGCCGAACCAACCGTTTCCCCAAAAGGCGATAAAATTGTATTTACCTCAACACGAACAGGCGATTTGGAATTGTTTACGATGAATATTGACGGAACAAACGTAAAACAAGTCACTTTTGAATTGGGTTACGATGGTGGTGCTTTCTTTTCTCCCGACGGCACAAAATTGATATTCCGTTCTTCCCGTCCAAAAACGGAAGAAGAGATCAAAGAATACAAAGATTTATTGGCCGAAGGATTGGTGCAGCCCACAAATATGGAATTATATACCTGTAATGTTGACGGCAGCAATTTAACCAAAATCACCAATTTAGGAAACGCAAACTGGGCACCGTTTTTTCATCCTTCAGGAAAAAAAGTTATTTTCTCTTCAAACCATAAAACCAAACACAGTTTTAATTTATTTATGATTAATGTGGATGGAACCGATTTGGAACAAATTACTTATGATACGGTTTTTGATGCCTTCCCGATGTTCTCTCCCGATGGAAAAAAAATCGTTTTTTCTTCCAACAGAAACAATAACGGAACGCACGATACTAATTTATTTGTTGCCGATTGGGTTGAGTAGCAAACATTTAAACATGTCGTATTTCTAACCCTTATTTAGCTATCTTTGCGCAACTATAAGTAGAAAGGAACACGAAGCATGAAAAACATTCGAAATTTTTGCATCATTGCACATATTGACCACGGTAAAAGTACGCTTGCCGATAGATTATTGGACGTAACAGGAACCGTTACTTCAAGAGAAAAGAAGGAGCAGTTGTTGGACAGTATGGATTTGGAACGCGAACGAGGAATTACCATAAAAAGTCACGCCATTCAAATGGAATATATGTATGAAGGCGAAAATTATATTTTAAATTTAATCGACACTCCGGGCCACGTAGATTTTTCTTACGAGGTTTCCAGATCAATCGCCGCCTGCGAAGGCGCTTTGCTAATTGTTGATGCCGCGCAAAGCATCCAGGCACAAACGATTTCCAATTTATATTTGGCTTTGGAACATGATTTAGAAATCATTCCAATTTTAAACAAAGTTGATTTGCCAAGTGCCAATCCGGAAGAAGTTACCGATGATATTGTTGCATTATTAGGCTGTAAACCCGAAGAAGTTATTCACGCGAGCGGCAAAACAGGTTTTGGGGTTGAAAATATTTTAAAAGCGATTATTGAAAAAATTCCTGCACCTAAAGGAGATGTTAACGCGCCTTTACAAGCATTAATTTTTGACTCGGTCTACAATTCATACAGAGGCGTGGAAACTTATTTCAGAGTTTTTAACGGGGAAATTAAAAAAGGGCAGCGCATTAAATTTATGGCAACCAAAAATGAATATAATGCTGATGAGGTTGGTACTTTAAAATTAACGCAAGTTGCAAAACAAAGTGTAAAAGCAGGTGATGTAGGTTATTTAATTACCGGTGTTAAAACCGCTGTTGAAATTAAAGTTGGAGACACCATAACCGACGCCGCAAATCCAACCCAAAATAGAATTGATGGTTTTGAAGACGTAAAACCTATGGTCTTTGCCGGTATTTATCCTGTAGATACCGATGAATATGAAGAGCTTCGTTCTTCTATGGAAAAATTACAGTTAAACGATGCTTCGTTAGTATTTGTTCCCGAAAGTTCCGCCGCATTAGGTTTTGGTTTTCGATGTGGTTTCTTAGGAATGCTGCATTTGGAAATTATTCAGGAAAGATTGGAACGCGAATTTGATATGACGGTAATTACCACTGTACCAAACGTATCGTACCACGCTTTCAGCAACAAACATCCCGATGTTCCTGTTTTAGTGAACAATCCCACCGATTTGCCTGAACCTTCAAAATTAAATCGGGTTGAAGAACCTTACATTAAAGCGAGCATCATCACCAAATCCGATTTTATTGGTCAGGTAATGAGTTTGTGTATTGAAAAACGCGGACAAATCACCAATCAGACTTATTTAACGCCAGAGCGTGTTGAACTTACTTTTGAAATGCCTTTGGCTGAAATAGTTTTCGATTTTTACGACCGATTAAAAACCGTTTCTAAAGGATATGCCTCATTTGATTATCATCCTATTGGCATGAAAACTTCAAAATTGGTCAGGCTTGATATATTATTGAATGGGTCCGTTGTAGATGCGTTATCTTCCTTGATTCACGCAGACAACGCCTATCATATCGGTAAAAAAATGTGTGAAAAACTGCGTCAGTTAATTCCACGCCAACAATTTGACATTCCGATTCAGGCGGCGATTGGCGCTAAAATTATTTCGCGTGAAACCGTAAAGGCACTTAGAAAAGATGTGACCGCAAAATGTTATGGAGGTGATATTTCACGTAAACGTAAACTTTTGGAGAAACAAAAGAAAGGTAAAAAACGAATGCGTCAAATAGGAAATGTTGAAATTCCGCAAGAAGCCTTTATGGCAGTATTAAAATTAAACGACTAATACCAATTGAATTTTTAATTGGTATAAATCCCATCCCCCAATCCTTCCCATAGGGAAGGGAGATTCCTTCATTAATTACACGAAATTATTCTAAAAACTAAAAAAGCACCGAAATCGGTGCTTTTTTATGAATTTTAGAGAAATTATTATACCCATTAAATTTTTAAATGTTGTATTAAAAATTTGAATTATTTTTAGTTCAGTTTAGAAATAAATTTTAAGCATAGCTTAAGCTACGGTTCCATTTTATGACGACAAATGAGCTAAAAAGAAACGAATTTTATACGACATTTGAATGTTTAATTGGTATTATCCGTGCATCCATTCTTTTTTTGCCATTAATTGTTCTTCAGTTTCTACATGATCTTCATCTAGAATACAACAATCTACTGGACAAACTGAGGCACATTGTGGTTCGTCATGAAAACCTTTACACTCTGTACATTTATCAGTTACGATAAAATAAAATTCATCAGATATTGGTTCATTTCTTTTATCAGCATCAGCTTGTTTACCATTAGGTAAAGTTACCATACCTTTTAATGAAGCTCCATCTGAATACGACCAATCTCCATCCGGTTCATAAATCGCATTATTTGGGCATTCTGAAATACATGCATCACAATTAATGCATTCGTCTGTTATTCTTATAGCCATGATTACTAATTTTTATTATTAAATTATTCCACAAAATTATAAAATTTTATACAACTCTAGGTGATAAAAGTCATTTTCGTTTTAAAAAAGTATACATACCTTTGAGGCCTTATGTTGAACTTACAATAATTTTCAATAAATTTAAACAAAAAATTTTAATTTACATTAATTATGATTACAACAAAAACAATTCTTCAACCCGAGGTACTGGAAGCAGTAGTTGTGAGGTTTGTTGGGGATTCAGGAGACGGAATGCAGCTTACTGGAACACAGTTTACTGACACCTCCGCCATGTTTGGTAATGATATAGCAACTTTTCCGAATTACCCTTCTGAAATTAGAGCTCCTCAAGGAAGTTTATATGGTGTTTCAGGATTCCAAGTTCATATTGGAAGCGTAGAAGTGAGCACCCCGGGAGACAATGTGGATTTATTGGTAGCAATGAACCCTGCTGGTTTAAAAACCAACTTATATGCCGTAAAACCGGGTCACACAATTATTGTGGACACGGATTCATTTACAAAGAAAAATTTAGATAAAGCGTTATACAAAACCAATCCATTGGAAGATGGAAGTTTGGAAAACTATCGTGTTATTCAAGTTGACATGACTTCTTTAACAAAAGAAGCCCTAAAAGATGTTGAAGGATTAGACAACAAATCCATTACCCGAAGCAAGAATATGTTTTCTTTAGGAATGGTTTATTGGATGTACAACCGTTCATTAGAGCATTCGGTTGACTTTTTCAATAAAAAATTTAAAACAAAACCGCATTTGATTGAAGCAAATACAAAAGTGCTTAATGCCGGTTACTATTTTGCCGAAACTTTAGAACTTATCCCTAATGCCTATTCAATCTCTCCCGCTAAAATGGTTGCCGGAACCTATAGAATTATTATGGGAAATGCCGCTACTGCTTGGGGATTATTGGCTGCGGCAGAAAAATCTGGTTTAGAGTTATTTTTAGGATCTTATCCCATTACCCCTGCTACTGATATTTTACATGAATTGGTAAAACACAAACATTTTGGTGTAAAAGCTTTTCAGGCAGAAGACGAAATAGCTGGTGTTACCTCGGCCATTGGCGCCTCATTCGCCGGTGATTTAGCCGTTACAACAACGTCAGGCCCAGGATTGGCTTTAAAAGGTGAAGCAATAGGCTTGGCGATGATGGTTGAACTGCCATTGGTTGTTATTAATGTACAACGTGGTGGACCTTCAACAGGGTTGCCTACAAAAACAGAACAATCAGATTTATTACAGGCAATGTACGGAAGAAACGGTGAAAGTCCGGTGATTGTTATTGCAGCAAGCACTCCCGCCAACTGCTTTAATTTTGCTTATGAAGCAGCCCGACTTGCTTTAGAACATATGACTCCGGTAATATTACTAACAGACGGATATATTGCAAATGGTTCTGCACCTTGGAAAATTAGATCTGTTGCTGAAATGCCTGAAATTAAAAATCACAAGATTACGGAAGTCAAAGAAAATTGGAGCCCTTACGACAGAGATGAAAAAACTTTGGCACGAGTTTGGCCAGTTCCCGGAACGCCCGGATTAGAACACAGAATTGGTGGATTGGAAAAAGACCGTGTTACAGGCAATATTTCTTATGAGCCTCAAAACCATGAAGAGATGACTCACATTAGAGCCGAAAAAATCAGACTGGTTAAAAATAACATACCCGACTTAAAAACCGAATTTGCCGAATCAGGAGATTTATTGGTGATTGGATGGGGAGGAACTTATGGCTCTTTGCATTCTGCCGTAAAACAAATAAATAATGAAGGCTATAAAAAAATTGGATTGGCTCATTTCAATTATATCAATCCAATGCCAAAAAATACGGAAGAAATTCTATCTAAATTCAAAAAAATTATTGTTTGCGAATTAAATAGTGGTCAGTTTGCCGGTATTCTAAAAATTAATTTCAGCAAATTTGAATTTTCTCAACATAACAAAATTCAAGGATTGCCATTTTCTAATGACGAACTAATTCAACAATTTAAACTATTAGTATAATTATGGAAACTATAACAGCTGTAAAAAAATATACATTCAAAGATTTTACAAGTGACCAAGAAGTTAGATGGTGTCCCGGTTGCGATGATTACGTGATTTTACGATCCATGCAAAAAGCACTTCCTGAAATGGGGGTTAATAAAGAAGACGTGGTATTTATTTCGGGTATTGGATGTTCCTCACGTTTTCCGTATTATATGAACACCTACGGAATGCATACCATTCATGGTAGAGCACCAGGAATTGCTTCTGGCGTAAAATTGGCCAATCCTAACTTAAGTGTCTGGATTATGACCGGTGACGGTGATTCAATGGCCATTGGCGGAAACCATTTTATTCATTTATTACGAAGAAACATCGACTTAAATATGGTGATATTTAACAATGAAATTTATGGTTTAACCAAAGGACAATTTTCACCAACTTCACTTATAGGCCAGAAAACCAAATCATCTCCTTACGGAAACACACAACCTCCTTTTTCTCCAGGAGAACTTGCGCTAGGTGCTAATGCGCGTTTCTTTGCCAGAATTGGCGGTAACAATCCGAAAGATATGACGCAGATTTTTATTGATGCACATAAATTTAAAGGAACTTCATTGGTTGAGGTGCTTCAAAATTGTGTAATTTTCAATGATGGATGTTTTACCAATGTAACTGACAAAGATGTAAAAGAGGACAAACAAATTTTTCTTGAACATGGCAAACCAATGATTTTTGGCAAAAACAGAAACAAAGGACTGGTTTTAAACAAGTTAAAATTAGAAGTGGTAACCATTGGTGAAAAAGGTATAACAGAAGAAGATATTTTAGTTCATAATGCCAAAGAAGAAGATAAAACGCTTCATCAAATGCTTGTAAGATTAGAATATCCTTTAGCCACAGGTATTATCAGAAGTTTTACTGATGTTACCCTAGAAGAAAGAGAAGATGCGCTAACAGCTTATGTTAAAGCAAATTCAAAATTCAAGGAAACAGACGATCTCTTCTTTTCAGGAGAAACATACGAGGTTAAGTAGTAAAAATTAAAAAAATAGCTGATTTATGTCAGCTATTTTTTTTTTTAAAACCATAATTTTGTCCACGAATTAAAAAGTATATAAAAAATGGGTTCAGAAGCCATCATTGTATTTTTACTGGCAGCTATTGTATTGGTTGTCGGCGCAAACTTTTTATCAGATTTAATATCACCAAAATCTGATAATCCTCAAAAAAGAGAACCTTACGAATGTGGGGTGCCAACTATTGGTCCAACCTGGATTCAATTTAAAGTGGGATATTATCTTTTTGCCATTCTTTTCTTGATTTTTGATGTTGAAGTAGCATTTTTAGTGCCTTGGGCTGTAGTTTATAAAGAAGTGGGAACTGTTGCTTTGGTAGAAATAATTGTATTCCTTTTCATATTGGGGTTGGGATTATTATATGCATATAAAAAACGAGCTTTACAATGGGAGTAGAAAAAAAACGATATTTAAGTCAGCTTGAAGAAGAAGGGCTAAAACAAGTTGTTCCCGCTGATTTTCCCGGAAAAATAATTCCTGGAGGAAACGGCGGAAACATTGTTGTAACCACTTTAGACAGCGTTATAAATTGGGGACGCGCAAATTCACTTTGGTCATTGTATTTTGGCACAAGTTGTTGTGCTATTGAAATGATGCAAACCGGTGCTGCCCGTCATGATTATTCAAGATTTGGTTTTGAGGTTGCAAGAGCATCTGCAC
>JAENXD010000240.1 GCA_016649745.1 Flavobacteriaceae bacterium | reverse complement strand
TCTAGACTGGTGTTCTTCATTAGAAAAATTATGTGGTAATAATTCTTTAATGTAATGAATATCAGTCTTTTATCCTAATTTATTATTACTTATTTTGTTGATTTTCAATGAAATATATTTTTTGTCATGTACTAAATTAAAGTAGTTAATTTTTATGCAGACAAAAGTAACAATCTTTAGGCATTTATTCCTATTTTAGAGGCTCAAATTTTAGAGAATAGTGAAGGACACGCACAAGCACAAGGGGCTTAGAAATCAGTTGGTAAAAATAATTGCGCAAAAGGGAATAACGGACAAAAATGTGTTGGCGGCCATGGGAAATGTTCCCCGACATTTGTTTATGGATTCCAGTTTTGCCGATTTTGCTTATCAGGATAAAGCATTTCCCATTGCAGCTGAGCAAACCATATCACAGCCGTATACCGTTGCTTTTCAAACCGAATTGTTGCACATTAAAGAAAATCATCAAATTTTGGAAATAGGAACGGGATCGGGGTATCAAACTGCGGTTTTAATTGAAATGGGCGCAAAAGTATTCACGATTGAAAGGCAGCAGGAATTGTTTAAAAAAACAAAATTATTTTTACCGAAAATTGGATACTCACCTAAAAAAATAATTTTTGGAGATGGCTACAAAGGATTGCCGGAAGATGCTCCTTTTGATGGTATTATTGTAACGGCTGGCGCACCTTTTGTTCCAAATGCATTACTTAGCCAGTTAAAAGTGGGAGGAAGGCTCGTGATTCCCATTGGTGATGAAGAACAAATAATGACTTTATTTATTAGAACCAGCGAAAAAGATTTTGAAAAGCACGAATTTGGAAAATTCAAATTCGTGCCCATGTTGAATAAGAAAAATTAGTATTGCTACTCCGCAACTCTATACCAATATTGCGTTCTTCCCAATAAAGCAAAACCTAAATAACCGCGTACCTTCAATTTATCCGGACTTTCTAAAGTAAGATAACATTTATATTCCTTTCCTGTTTTTGGGTCAAGAATTTTTCCGTCATTCCACTCGTCACCATCTTTAGTCAATCCATTAATAATTATCATTCCTTTAATTGGTTTGTTTTTATTGGCTCCATTACAATTTTCACAAACTTTATTTTCTTCGCCTTTTGTCAATAATTGAAGAACTTTAGCATATATTTTTCCTTCGGATTGATAAATTTCGACAAGAGATTTTTCTTTTCCGGTTTCATCATCAATGGTTTTCCATTTTCCAATAATTGATTGGGAAAAGCCATTAAGAGAGAGTAATAAAACAAAAATGAGGAGGATGATTTTTTTCATAATAAAATTAGATTTAATAATTAGAATTAAAATAAATTAGCGTTAAATTGAAAATTCCATTTTTCTTGCACTTTTAAAACTTGCTCTATAACATCACGAACACAACCATTTCCACCTTTTTTTTGGGAAATATATAATGAAATGTCCTGAATTTCAGAAACAGCATCTTTTGGGCAGCAAGGCAATCCCACTTCTTTCATGACTTGATAATCGGGAATGTCGTCTCCCATATATAACACATTTTCGGGTTTAATATTATAAAGATTTGTATATTCTTTAAATTGGTCTGTTTTATGGTAAGTGCCTAAATAAATATCCTTAATTCCCAAAGCGCTTAATCGCATTTTCACGCCTTCATTTGTTCCTCCAGTAATTATGCAAACATGATATCCGGCATTAAGAGCAGTTTTTAGAGCGTATCCATCTTTAACATTCATCTCACGCAACAATTCACCTTTTTCAGTAACTCTTACATTTCCATTTGTCAATACTCCATCAACATCAAAAATAAACGTGGTGATTTGAGGCATGATTTCCTTATAACTTTTCTCCATAGGTGTTGCAAATAGATTGGGTGAACAAGGTATAAATTTCCTTTTGATTTTTAGTCAACATTTCTTTATGTTTTTCAATGGTTTTAGTGTCATTTCGTATTGCTGGTCCAGTTTGAGCCTCTAAAGGTGATAAAGTAGTTATTTTATTGGCAGTTTCTTTAATTAAAGGAAGCAATATTTCAAAAGGGATCTTATTTTCGGCACAAATTTCATGGCCGATGTGATACAAATGATTCACAAAATTATTCACAAATACGGCAGCGACATGCAAACTTTTTCGCTGGTTGGAATTAATTCGGTAATAATTTTTTGAAATTGATTTTGCCAAAGTTTCCAAAAGGAGTAAATCCTTTTCAGTTTCGGCTTCAATACAAACTGGAATATTGGAAAAATCAATTTTTCGATCTTTGGAAAAGGTTTGCAACAAATAAAAAACACCTTTGTTTGAAATTGATTTAAGTTCATCCATAGCCATGCTTCCCGATGTATGCACCACCAATTTGTTTTTTAAATTTAAGGCTGAAGAAAGCTCGGCAATGGCATTGTCTGAAACGGCCAGAATATAAATATCTGCGTCTTTTAATTCTGACAGATCATCTGTGATTAAGGCGCTGTTTTTAAAGCAGTTGATTTTTTCAAGGCTTCTGTTGTATAACTGAATAACTTGTACCGCATTATTTTGCAATAATGCATTTGTTAAATGATAGGCCACATTTCCACCGCCAAGCAGTACAATTTTTATCATAATGCTAAGGTAATTTAATTGCTTCATAAAAAAAAGTTCCATCTTTTTAAAAAAGATGGAACTTTCAAAACGATGAACTGGTTTAAACTTTTTTCAATTGGCTACAAAATGTTATTTTTCACTCACTTTTTGTCTTTTTTGAACTCCGTAGCGATGCTATGCAGTTAAAAAAACCTTCAATTGAGCAAAAAATTCCTATTTTTCGCTTCAATCAAAAAAGTTTAAACCAGTTCTATTAATTAATACATTAATCTTGACTTATTATTGCCGCTTGTGCAGCCGCAACTCTTGCAATAGGCACTCTATATGGCGAACAGCTTACATAGTCTAAACCAGTATTGTGGCAAAATGCAATAGAACTTGGTTCACCACCATGTTCTCCGCAAATTCCGACTTTAAGGTTTGGTTTTATGCTTCTGCCTTTTTCTGTACCCATTTTAACCAATTGTCCAACACCTTCTTGGTCCAATACGTCGAATGGATCAACTGCTAAAATTCCTTTTTTAATATATATGGGTAAAAATTTACCTACATCGTCACGGGAATATCCAAAAGTCATTTGGGTTAAATCGTTTGTGCCAAAAGAGAAAAACTCGGCACGTTGCGCAATTAAGTCGGCTGTTAAGGCAGCTCTAGGAATTTCAATCATGGTGCCAACCAAATAGTCAATGGTATCATTTCTTTCCTCGAAAACTTTACTTGCAGTGGCTCTAATGATATCTTCCTGGGCTGTAAACTCGCTGAGGGTTCCAATTAAGGGAACCATAATTTCTGGGACTGCCACAATTCCTCTGGCTTTTAAATTTAAGGCAGCTTCAATAATTGCTCTTGTTTGCATTTCGGTAATTTCAGGATAGGTGTTTCCCAATCTGCATCCTCTGTGGCCTAACATCGGATTGAACTCTTCCAATTCTGCCACCTTGTTTTTAATGGTTTCCAAGGAAATTTTCATTTCTTTTGCCAATTCTTCTTGTTGTTCCAATTCATGAGGCACAAACTCATGTAACGGAGGATCTAACAAACGGATAGTCACCGGTAATCCTTGCATAGCTTCAAAAATTCCTTCAAAATCGGTACGTTGCATTGGGAGCAATTTAACCAAAGCTGTTTTTCTTCCTTCCTCAGTTTCAGCAATGATCATTTCGCGCATAGCTTTAATGCGATCTTCCTCAAAAAACATATGTTCTGTACGTGTAAGTCCAATTCCCTGCGCTCCGAAATTGCGTGCAACTTTAGCGTCTTTTGGTGTATCCGCATTTGTTCGGACTTTCATTCTTGAATATTTGTCTGCCAATTCCATAATTTCACCAAATTCCCCGCTGAGTTCAGGTTCAACCGTTGCTAAATTTCCTTCAAAAATATTTCCTGTAGAACCATTTAAAGAAATCCAGGCGCCTTCGTTATAAACCTTTCCATTAACCTCCATTGTGCGACTTTTATAATCAATTTTTAAAGCGCCAACGCCTGAAATACAGCATTTT
>JAENXD010000002.1 GCA_016649745.1 Flavobacteriaceae bacterium | reverse complement strand
ATATGGTGCTTTGGGATGGTGCCTGTATGGTTCATGAAGCTTTTTCAATAGATAAAATATTGAAATTATACGCTGAAAATCCAGGTGCTGAAATTATTGCACATCCTGAATCTAAAGAACATTTATTGAAAGTTGCCAAATATGTTGGTTCTACTTCCGGATTGTTAAATTATATAAAAACAAGCAAAGCGAAAAAATTTATTGTCGCGACTGAAGTTGGAATTTTACACAAAATGCGTGAAATAGCTCCCGATAAAATTTTAATTCCTGCCCCAGTTGACGATGACAATTGCAATTGTAGCGAATGTTTTTATATGAAAATGAATACCATGCAAAAATTGTATTTATGCTTAAAATATGAATTACCCGAGGTTAATGTTGAGGAAGAATTAAGGAAAAAAGCATTGGTTTCTATTGAACGCATGTTGGAACTTTCTAAATAACAATAAATCAAATGAATGCTGAAAAAAAATCATACAACTCCGATTTTCTAATTATCGGTTCGGGAATCGCCGGGTTAAGTTTTGCCTTAAAAGTTGCAAATCACTTTAAAGATGCAACAGTTACTATTATCACAAAAAGCGAAAAGAGCGAAAGCAACACCAAATATGCCCAAGGTGGAATTGCTTCTGTTTGGAACAAAACCGTAGATTCATTTGAACAACATATAGAAGACACCTTAATTGCCGGCGATGGTTTGTGTGATGAAGAAGTGGTGAGAATGGTGGTGGAAGACGCTCCTGCCCGACTCAAAGAATTGATGGATTGGGGTGCTATATTTGATAAAACTTCCGAAGGAAACTTTTCTTTGGGAAGAGAAGGCGGACATTCTCAAGATCGAATTTTACATCACGAAGATCTTACAGGTGCAGAAATTGAAAGAGCACTAATTGCACAAGTCGAAAACACCAAAAATATTCAATTTTTATCGCACCATTTCGCCATTGATTTGATTACGGAACATCAGGTTAAAAAAAGACAAACCTCTGTATCGGAAAAAATTACCTGTTATGGCGCTTATGTACTGGACGAGAAAAAAAATGTGGTAAAAACATTTGCGGCAAAAGTAACTATGTTGGCTTCAGGGGGAAACGGGCAGGTTTATTTTACCACCACAAATCCGGTAGTTGCGACCGGTGACGGAATTGCGATGGCCTATAGGGCGATGGCTGAAGTTTCTGATGTTGAGTTTATTCAGTTCCACCCAACCGCTTTATACAACCCCGGCGAATACCCGGCTTTTTTAATTTCAGAAGCTGTTCGTGGGGCCGGTGCTATTTTAAGGGATTATTACGGCAACCAATTTATGCATAAATATGATGAGCGTGAAGAATTGGCTTCACGGGATATTGTGGCGAGAGCCATTGATCATGAGCTTAAAAAAAGTGGAATGCCCAATGTTTATCTTGATTGCACGCATTTAGAGTTTGAATCTTTTAAAAAACACTTTCCAAACATTACCGAAAAATGTATGACTTTAGGCATAGATGTTCGTAAGGATTTTATTCCTGTCTCCCCTGCGGCACATTATATTTGTGGTGGCGTAAATGTGAATAAAAAAGCAAAAACTTCCATTAAAAATTTATATAGTGCCGGTGAAGTTACCAGAACCGGTCTTCATGGCGCAAACAGACTGGCTTCAAATTCTTTGTTGGAAGGCATTGTTTTTGCCCACAGGGCCTTTGAAAATTTAACGCAACGATTTGAAAAAATTAAAACCCCAAAAAATATTCCCGACTGGAATGACAGTGGCGTGGTAAAAAATATGGAGAAAATTTTAATTACTCATGACAGAAATGAAGTGAAAACCATTATGAGCAATTATGTTGGTATTGTTCGCTCCAACGAACGTTTATTGCGCGCTGAAAGAAAGCTTCATGTATTGTTTGAAGACAATAAGCGTCTTTACGAGCATTCTGAACTTTCAGTGGATTTGTGTGAACTCAGAAACCTAATTACAACTGCTTTTTTAATTACACGATTTTCTAAAGAAAGAAAAGAAAATCGGGGCGGATTTTACAATGTTGATTTAATAAAAAAGGAGCTGTAACAGCTCCTTTTTATCTACCTTTCAATTACCATATTTTAACCCTTTCATCTGCTTCTAAATACATATTGTCTTCTGCTTTGATATTAAATGCATCATAAAACGCATCAATATTTGTTAAAGGCATATAAGCCCTAAACATTCCTGGAGCATGTGGATCGGTTTTTATTAAATTACGCAACGCATCCTCACGCATTTTAGTGCGCCAAACTGTTGCCCAAGATATAAAAAAGCGTTGTTCTGCTGTAAATCCGTCTATTTTTTCAGGTCTGCCATTTGTTTTATAAAACAATTCCAGTCCTTCTAAAGCAGCGTTCACACCACCTAAATCGCCAATATTTTCCCCTAAATTGTAAGTGCCGTTTAAGTATACTTCGGGCAATGCTTCCACTGCACTATATTGATCGTCCAATTTTTTTCCAAGCACTGTAAATTTTTCCAAATCTTCAGCAGTCCACCAATCAACCAAATTTCCATCACCATCAAATCTCGAACCTGAATCGTCGAAACTATGTGAAATTTCGTGACCAATAACTGCTCCTATCCCGCCATAATTAACGGCTTCATCGGCTAAATAATTGTAAAAGGGCGGTTGTAAAATAGCTGCCGGAAATACGATTTCATTATTTGTGGGATTAAAATAGGCATTCACTGTTTGCGGTGACATTCCCCATTCTGTTCTGTCTACAGGATTTCCCAATTTTGCAATATTTTTATCGAAATTCCATTTTCTGGCATTCATTGAATTTTGAAAATAAGAACCTCCCTCTTTTACGCCAACAACTTCAAGCGCAGAATAATCTTTCCATTTATCGGGATAGGCGATTTTAATGGTTAATTTATGAAGTTTTTCCAATGCTTTTTGTTTTGTGGCATCGCTCATCCAAGGCAATTTTTGAATTCTGATTTCATAACCGGCCATGACGTTTTTAATCATTTCCAAGGCTTTGGCTTTGGCTTCCGGCGGAAATTTTTTATCGACATATAATTTTCCCAATGCTTCACCAATGACACCATTTATGGAACTTAAAGCTCTTTCATCTCGAGGAAGCTGTTGAACGGCACCTGTTAATTCCTTACCGTAAAATTCCCAATTTGCAACTTCAATGTCATCACTTAACATCCCTGCAGCACGATCTATTGCAGTCCATTTTAAATATAATTTAACGTCTTCAATTGAACTCGATTTCAGTATTGAATCCATTGCTGCCATATATTTTGGTTCCCTTACAACAACGGTATCCATTTTAGAAATACCAATTCCCGTAAAATAATTAGTCCAATTTATGGAAGAAGTCAGCGCGGTTAATTCTTCGATACTTTTTGGATTGTAAGATTTTCGGCGATCTCTGGATTCTTCTTTGGTCATCCTCGGTTTTGCTAAATTATATTCATACTTAAAGATTCGTTGTGCGTTTTTACTTGCAATTTCTTGGGAATCGCCATAAAATTGAAGCATTTTAGAAATATGCGCAATATATTTTTCTCTTTTTAATTTTGTGTTCTCATCTTGATCCACATAATAATCACGCGACAAACCCAATCCTGCCGGCGACACATAACCCACATATCTGTTGCTGTTTTTTAAATCGTTATAAATATAAAAATTATAAAACCCAACGCCGCCATAAGGCGCGCTTTCAATCAAAAGATGATTCAAATCTTCCAAATTATTTACGGCGTCAATTTTAGCCAAAAAAGGAAGAACCGGATTGATTCCCTGACTGTTTCTTGAAACAGAATCCATAATGGATTCATAATAATTCACAGCTTTTTCCTGATCGGACATTGCAGTTAATTTTCCTTGTGTATCTTTTAATTTTGGAGAATTTTGTTGTTTGATCGCTTCATTTAAAATTTCCAAAACATCTGCATCTGTTTTTTTTCTGAGTTCATTAAAACTTCCCCAAGAAGTTCTGTCCGCAGGAATTTCAGCGTTATCGAGCCAAGTTCCATTTACATATCTAAAAAAATCATCGACCGGACTTACACTGGTGTCCATATTTTTAATTTCTAATCCAGGAGTGTGTGTTTCTTTCATCTTTTCTTGTGCGCTAGAAGAATAGTTTATTGATACTGCTGCAATTAACAGTAAAACCAATTTATTTGCATTCATATTTTTAATTATTAAGTTAAGGTATTATTTTTCTAAAATTTTTAAAATATTGGGTTTAAAATAATTCGGGCCTTTCATTACTTTGCCGTCTTCTCTATAAATAGGGTTGCCGTCTCCACCCAGTTTACTCATATTGCTGCGTTGAATTTCATTAAAAACTTCCTCAATTTTATATTGCAAGCCATGCTCTAAAATAGTTCCGCACAAAATATAGAGCATATCGCCCAAGGCATCAGCCACTTCTATTAAATCATTATTTTTAGCAGCTTCCAAATATTCTTCATTTTCTTCAGCCATTAAATCGAAACGTAATTTTAATTTATTTTCATCCAATTTTGCGATTGGTTTATGTTGAATTCCCAAACCAAAGGCTGCATGAAAATCCTGAACAGCTTTAATTTTGTTTTTCATTGAAGTAATTTCATTTTAGTCATTTAATAATTTAGGTAAACTTAAACAATAATGAAGACGGCACATTTTTCAATACAAATGCCACCAATCGCCAACGTTTTGTAATATACGCTTTTTTTCGTTTCTGTTTAATTGCCGTATAAATTTGTTTGGTTGCTTTTTCTGTTGATGCCATCCAAAAGGTTTTGCCAATTGCCATTGGAGTATCCACAAATCCGGGCTGAATATCAGTTACGTAAATTTCGGCTTTACTTCTTTTTCCTTTCATCCAAAGTGACTCCAAATAGTTTGCCTGAAATGCTTTTGATGCAAAATATGCCGGTACGTGACGGTTTCCGCGAATAGACGCGATGGAAGAAATTCCAACCAAATGCCCATAACCTTGTTTTCTGAAAAAATTATACGCGAGTCCATAAATTTTGGTTGCCGCAATAATGTTGGTTTGTAATGTTGGCAGTTCCTTTTCCCATTCCAATTCATAATTTGGATCGCCAACACCCGAACTGTAAACAATTAAATCAATGTTTTTAAATTCATTTTTAAGGCTTTCGAATAAAATATCACTGGAATCCAAATCGTTTACATCATGAATTTTAACCACAAATTTTTCGGGATTGGTTGCTTTAATTTCTTCAAGCAATTGTTCCCTTCTGCCTGTAATGATGGCTTTGTAGCCATCTTCAGCCAATAATTTTGCCAATTCTCTTCCTATTCCAGATGATGCGCCAATAATTAATGCATTCTTCATATTGAAAATTTATGTACTTTTGACGCTAAATATACACATTTAATATGTTTAGTAAAGGACAATTAATTTTTGCGGCAATTTTTGTAATTGCATTTATAATTGCCATGTTTTGGAGTTATAAAAAGGACATTAAAATTCATAAAAAGTATTATAAAAACTCCTTTATTGTGCTTATTTCAATTATTTTAGTCATTATTATTTTTACCTTAATTACCTTCTCTTTACATTGAACTTTGAACTCCGTAGCGATGCTATGCAGTTAAAAAAACCTTCAATTGAGCAAAAAATTCCTATTTTTCGCTTCAATCAAAAAAGTTTAAACCAGTTCTTTAAAAAAATCCGCTTCAATAAATTGAAACGGACTTTTATAAAAATTCTTAATATATTTAATTTACATCAGGCAAAGTGGTGTATCTTTTTGCATAATCCAACATTTGCTCCGTAAAACTTGCAGGTTGAACAACTTTTACATCCATAATATTTCCTTCAGCATCTAATTCGGCAGTCAATACCGGATTAACAAAACCGCTATAAGGAGCTGATTTAAATTTGCTGTTACGCTCCAAAACTTCTTTATGAAGGGCTTGGTCAACTTTAACGCCGTACGTTTCAACCAAAGCTTTTCCGGCTTTAAAATCCCCTTCCGATTTAATGCGTTGTATTTCGCTTAACAATTCACCGAACAAAACTCTTAATTTGGCGTAATCCCTAATTACAAAATATGTTTTATTGTCTTTTACAACTTTTTCGATTACGTTGTCTTTTTTACCTTTTTCAAAAGCCCAGGCAGCCACCAATTGTCGGTTTCTCATATGTGCTTCTTCAATGTCATCCCCTAAATTTAAACGAATCAATTGCGTCATTAAACCATTTCTGATGTAGCTGTCAAAAGCTGCTTTTCCAATTCCTTGCGCATTTGGTGAAATATTCATTTCCACCAATTTTTCATCAGGCAAATAATAAAGTCCAACCAAATCAGCTCTCGCTTCTTCCAAGGTTGAAGAATAATTTTTTAAGGTTTCTTTTGGTTGTCCAATGCCGTCATTTATTTGTCCGCTGGCGTGACCAATAACTTCATGTAAAGCTGTATGCAATTTATCGGCATCTTGGCCATATTTTATTTCATTTTCAACTTCAGCTTCATCAAACGCAAATTCCTTTAATCGATCTGTACCGCCGGCATTGTTGTATGCTTCAATAATATTTCCAAGAGAAACAGATTTTGAGCCATGTTGTTCACGAATCCAGTTGTTATTTGGCAAGTTGATGCCAATTGGCGTTGACGGTGATGAATCTCCAGATTCTGAAGCCACATTCACTGTTTTATAAGAAACACCTACCACATCTTTCTTTTTATGTGATTCCTGCAATGTTGAATTATCCTCAAACCACTGGGCATTCTCCGCCAAAACAGCCATTTTTTTAGACATGTCAAAATCTTTTATCTGTACGGTTGACTCATAAGAACCTCTAAACGCTTTTGGATCATTATATACTTCAATAAATCCATTGATATAGTCAATATCGCCATCGGTACTTGTTGCCCAGGCAATATTGTAGGAGTCCCAAGTTTTTAAATCACCTGTTTTGTAATATTCGATCAGTAATTTTAAGGCTTCTGCTTGTTTTGCATTTTCCGCAACCTCAACCGCTTTTTCTAACCAGCCCACAATCTTTTCAATAGATGCGCTGTACATCCCTCCCACTTTCCAAACTTTTTCTTCCAAAGAGCCGTCGACATTTTTAACCAGTTTTGAATTTAACCCGTATTCAATAGGTGTTTTGTCGTTTTTATCAATTTTTGAAGCGTAAAATTTATCTACATCAGCTGCCGTAACATCGGGTGAATAAAAATTAATGGCTGAGCCTTCCAACAATCCTTTACTTTCGTCAAGATTTACTTTTTTGGCATCTTTATCATTAAAAATAACTTCATAAGCCTCTCCCGTAAGATTGGTTTTGGTTTCTTTTAATAAAGTGTCGAAATATGCTGCTGAAAATTCTGGCTTAAATTTATCATTTGAATAATGATGATGAATGCCATTGGAAAACCAGACTCTTTTTAAGTAGATTTCAAAATTTTTCCAGTCTTCAACGGTTTTATCCCCGGCATAGTTTTGGTAAATATTTTCTAAAGCACGTCTAATTTTTAAGTTATAACGATAGTTTTGATCATACATCATATCACGGCCCTCCATACCGGCCTGAGATAAATAATACACTAATTTTTTTTGATTCAATGTTAGGTTTTCAAAACCCGGAATTTGATAACGCAATATTTTAATATCGGCAAATTGCTCAACTTCAGTTTTAAATTCTGTTGAGGCTACCTTTTTTGTGTTTTCTTCCTTCTTTTTATCGGCACAAGAAAACAAGAGTGATGCCATTAACAGCACCGGTAAAAAATATTTAATTTTCATCTGATGGATAATTTAAAATTTATCGACAAATTTACTAATTTATAACAGAATAATTCAGTAATTTAGTGATACTAATTCTAAATTTTCAATTTTGAAATATTTAAAATACTTCATTTTTTTGCTTTTAGCCGCAGTGATTGGAATATCCATTTATGGTGCTCTTCTTAAAAGTAATTACGACTTTCACCGTTCCAGAATTATAAATTCCCCTGCGGAAGTAATTTTTGACGATGTTAATGATTTTAAAAATTGGGAAAACTGGAGTCCGTGGCTTGAAAAGGATCCGACTATGGTAACTTCATTTAAAGATACAACTTCAGGTGTTGGAGCTACCTATAGCTGGAAAGGAAAAGAGGGTGTCGGATTTATGAAAACCATATCCATCATTCCAAATAAAGAAATTATTCAACAAATTGATTTTGGAAAAGGTCATATTGCTGAAGTTTATTGGAATTTTACAGAAATTGATCTCGGCACCGAAGTTACATGGGGAATGAGGGGCAAAATTTCATTTGGTGAAAAATTTTACTGGCTCTTTAAAGGAGGTCTTGAAAAAAACATGATTCCAACTTATGACAGAGGTTTGGAATTGCTTGAGCAATACATTTTGAAAGAAATGGAAAAACATTCCTTTGAATTAAAAGGAATGGTTGATTACGGCGGCGGTTATTATTTATACCAAACTACTTCTTGTAAAATAGATGATCTTGAGAAAAAAATGGGTGGAATGTTTCCTGTTGTTATAAAATTTATGGCAGATAATAATATTGAGCCTTCCGGAAAACCCTTTACACTAAATCATAAATGGGATGAAGAAAATAATACGGTCATGTTTTCTGCCTGTATTCCTGTAAAAGAAAGGGTAATAACAACGGGAGACGTATTAACAGGCTATTTAAAACCTCAAAAAGTCTTTAAAATGATTTTTAAAGGCGATTATAAGTTTTCTAATGATGCTTGGGAAGCCGCTTATAATGGACTCACTGCTCAAGGTTTTTCAGAAATTGAAGATGCTGAACCCTTTGAGGTTTATTCTGTTGGTCCAAAAGAAACTGCAAATCCGGCAAAATGGGTAACGGAAATTTATATTCCGGTAGCCCCCTAACCCCCGAAAAAGCCCCCTAACCCCCAAAGGGGGAATTATTGTTGGACCGTAAAAAGGTTAAAATTAAAAAGACATAAAATCGTACACCTAAAATCTTAAATCAAAATCAAACTTCTTGATGCCTGAAGCAATCTATTATGTGATCGTTAATCATTCCGGTAGCCTGCAGATGTGCATAAATCACTGTTGAACCCACAAATTTAAATCCGCGTTTTTTTAAATCTTTTGAAATAATATCTGATAATTCGGTGGTTGCAGGAAGTTCACTCAATGTTTTCCATTTATTTTTAATGGGTTTTCCATTGGTAAAACTCCAAATATAGGTTGAAAACGAACCAAATTCCTGTTGAACTTCCATAAAAGCAACTGCATTTGAAATGGTTGCTTTAATTTTCAATCTGTTTCTGATAATTCCGGCATCCAACAAAAGTTCCTCAAATTTTGCTTCGGTATAATTTGCGATTTTTTTATAATCAAAATCATCAAAAGCACTTCTGAAATTTTCTCGCTTCCGAAGAATAGTAATCCAGCTTAAACCCGCCTGAAAAGTTTCTAAAATTAAAAACTCGAATAATTTGTCGTCCGCGAAAACGGGCACACCCCATTCTGTATCGTGATATGCCATATAAAGCGGATCGTTTTTACACCATCCACAACGCGTTTTGTTCATTTCAGTTCAATTTAAATGAAAAGCTAAATTAAAAATTTTAACATAAAACCTAATATTTTTTTTGTAATTTTAACTGAATTAAAACCAATTGATTATGAAAACTTTATTTTATTATGTTGCCATTGGTTTATTTATCGCTGGATGCTCTTCAACAACAAAAACTGCAAAAACAAGCGATGCTAACCTTTCCAAAGAATCGGTTAGAATTGCCAATGACAGTTTGGAATATGAAATCATTATTACAGATATTGGATTCGAAACCTATTTAAATACGATTGCCAAACCAATGTGGTTTTATTCACAGGAATTTTATGAAACAAAAAATCGGTTTTATGTTTCTGAATGGAATATTAGAGCCTCAAATCCATTAAGATACCGAAGCGATATTTATGAAAACCATATAGACTATGATTTTAATGTTGATTATGGTTTAGAAGTAAATTACAAGCTTTACAACTACTTTAAATTTGTGGAATATAAATACAAACAACGGTTACTCTATACCAATTAAACATTCAAATGTCGTATAAAATTCGTTTCTTTTTAGCTCATTTGTCGTCATAAAATGGAATCGTAGCAATGGCTATGCTTATACCAGCCTGCCGACCGGCAGGTTTTATTTCTAAACTGAACTAAAAATAATTCAAATTTTTAATACAACATTTAAAAATTCAATTGGTATTAGTCCTTTATTTGTTGGGTTTCAGTTGCACTCTTAAAACCATATATCCTAAAAATCCTGCGATTAGGGAACCTAAAATAACGCCCATTTTTGCGGCTGAAATAAAAATTTCATCGTTGTAGGCAAGGTTGGTAATAAACAAGGACATGGTAAAACCGAGTCCGCCCAAAATACTCACTCCCAATAATTGCTTAAATTCCACGCCTTCAGGCAAATCGGCCAGCTTCAATTTAATGGCTAAAAAGGAGAGCAGCATTATTCCGAAGGTATTTCCAAAAACCAATGCCATAGCAATATTTAGAGAAATGTGGCCAGTATTCTCCAATCCGCTAAAACTTAATGCCACACCAGCATTTGCCAAAGCAAAAATTGGCATGATGACATAAGAAACCCAACCATGAAGTGAATGCTCCAAATGTTGAAGCGGAGATTGCACCTGATCGGTAATCGTGTCTATTTCATCGACAATACCCATTTGTTTTTTGTTGAGTAATTGTGGGTTTTTATATTTATAGCCTTTAAAAATTTGAAGCTGTGCCGTTAATTCCTGCACATAGTCACTCAAATTAATTTCTCGGTACATAGGTATGGTAAATGCCATTAATATCCCTGCAATTGTTGGGTGAATTCCCGATTTTAAGAATAATAACCAAACCACAAATCCAAAAACAAAATAAAGGTATTTGGAGTAAAGATGCTTATAACTTAAAAAGCCAAGTGTACTAACAATTAGCAAAGCATAAACAATTAAATCCCATTGAATATTGGCGCTGTAAAAAACAGCGATAACAATAACTGCCCCAATATCATCAACAATGGCGAAGGCCGTTAAAAATATTTTCAATCCCAATGGCACTCGATTTCCCAATAATTTTAAAATTCCTAAGGTAAAAGCAATATCCGTTGCCATTGGAATTCCCCATCCATTTATACCTGCTTTTCCTTGATTGAAAAATAAAAATATCAATACTGGAAATAACATCCCACCAATAGCAGCAAAAATAGGAAGTGATGCTTTTCTCAAAGTAGTTAGTTCGCCCGCTAAAATTTCACGTTTAACCTCCAAACCAATTACGAAAAAGAAAATGGCCATTAAGCCATCATTAATCCATAAAATCAGCGATTTTTCCAAATGAAAATTCGTGTTTGCAAATCCGATTGTAAACTTGTAATGCCAAAGTTCCTCGTAGGTACTGCTAAAGGGCGAATTTGCCCAAATTACGGCAAAAATCGAAAACGCAAAAAGAAGCAAACTTGCTGTTGTTTCTAAATGCATAAATTGATTTAAGGAACCGCTAACCGCTTTTATTTTTTTCTTCATCATAAGTTCTCGCAAGATATGTAATTTTTAAAAATAAAAAAAAGCCTTCTGTTTGGAAGACTTTTCTTTATTTTTAATTTTATTTTCACTTACAGTTGCGGCCCTGCATCCACTAAAGCTTTACCTTCTTCATTGTCTGTATATTTATCAAAGTTTTTAATAAACAAACCAGCTAATTTTGTTGCTTTTTTTGTCCATTCTGATGCATCGGCATATGTATCTCTTGGATCTAAAATACTAGTATCTACTCCTGGTAGAGAAGTTGGCACTTCTAAGTTAAAAATAGGAATAACTTTAGTTTCCGCTTTTTCAATAGATCCATTTAGAATTGCATTGATAATTCCACGCGTATCTTTAATAGAAATACGTTTTCCTGTTCCATTCCAACCCGTATTTACCAAGTATGCTTCTGCACAATTGGCATCCATTTTTTTTACGAGTTCTTCACCATATTTAGTAGGGTGCAAAGATAAAAAAGCGGCTCCAAAACAAGATGAGAAAGTAGGAGTTGGCTCAGTAATTCCACGTTCTGTACCTGCTAATTTTGCAGTAAAACCTGACAAAAAGTGATATTTAGTTTGCTCATGCGTTAATTTTGAAACTGGAGGTAATACCCCAAATGCATCAGCAGAGAGGAAAATAACTTTTTTGGCTGGTCCAGCTTTAGAAACTGGTTTCACTATATTTTTAATGTGGTAAATAGGATAAGAAACACGCGTATTTTCAGTTACTGAATTATCACTGAAATCAATTTTACCATTGGCATCAACAGTTACATTTTCTAATAGCGCATCCTTTTTAATGGCTGCATAAATTTCTGGTTCAGAATCTTTATCAAGGTTAATTGTTTTTGCATAACATCCGCCTTCAAAATTAAAAACCCCTTCATTATCCCATCCGTGCTCATCATCACCAATTAGCTGACGGTTGGCATCTGTTGAAAGTGTTGTTTTCCCTGTTCCGGAAAGTCCAAAGAAAATAGCGGTATCACCATCTTTACCAACATTAGCCGAGCAGTGCATTGAGGCAATTCCTCTTAATGGCAAATAGTAGTTCATCATTGAGAACATTCCTTTTTTCATTTCGCCACCATACCAAGTGCCACCAATAATTTGCATTTTTTCTGTTAAGTTAAAAACAACAAAATTTTCAGAATTTAGTCCTTGTTCCTTCCAATTTGGGTTTGAAGTTTTAGATCCATTTAATACTACAAAATCAGGTTCTCCAAAATTCTCAAGTTCTTCTTCTGTTGGGCGGATAAACATATTTTTCACAAAATGTGCTTGCCAGGCAACTTCAACAATAAAACGAACTTTTAATCGGGTATCTTCATTAGCACCACAAAATGCATCTATAACAAATATTTTTTTATGAGAAAGTTCTTCTAAAACTGTTTTTTTTAAATCAGACCAAACATGTTGAGAGATTGGTTTATTATCATTTTTTACTTTTTCAGAGGTCCACCAAACTGTATCTTCAGTTACATTATCTTTTACAATATATTTGTCTTTAGGAGAACGGCCAGTAAATTTACCGGTCATTACATTAATCGCCCCAAGTTCGGTCAAATATCCTTTTTCAAAACCTTCCAAGGAAGGGTCTAATTCGTCATTATATAATTCATCGAATGATGGATTATAAATTATTTCTTTGACATCTTTAAATCCTAATTTTCTCAAGGAATTAGCAATTACATCTTTCATATTTTTCATAATCTGTGTTTTATATGTTTTGATTACTCTTTATTTATATAACAAATTTCGCACTAACTCGGGGTTGCTTTTATGACATTTATCAGTAAAAACGGACTATCTACGATAACGTTTTCTACATTATAAAATACTTTAATGCAACGTTTTACATATTTTGAAAATCGTTTATTTTTTGCGAAAACGTTTTCGTTATTTGTCAAAAATAGTCTTTTTTTTGAATATTTTTCTTGAAAAAATATTTGGCAAAAGTAGATTTATTTGTTTAGGTCGACAAACATTTCAAAAGGATTTTAAATTAATTGTCAAATCAACCAATTATTCCTTCTTAAAATAGGAAATTCCCATTTTTAACCATCCTAAAATAAAAAATAAACCTCCCAACGGTGTTATAAACCAAATACTTTTGGGATTTACGCCTAATGTAATTGCATAAATTGACCCTGAAAAAAACAGGATTCCCGCAAAAAACAAATAGCTGATGGTATTTTTATCTTTCAAAATAAAACCTGAAAATGAATTTACAAACAGCAACACAATAGCATGATACATTTGGTAACGAACTGCTGTTTCAAAACTTTTTAATTCATTTACGCTTAAAGTTTCTTGTAATGCATGGGCACCAAAAGCACCCAGTACTATGGTTAAAGCACCTATTAAAGAAGCAATTACTAAATTTTTTTTCATTGGTAATTATAAAATTAAGCTCTAAAGATAAAATTTATCATTTTATAAAAGCAACATTTTGTATATTTAGGTTAAAATTAAAAATTATGCAAAGCAATTCAGACTCCTTAGTCACCGTTTTAGTCGCCAGTTTAATCCATGAAATTCACATTGCTAAAACCTTATTGTCCAGTTATGGAATTAATAGTTTTATTTTTGATGAAAATTTGATGACTACTATTGGAACGGCTTATGTTGAAGGTTATAAACTTAAAGTGAACAGTGCCGATTTTGAAAAAGCAAAAGAGATTTTATCAACTATAGAAGACGACAGTTATTAATTATCGGGAAAGTTTAATTTTTGCCTTAAAATTTGTATTTTCGTATTCTTATTAAATCTTTAAAAATACGAGAATGAGAAATATTCTGGTTATTGGTTCAGGCCAATCATCTTCTTCTTTAATAACTTATTTATTAAACAAATCAATTAGCGAAAATCTTCATATCACCGTTGCCGATGTCTCTTTAGAACTTGCCAAAAGCAAAGTCGGAAATCATGAAAACGGCACTGCCAGATCGCTTGACATTTTAAACGAAACCGAAAGAAAAGAAACCATAAAAAATGCCGACATTGTTGTTTCTATGCTTCCGGCACATTTGCATATAAATGTGGCGAAAGATTGCGTAGAATTTGGAAAAAGTATGGTAACAGCCTCCTATATTTCAAATGAAATGAAAGCACTTCATGTGGAAGCAGTCGAAAAAAATCTGGTTTTAATGAATGAAATTGGTTTGGATCCCGGTGTTGACCATATGAGCGCTATGAAGATAATTGATGAGATTCGCGAAAAGGGCGGTAAAATGCTTCTTTTTGAGTCGTTTTGCGGTGGTTTGGTAGCTCCGGAAAGTGATGACAATTTATGGAATTACAAGTTTACCTGGAATCCAAGAAATGTGGTTTTGGCCGGACAAGGCGGTGCCGCTAAATTTTTGCAGGAAGGAACCTACAAATACATTCCTTATCATAAATTATTTAGGCGAACAGAAATTTTAAAAATAGACGGCTATGGGAAATTTGAAGCCTACGCCAACAGAGATTCCCTGAAATATAAAAGCATTTATGGCTTAGACAATATCTTGACTTTATATAGAGGAACCATTAGACGTGTTGGTTTTTCCAGAGCCTGGAATGTTTTTATTCAATTGGGAATGACCGATGACAGTTACACCATCGAAAATTCTGAACACATGAGTTATAGGGATTTTACAAACTCCTTTTTAGCTTACAACCCTTATGATTCTGTTGAGTTGAAATTGGGCTATTACTTGAAAATTGATCAGGATGATATTGTTTGGGACAAATTAACCGAATTGGATATTTTTAACGGGACTAAAATGGTTAGATTGAAAAATGCGACGCCTGCCCAAATTCTCGAAAAGATTTTAAGAGACAGCTGGTCATTAAAAGAAAATGACAAAGATATGATTGTAATGCAGCATCTTTTTGGCTATGAATTAAATGGTGAAAAACAGCAAATTGAAAGTAGTATGGTTTGCATTGGAGACAATCAAACTTATACCGCAATGGCAAAAACCGTTGGATTGCCTGTTGCCATAGCCACTTTAAAAATATTAAATGGAGAAATTACTACGCCTGGCGTTCAAATGCCAATCAGCAAAGAAGTTTATGAACCAATCTTAAAAGAGCTGGAAGAAAACGGCATTGTGTTTCACGAAAAAAAAGGACCTTATTTGGGTTACAATCCAGAACGTGTAACTGGATAATTGCTACAATTTCAGGTAAAAATCCTTAACTAAAATTTTATATTCAGAAGTGTAATTATGCCTGGATAATTCCAAGGTTAATTCATTTGAAATTGTCTCCGTTTTTGTAAATGAAAACTGAAGCAAACTTCTTTTAACCGCAGAATTTACCGCACCTTTAACGCTCGTAATTCTGTTTGGAAAAAGCTTGTTCTCTTTAGCAATTTTAATAAAGTTTTCGGCTTCCTCAAATGGAATGATAAATGCACAATTTCCCCTTTTTGACAATAATTTTGAAGCAGATTCCAATAAATCAGAATAGGTTAAACTCTCTGAGTGCCGTGCCATGGCGCGTTCTTCTGAAAGTTCTTTGTAGGTAGACGTATAAAAAGGAGGATTTGAAATAATGAAATCATATTTATCCTCAATTTCATCCCTAAATTCCTGTAATGAGGCGTGGTAACAAAACAACCGATCTCCCCAGTCGCTGTTTTCAAAATTTTCAACCGTTTGTTCATAAGCGGCATCATTCAATTCAATGGCATCAATGGTTTCAGCATTGCTTCTTTGCGCCATCATTAAAGCTATTAAACCCGTTCCGGCACCAATGTCTAAAATACTGTCCGGATTAAAATCCAAATTCGCCCAAGCACCCAATAAAACACCATCAGTACCCACTTTCATGGCTGTTTTATCTTGTTGAACAGTAAATTGTTTGAATTGAAAAGGTTTCATTTGGCCGGAAGTTGGAAAATTGGAAATTTTGAAAGTTAAAAACATTTAATAAACACTTTGATTAAACATTTAATGCAGAAATAAAGTGATTTCTCTTACTCCATGTTATTTTTGGTTATTTTTGTGATCGATTTTTTGACTCAACCTTTGATTTCCATTAATTGGTTTTAACTTTCAATTTTAAATCAAATATACAATTTATAAGTCATTAAAAACTTGCAAATGCTCACAAATAGAAACGGTCTTTCAGATTGCCCCCTTCAGAAATTTGAAAATTTACTTGTAAATTTTAAACCTTCATTATCAGTAACGTGGTGTTTTTTGTAGCCAAAATAATATTTCCCGCCCTTCTTTAACCAACTGGCATCTGTGTCCACACTTTCTGCATATTCTTTGGTTACTTCTACTTCTTGCTCATCTTCTCTGTCTTGGGTCACTTTATGCGTCGTTTTTCCTTTAGGTTTTAATGGAGTGTCAATCACGCTGGCATCTACAATAGCCCCCGTTTTTACAATGATTTTACCTTGTTCCAGTTGGCTGTTTATTTCCTTGAATAATTTTTCATAGGCACCCGCTTGGGTCATTGCTGTTCTAAACCGGCTTACGGTACTGTGGTCAGGTGCTATTTGGTCGATTGTCAATCCGCAGAAATACCCAAAAGATATGCTGTCATTAACTCTGTCTTCCACTTCATAATCGCTTAATCCATACCAAGTTTGCAATAAACACATTTTGAATAAAAGTAGGCCATCGTAACTTGGGGTTCCTGTGGCGCTTTTTCCTTTTGTGTAGTGCTTGTCTATAATACGACTTATTTTTTCCCAATCTAAAAGTGTATTGATTTGGTTAAAAAATACCGTTTTGATCTTTATTCATTATTTTTATTTCAATTTTGGTATTCGTGATGTGCTATGCAATTCGTGAACGTAAATCACAAATGCTGTCAGCTAAAGTAGGATTTTTTACTAGTTTCATACCACTAATATACAAATTAATATTCTGATATTCAAATAGTTGAATGAATTTTTTACCATTTTTTTGTAAAAATTTACCGTGCAACGGTCTTACTTTTATTTTAATTGATAAACTCTAACATAATCCACTTCCATAGTTTGTGGCCATATTGTTTCGTCTACACCTTGTACTCCTCCCCAAGCCCCGCCAACAGCAAAATTCATAATCAAATAAAATGGTTGGCTATACGCCCAGTTATCAGCATTTTTTTCTATTGGAGCATAGGTATTTTTTATATTGTGTGGTGAATCTATATAAAAACTAATTGCTTCGGCTGTCCAAATAATACCATAAATATGGAACTCCTCTTCAGCAGTTTTTGTGTTTATGGCTACTTTATTATTTGTAACGCCATAATCATTTTGGGTATGAATATTTGTATGTATTGTATTGGGTTGGTAGCCAACATATTCCATAATGTCAATTTCTCCACACTTTGGCCAGCCAACTTCTTTACGATTCGAACCTAACATCCATAAAGCAGGCCAAGTCCCTTTTCCATTTGGCATTTTTGCTCTAAATTCAATGCGACCATATTTAAATTCTTTTTTATTTAGACTTGATAAACGGGTAGATGTATAGCCTCCTTTTTTATTTTCGCCTGTTTTGGTTGCAGTAATAGCTAGTATCCCATTTTGTACCTTATAATTATCTGTGTCCTCAACATATTTTTGCCATTCGTTATTTACTTTTCCTGCATCCCATATTTCGAAAGTCCAGTTATCTAAATTGACATTATTACCTTCAAACTCATCAGCCCAAACCAACTCATATTTTGGTGAGGAAATTTCTACTATTTTCTTCTTATTTGAACAAGATTCAAATGCTATTAAGCCTATTACACTTGCGAGTAAAATTATTTTTTTTGACATTTTTATTGATATTGAAGTTTCATTTTTTTATAGAAGTTTTGCATTGTAAAAAAGGCTTTCTTTTTTATACCGTGGTTTGATATTAAGCCTTTTCTATTCCAGCCATCTTGAATGTCTGGAAGTACTCTTTTAGGTGATCTAAAATCATTTAAAATCCAAGGGCTTGTACCTCTAATGTTTGGAATTTTTTCAATCATTTTCAGGTTTTGTTCATACAAATATTCTTGATATTCTTCTGTCCAACGTTCTTGTATTGTTCCGTGAAAACCTTGTAATGCACCACCACCAAATTCTGAAATTACAACTGGTTTGTTAAATTTAATATTCCATTTTGCATTTGGGGCGTCTTCCAATGAGCCACCATACCATCCTGTATATTGATTAAAAGCAACAATGTCTAAATAGTTTCCAATTTCATCATCAACAACATTAAATCCATCTTTATAATGTTTTTCAAGAGCTGCACTTACCAATCTGGTATCATCCAACGATTTGGAATGATTGATAAGATTTTTCAAAAATGTATTTCTGGCCTCAGAAGGTGGAGTTTCATTTGCCATTGACCAAATGATAATTGCAGCACGGTTTTTATCTCTAGTAATGGCTTCAGTTAGTTGGTTTTTAGCAATATTCAATGTTTTTTTATTGGTGAAATCTACTGTCCAATATACCGGAATTTCCTCCCAAACCATCATTCCCATTTTGTCTGCTAATTTTACAATATATTCATTATGTGGGTAATGCGCTAACCTTACATAATTACAACCCAATTCTTTTGCCCAATTAAGTGCTACCAATGCATCAGCATTATTATAGGCTCTTGCCCCACGCATCGCATTTTCTTCGTGAATACAAATTCCTCTTAAAAAAATAGATTTTCCGTTTAATAAAATATCTGGACCAACTGTTTCAATAGTTCTAAAACCTATTTCATCTTTTAAGGATTGCTGAGCTGTTTTTATGAAAACATCATATAGCTTAGGTGATTCTGGCGACCAGTAACTTATCTTTTTTGTGTTTATTTCAAATTCAATAGCTCCATTTTTTGCAGTATAAGTTTTGTTGATTTTTAATTCTGGAATAGAAATAGTAACTGCTTCATTGCCTAAACTATTGTTTAATTTAACATAACCACTTACTATATTTGCATTTCCTTTTTTAAGTTGGACTTTATAATCATGAATAAATGTTTTTGGCTCTTCAATTAGTTTAACATCTCTGGTAATTCCGCCATAATTCCACCAATCAGTATTTATTGTTGGGATTGCTTCTTTAAAACGTTTATTATCAACTTTAACGACTAAATAATTGCCTTTTGGTTTTACAATATCTGTTACTTCAAAATTAAAAGGTGTAAATCCACCTTCATGTATGCCTAATTTTTTCCCATTTAAATAAACTTCAGCTTTGTAATTTATGGCTCCAAAATATACAAACAATCTATTATTTTCATTTAAAAATGAATAATCAAAAGAGCGTTTATACCAAATAGTTCCTTCATAGTAAAACAGTTTTTCGTATTGAGAATTCCAATCGCCAGGCACTGTTAATGTGGGTGATTTATCAAAATCATATTCTACCAATTCTAATTTATTAGAGGCGTGATAATTATTATAAAATGCGGAATTATTTTTTTCAGGTAATTGATCGTAAGGTTCATACCTGTAATTATAATATCCTGTTTCGTAAGGATCTACAATATAATTCCACGTTCCGTTTAACGAAGTTGTGTTTCTGTTTGAAGTGTTGATTAACAACTCTTGTGAAATTGCAATAAACGGAATAAAAAGTAAAATTTTTATGATTAAATGCCTCATCATAATTAGTTATTAAATTTAAAATAGACTTATTAATCCTTAATGTATGGTGCTAAAATTTTGGTCCATAATTCACATCCTTCATCTGTCATGCGCAAATCATCTTCAATAAACCATTTTTTAGGTTTTCCTGATAATCCTATCATTGGAGAAAATACATCTTCAAAAGCTGTATTTTGTTTGTAATTTAATAATTTATATTTTTTTATTTGTAATAAAATATTTTTTTAAGTAACTCTTTCGGGCTTCCTCCAACTTGAACTTCAAATTCTCCTTCTTCAATTATCCATCTATTATCCAATCCAATAGATTTTAAGTCTTCTGAAGTTAAGCTAAAATAAATTGTTTTTTGTTCTCCTACTTTTAAATTGATTTTAGAAAACCTCACTAATTTTTTTGAATCTGGAGAAACTGTAGCCACTAAATCTTTTAAATAAACTTGTGCCACTTCTTTTCCTTCATGAGTACCTGTATTTTTAACATCAACAGCAATTTTAAGTTCTTCTGAACCTACTAAAGTATCAGTACTAATTGTTAAATTCGAATACTCAAAAGTTGTGTAAGACAGTCCGAAACCAAATTCAAATTGAGGATAAAAGCCATTATAACCCCAATCTGCATCTCTAATGTCCGTTTTTTTATGATAATACGTCAAGTGATTTCCGGAATATTTTGGGTACGTGTATGGCAGTTTTCCGCTTGGGTTTGTGTTGCCATACAAAACATCTGAAATTGCACGTCCGCCTTCATCACCTGGTAAGTAAGCCATTACAATTGCATCAACCAAAGGCTCTATTTCTCTTATTATTCTTGGTCGCCCTTGAACCATTACTAAAATAATTGGCTTACCCGATTTAGATAGTTTATTAACTAATTCTTGTTGAACTTTTGGCAATTCCAACTCATTAATATCCGAAGGTTTTTCACTTGCAGGAATTTCACCAACACAAACAATTATATAATCTGCATTTTTAGCTTTTGAAACTGCTTCTTCTGAATTAATGTCATCCAAATAATCGGTACCTTCCACAAATTCAACATTTGTCGAACCAACTTGCTTTTTTATGGCATCTAGAATTGTTAATTTACTAGGGTCGTTAAATTTTGTTTCTCTGCCTAAAAAAGACCTTGACCAAGCACCGTTTAATATATTTATTGAATTAGCTGTATAACCTGTAACCAATACTTTTTTGTTTTTAGCAAGAGGCAACATATTTTCATTATTTTTTAATAACGTTATTGCTTCACTTGCAGTTTGGTAATTTGCTTCAGTATGTGCTTCACTTGCAAAATCAGGGTAATCTTTCGGATTGTTATAAGGGACTTCAAAAAGATTCAAGTAAAATTTGAGTCGCAGCACTCTGGTAACGGCATCGTCAATTCTTGCTATTGAAATTTCTCCTTTTTCAACCAAATCAACAATGTAATCCACCACATCAGCATCAAAAGGATTCATCAATAAATCCAATCCTGCATTCACAGCCATTTTTGTAGCTTCTCGCTTATTTTTTGCGGATTGATGTGCACTTATTAAATAATCAATATCGCTAAAATCTGAAATTACTACACCTTTAAAACCTAATTCACCTTTTAAAATATCAGTTATGTAATATTTGTTGATATGACAAGGTATTCCATTAACAGCATTTGAGCTAATCATTACACCCATAGCTCCATTTTTAATAGCTTTTTCAAATGGAGGTAAAAAATACTGGCGTAAGCTGTTTTCGGGTATTAGAGCATTGGCTCTGTCTTTTCCATTTCTTCCAGCGCCATAACCAATGTAATGCTTTATACAAACAGCTGTACTCGTTGAATCTTGCAATCCTTTTTGTTGCGAACCCTGAATATAAGCAGCTGTCATTTCTGAAACTAAATATGGATCTTCTCCAAAACTTTCACCAATTCGCCCCCAAAGCGGACTCATTGCAACATCGGCATTTGGGTTGAAATTCCAAGGAAGTGATGCAGCTCTTGATTCATATGAAGTAATTTCGGCATTTTTTTTTGAAAGTTCGGTATTCCAAGTTGCTGCAATCCCAATTTGATGTGGAAACATCACAGAGCCATTTACATAATTAGCACCGTGAATATTATCAATTCCATATAAAACAGGAATTCCCAAACGTGTTTTTTGCATTGCTGAATCCTGAATTTTTTTAACTATTTGATACCAATCTTCCCTTTCTGCAGGATAACCAGGTGTATTATGAATTGAACCAACAGCATAATCAATAAGTAGCTTTTTAAATTTTTCCTGACTAAAAACAGCACGCTCTTTTGCATCCCAATATCCTCCTTCTAAAATAGCTGGCAAACCAATATTTAACATTTGCCCAGCTTTTTCTTTAAGTGTCATTTGGGCTAAAAGGGCTGAAATTTTTTGCTCGGTTTCATTCGTTTTTAAACTGCTAATTTTTTGAGAATTGTTTCTGGGTTGCTCCATTGTTGAACAACTCAAAACAATTACAATCAAAAAAACTATTTGTAAAACTTTTTTCATATTTATTTATTACTAAACTAATTACTGCATATTAACCTATTCATTCACCTATTTAATACTACTTATAAAAGGCTTTCTTAGTATATTTAATTTACTTTGAACGGAATATTTGCTGTTGCTGCATGACCATTTCCATCCTCTGCATATACAAATAAGCGATACACTCCACTTGTTGGGGTCATAAAAGTAAGGTCTCCATTATTTTGGTTGATAGTTTCAAATTCAAGACTTTCTGGTTGCTTTTCAACATCTCCACCGTCTTGTAAAACAACACTTTCTGGTAATATTTCCCAAGAATAGTTGATTGAGTCATTTTCAGTATCTGTAACTTTTAAGGATGCTAAATATGATTTTCCAGCTTTAAGTGTTACACTCTCATAAGCCGTTTTTCCATCTAAAGTGTATGTTTTAATTTGAGGTGCCCCGTTTTCTGGCCATGTTCCGTTCCAAATATAATGCATCACATCAACCGATTCAGTTTCTTTTCCGTCCTCTAAATAAATGCCGTACCATGTTGGTGTTCGCTCTTGTTTATTGCCCCAAAGAAAAACATAAGAACCTATACATTGTAGTGAATCAGCTTCAATTCCTCCTTTATATCTTTTTAAATAATTAGCGGCTTTTAACGTGCTGGTTTCCTCTATAGGAGCGCCCCATTTTGTTTTTGGAACTTCCCAATGCCCGGTTGCACCCCATTCCGTAACCATATAAGCACCTTCCCAACCATACTCTCTAACCAGTTTAGGCAAATCAGGTAAGTTGCCATACATTTGAATGGATAGCAAATCTAAATCTGAGCAACGTTCATTAATCTGAGCAATCTCCTTTTTTGATATACCTGCTAATGTTGTGGTTGTTAAATGATTTTTATCTACTTCGTGTATCATTTTTGAAATGTCATTTACGGCATCCCAAACTTTCGGGTTGGTGTAACGTAAATTCAGTTCATTCCCTATTGCCCAAATTAACAATGCAGGGTGGTCTTTTAAGGCTACTACTTCTTTTTTGATGCGTTCAAATTGTTCTTTTACAGCAATGGAATCATTGTAATCAAATCCATGACGCTCTCTCGCAACTTCAATGCCCATGGTTACCATTAAACCATTTTTTTTAGCTTCATCTAATATTTCTCTGCCCGTTTTCTGTCCGTTCTCGGTTCTCCAAGTTCTAAAGGAATTTCCATTGTGTTTTGCAACCGCTGCTATATTGCCAAATTCTAAACCTGCACCTTTTATATAAAAAGGTGAATTGTTTACATACAATTCAAATTTTCCATTGGTCTTCTTTAATTCAACTTTGGCTGGGTTGTTTTCGTTACCCGTTGATGCTGGATTTGGTTGTTTTGTGTTGCACCCAAATAAGGTAATGCACAAAAAAATTGTGACTAAATTCTTCATTTTTTTTGGTTTATGTTGGTTTATAATTTATTCAATATTGTATAACTATTTTTTTATACACATTAATCTTTTACTAAATCGAATTCAATTTGTTCTAATGATTTTCCTTTGGTTTCCGGTAATATTTTTAGTAAAATAAAGAAGCCGAATAAGGCTATGACTCCAAATATTAAGAAACTCATTGCATTTCCAAAGTTTGATAATTCCCAAGGAAATACCTGTTGAACTACCCAGCTAATAAATGAATTCACAAAACCAATAACACCAATGGCCAATCCTCTATATTTATTTGGAAATAATTCTGATAACATTACCCACATTACTGGTCCTAATGAAAAAGCAAAACAAGCTATAAAGCCTAAAATACCAATTAGCACTAAGGTGGCATTAATGTTTGTTGCCGCTTCTAAAATAGTCCCTTCATTTTTTGCATATACTTGGTTGCCTAAAGCCAATTTCATATCGTTTTTAAAATCGATATCATTGTCGTATTGCTTATTGACGAAAACTTTTAATTTACTGTTATCAATATCTTCAAACTGTGCAATTTCTTCTGAAGTAAGTTCATATGTAGCCTGATTGAATCCGTAAGCACATACTAATAAACTGATCGCTATTCCAGCAATTCCAACTAATAATAAAGGTCTTCTTCCCATTTTATCAATCAAGAATATTGCGATTATTGTAAAAAATACCGTTGTTAAACTCAATAATATTCCAGATGCAAAAGAAGCATCTGTTCCAATACCTGTTTGTTTAAAAATGGAGGTTGCATAAAAATAAACTGCATTTATACCTGTAATTTGTTGAAGTACACCCAATACCAGACCAACAATTAATATAAAACGTAATGATGGTTTTAAAAGTTCCACCATTGAAACTTTCTCATCTTTTTTGTGTTCGCCAATATTCTTTTCAATAGATTCAATTTCAATTTTTGCTGTTTGTTCATCGTGCAGACTATGCAAAACCATTTGTGCTTCATCAACTTTACCTTTGGTATATAGCCAACGTGGACTTCTTGGAACAAAAAACATAAAAATAAAGTACAAAACGGCTGGGATAAATTCAACTCCTAACATCCATCTCCAAACATTTTCATCGGTTAAAAATGAATTTCCTGAAGAGTTTAATCTATTAAAATAATAATTGCTTAAAAAAGCAGCAAAAAAACCAAGTACGATATTCAATTGTTGAATGGAAACTAATTTTCCTCTGTTTTCTGCGGAAGATATTTCAGCAATATAAGTTGGTGCTAAAATTAAAGCAGCTCCAAAAGCCAATCCTCCAATCATTCTTGCTATGTACAACATTTCATAGGTAGTTGCATAGGCTGAAGCCAAGGCTGAAACTGCATATAAAAATGCCACTACAATCAATATTTTTTTTCGCCCAATAACATCACTCAATCTGCCCGCAACTAGCATTGCTATCATGGCTGAGAAAGATGGTGAGCTTACAACCCATCCTGTCTGGGCATCGTTTAAATTAAATTCTGGTCCTGCATAAGACATGACTCCTGAAATAATTCCGGCATCAAAACCAAATAAAAATCCACCTAAAGAGACTACAAATGCTATAAATACTACTTTTTTTGACATAATTAAAGTTGGTTTTGGTTTATTTATCTTCAGTTAGTATAGTTCTGATTTAATCTCATTTTTTTTTGAGTACATCCAAAAATAGTACCTATAAAAAGTAGGGCTATTGTTCTATTTTTCATGTTTCTAATGCTTTACAGCTTCATTATTTATAACTCAATTTTACATAAACAGGTAAATGATCTGATGGATATTTTAAATCTTTTGAATCACTTAAAATAGCATATTTTTTGACTTTTAATTTGTTGTTTTTAGACACAAAAATATAGTCAATTAAAAGAGTTACAGGCTCATTATGCTGAAATCCATTGAATGTTCCAATAGGACCGAAAGGTTTTTCTTTGGATACATCCCTGCAATCATTCATTTCTTTTTTTAGATTTATAATTCTTTCAGTAGATGGTTCAGAATTGAAATCACCCATGAATACCACCGGACAATTTTTAGTGTTTAGAGTTGCTATTTTAGAAAGAATTAATTGAATTCCATTTGTTCGAGCTTCTTCTCCTATATGGTCTAAATGGGTATTAAAAACCCAAATTTTATTTTTTGTTTTTTTGTCTTTCAACAAAGCATAAGTACAAACTCTATTAAAGGCTGCATCCCAACCCTTTGAAATTTCATTCGGTGTTTCCGAAAGCCAAAAAGTATTTGTTTCTTTTACAATAAATCGGTCTTTTTTATAATAAATATTTGAAGATTCACCTTTACCTTCGCCATCTCTTCCAACGCCAACCTGATTGTATTGAGGAAGTAATGCTGACATTTCAACAACCTGATTAGGAGTTGCTTCTTGAACTCCAAAAATATCTGGTTCGTAAAATCGTATTTGAGAAGTCAAATATTCCTTACGAAGAGGCCAAGCATTTTCTCCATCAACAGCAACATCCAAACGAATGTTGTAAGTCATTGCAGTAAAAGTTTGGGTATATGAGTTTGAACTCAATCCAATAAATATTAATAAAATAACTAATTTTTTCATACTAATTGTTGGATATTGGTTTCTGGTATATTCTAACATAATCTATTAACATTTCGGAAGGAAAAATTGCATCATCTATGTTGCCTCCCCAATTTCCGCCAATGGCAAGATTTAAAATTAAAAAATACGGTTTATCAAAAGGCCATCCTTCGTTGGTAGTTACCTTTCCATTTTCCCCTTTTATAGCTTCATAAAACAACTTATTATCTATAAAAAACTGAATGCTCTCTGGTGTCCACTCAATTCCATATAAGTGAAAGTCATTAAAGACATCAGGTAATTTTTCAAAATGGGTATATTGATTTTTTTTCCAAAAATTGTACAATTCAGTATGAAGCGATGTGTGCACTACATTTGGATCTTTACCCACATGTTCCAAGATATCTATTTCTCCACAAAGTGGCCAAACTTCTTTTTTCTCTCGAAGACTTTCGGGTAACATCCATATTGCCGGCCAAGTTCCTTTTCCTTCTGGCAATTTTGCCATCACTTCAACTTTACCATATTGTAATAAAAATTTCTTATAAGTGGCTAGTCGCGCAGAAGTATAATTATTATTTTCAAAATCTTTTTTTAAAGCCACAATATGAAGTTTGCCATCTTTTACAAATGAATTTTCGAGTGATTTTTCTAAATAAAACTGTTTTTCATTATTTCCCCAACCACTGCCACCAACTTCATAATTCCATTTTGTATCATCTGGCAACCCTGAATATTCAAATTCGTCGGACCAAACCAGATTATAATCTTTATAAATAGCAGACCATTTTTTTGCTGTTTCCAATAATAATTCTGGTTCGTCTGTGGTCATAAAATCAAAATTATTTGCTAAAAACCAATCCATATCAGCAACTTTATTTACGGTCCAAGCATTTAATGTTATGTTGTTTTTTTTCGCGCTTTCAATCCATTCAACATGGTTTTTGTAATCAGCATAATAGTAATCTGCACCGCTAATACCATCTTCTTTTAATTGAACTATAGATTTATCACTTTCTAAATATTGTGTTGAAGCTGTTGGGTCTATTTTTCTAATTTTTTTTAAAATTTCATAATCAAAACTTACATATATAATCAGGTCCTTTGCTTTTAGCTTTTCAACTAGTTGAACCACTTTAGCAGCAATTAACTGTCCTCTTTCTTTGCTTATTTTTGAAGGTTTTATTTCACAAACTAACCTAGTAGCTGTATTATTTTCAATACCTGCCAATAAATATTCTTTTAAAGTAGGGAGTTTTTCTCCATTGGATAATTTAAAAGCTACTAACTTTGAGTAGTTGGTCTTTTCAATTTCTAAATTATTGTAACGTGGGTCATGATTAATAATTAGAATCCCATCTAAAGTCATTCTAACATCAAATTCAGAACCTGTACAATTTAATTTAATAGCTTGTTTTAGGGATGCTATTGAGTTTTGCGGAAGATTATGTTTTTTCCAAGCACCTCTGTGAGCTATAACTTTATTATCAGCAAATACAATTTTACTTTGTGTAACTGATTTATTTGAATTACATCCTGAAAAAAGTGTAAAAACTGTAATCAATAGGAAAAAGTATGTTAATTTAAATTTGTTCATTTAGTAACGGCTTGTTTTAAAGTTGCTTCTGCATTTATGAATAACAGATGCAACTGATAAAAAATTAAGTCAAATAATATTGAAAATATTTTTCAAGACAACAAACATAAAAAATCTAATAATATTGCTTGTTATCCTAAGGCATATTAAATTACACCCTATTGGTTATTTAAATATAAATGACAATTAAAATAAAAAGTATCCTTTTCTGAAATATTTTTTGAAAATAATTGTCTAGGAGAAATTCTCCTAGACAATTATTTTAAATTCATTAATTATTTAAGCACCCACATTATTTTATTAATCTCATCATAACCTTCATATTGACGATCTAATGCGATTATTAAATTTTCTCGATTAACCGAATTTTCAGAACTAGGGTAAGTCCAACGCATTGGTATCCCTGATAAATTTTCAGTATTTAAACTCGTAGCGACATTAATTGGAAAAATTGGATACGTATTTCTGCGGTATTCAAAAAAGCTTGATTGTGCTTCTTGCATAAAGTTAAGAATATAACGTTGCATCCAAATTTGCTTCAATTGGTCACTAGTAGTAGCTTTAAATGCAGCTTCTCCAACAAAATAAGTGTTAATATAGGTCGAAGTAATCGCTTTCTCGTGTGCAAAACTTGATGTAACTTCCATAACATCAGTCAAAGCAGCTTTAACACCGTTTTCGTAATGTGTTTGAGCTGAACCTGTAATCCAACCACGAATTACAGCTTCAGAAAGAATTAGTTCTTGTTCTGCATAAGTAATTTTTCTCAAAGGCTCAGTAGCTTCTTGAGATAAATAACGTTTATTGAGTAAGGAGTATAAACCAGCACTATGGTTTAAATTCATTTGAGAATAGTTCATTTCAACATCAACGCCTATATAGGCTGCAGGATCTGACATTAATTTTCCTGCAGTTATTTCAGCTACTGCTGGTTCACCAAAATAAAACAAACGATTGTCATTTAGTAATTTTAAATTTTCAACAAGTAAAGAACTTAAAATAGTTTTTGATGTAAACAAATCATTTGTTCCAGAAATTGGATGCTTATTAGTAGCTGAATAGTTTAGCCCATAAAAACCTGTTGACGCATCCATTAAATTACCAGCAGCTACAATCGTTGCAAATCGATTTTTTACATCTAATGAAGCAACTGTTTCTTTTTTACTTAAACTCATTAATACTTTCAAAGCCAATGCATTAGTTGCTTTACGCCATTTTTCAGGATTTCCATTATATGGCGTTGGATCACCTGTAAATGTTATTCCTGTTGCAAAAAATTGATCAGCTTCAACTAAATCATTTAATACACCAATCAAAACAGTTTCTTGAGAATCATATTTTGGCTTATAAACACCATTTTGACCAAGGTTAGCTTCAGAATAAGGAATATCTCCCATTTCCATCGTAAGATTATAGAACATCAAAGCTGTTGCAAATTTTCCAACTCCTCTATAGGAATTCTCCATAGTGCTCCCTGTTGCATACTCAATCATTTTATCAATATTCGGAAGTATTGTCATTGCACCAAAACTACTGCCTCCTATTAAATTATATTGGGAAGCTAATTGTCCTTCATTTGCATAACCTACGTATTTAGGGAGGGCATTATCTGAAATCATTGCTTTTGAATCTTTTCCTCCAAATTCTGTAATTCGTAATACGACATTAGTACATAGCATTGCTGCATTTCCTTCTGTAGTTGCATCCGGATTATCATTCAAATCATCAAAGTTGCTGCAACTGCCAACTACCAATAACAAGATTAGAATGGTTCCTGTTGTTACAAGTTTTTTTATTGTTTTCATTTTTTTTAAATTTCTTAGTTAATAAATTAGAAATCGAGTTTTAAATTAAACCCTATATATCTTTGAGATGGATCACTAAAGTCATCACTTCCACCATCGGGATCAGAGTATTTAAAATCTTTTGTCCATAATAATAGGTTTTGCCCTATTGCAGAAACTGAAATATTTTTGGCATTTAACTTATTTGAAAACTCTTTAGATACAATATAAGTAATTGACATTTCTCTCATTTTAAAAAATGTAGTACTGTAAGTATCTACCGGAGAAGGAGATCCGCCCCATGCTGTACCTTTGTGATATTTACTAATGTAAGTCTTATAAGTTACAGGGATATCATTTGGTGCATACATACGTGTATCAGTAACTATATTACCATAAGTATCAAAACTCACATCTCCTGAAACTACTTTAACACCTTGACCCGTGTAGTTGCTCGTACCAGGTAGTGTGGCGTCTAGCATTCTTTCGGGTACAACTGAATCTGGATGAGAACCTGAAATCCACATATACATTTCAGTACTTGTTTGAGCTAATCCCCCTACACGTCCATCAAACGAGACCTGTAACGCCCAATTTTTATATTTTAAACTTGAACTCAGCCCCCAAATCCAATCTGGATCATAGTTTCCAAATTTTGAACCAAATTTTGAATATTCAGGCAAACCGTTACTGTGAATTATGTTTCCACTTGGATCTTTTAAATAGTCATTAATTATATAATAATCAACTCTCTCTCCAACTTTTACCCAAGGTTGGTCAGTAGAAAAATCATCATCTAATTTTGTATAATAACGTGCATATTTAGACCAGTTTAAATTTAGATCCCATTGCCAATCTGCTGTTTTAAATGGTGTTACATCTGCAGAAATTTCAATTCCTTTTCTAGTAATTTCTTCGTCTATATTTATATAGTTTTTGTCATAACCAGATGCCTGACTAATTGTGTTTGGTTTTAAAAAATCATACATTCTTTTGTTGTAATAGGATACGTCTAAGGAAGCCCTTTTATTGAAAAACTTCATTGCCGTTCCCACCTCAAATGTTGATGAAGATTCTGCATTAAGATCTGTCCCACGAATTGTTCCAGGATAAGATGCTGAAGTTAAATTACCCCAAGCATTTGGTGTAATTGTATAAGCCATGTTAATATCATAGATGTCAGCTGGTTTTTTTGCAGTTGTTTGAGATGCACGAATTTTCCAGAATGATAACCAATCTGTTTTAGGTAATAGTTCTGAAGCTACAAAACTTGCTGAAAAAGATGGATATAAGTAGGAGCGATTATCTTTTGAAAGTGTTGAAGTCCAGTCATTACGCAAAGTAGTTTCTGCAAAAATAATTCCTTTATATGATACTCCCATACGACCATATAAACTATTTACTTGTCTTTTATATATTTTTGAATTTACTGAAACTGGAAGTATGGATGCCTTAAGTGAATAAAAACCTGGTATTGAAAGACCTCCTTTAGTTAAAGCCTCTATACCTTCATCTTGATTGTATGAAATGGAACCACCTACAAGACCATCTACCACAAAATCATTTATTTTTTTATTAAATAAAAATATTAAATCTTCATTTATACTGTAGCCTCTTGCAATTCCTTTGTTAAAGGAACCTTTTCTTGATTCCCCCCAAATTTCTGAACCTCCATCAATAACTTTGGCGGTACCTGCTCCTTGGAATGAACCTACTGAAACAGTTACTTCCTGCACATTACTATAAGTATCTAACCCAACACGATTTGTAACTTTTAACCACGAATTAATATCGTAATTAACTGAAAGCATTCCATTTAGAATATCCTTATTTGCACTTCTTGTTCTTTCGTTTCTATCAAAATAAGGATTATTAGCTCCAGCAGTGTAACTACTGTTTTGTATTTCATTTTTAACTATCCAATAGTCTTTATAATCTCTAACATCCCAATCTCCAGCTCCCCAAATAAGCATGCTGTACATAGGGTCATAAGCTCTATAACCATTAAATCCTAAATTTGGAGAAGTTTGCTTACTATAAGACATGGTAGAGGATAGACTAAATTTGTCTGTCTTCATTTCACCCCCTAAACTAAAAGTATATTTGTTAAATTTAGAATTTGGATATTGACCTACATTGTCCACTTTTGTAGCAGAAACACGGAAACTTCCCTTTTCACCTTGTTGTAAAATACTGATGCTATTATTTAAAATATAACCTTGTTCAAGAAAATTATTAAAATTATCTTTTCCTATTGGTAAATACGGCATAGGTACTAGTGTTTTTGAAATAGGATCCCATTGAATAACTTCACGTCCGTCCATAGGCACTCCCCATGAACCATTTGCCCCTCTATCATAAATATTAGTAGCTATACTTACTGTACGTCCAAATGTAGATTGTAATTCAGGAATGGCCAGAAAACCCGCAGAAAACATAGATCCGCTATTTATAGAAACCGATAAACCCCCATTACCACTTTTTTTAGTAGTAATCATAATTGCACCACCTTGCCCTCTAAATCCATAAAGTGCAGAAGCAGTTGCTCCCTTAAGTACACTCATAGATTCAATATCATCTGCAGCGATATCTCTAAGGGTCATGTTTTGATACGGAACACCATCAATAACCAACAGAGGGTTTTCTCCACGAATTTGAATGTCTGGGGCAGCACCAAATTCAGTGCTATTAAGTACTTTTAAACCCGAAACTTTACCCGTAAGAGAAGTTCCAACATCTATACCTCTTACAGTTTGGAGAGACTCACCTGCTACTTTTTGAACAGCATAACCAAGCGCTTTTTCCTCACGTTTAATACCCAAGGCTGTAACAACAACTTCATTCAACCGTTGCGTGTCTTCATTAAGTATTATGTTTAAATAATTTGAATTGCTAATTACAATTTCATTTGTTACATATCCAAGATAAGAAAAAACTAACGTTTCTCCATTTTGAATATTAGACAGTGTAAATTTACCTCCAAAATCTGTTGTTATTCCTTTAGTTGTGTTTTTTACAACAATAGAAACTCCAGGTAAAGGAGATTCATTCACGTCAGTAACGGTTCCGTTAATCTCAAAGGTTTGTGCCGAAGCAACAAAAATACCCAAGAATAAAAAAAGTGAGAATAGTAATCTGACTTTTTTGGTGAATAATCTAAATTTCATAAATCAATTGAGTTAAGTTAAAATTTTGTTTTATTAAAACTCTTGGATAAGTCCAAAAAGCATATTCTCAAAATTAATCATTGTTTTCCCTGTTATATTAAAGTGTACCACAACAAAAAACAGACAAACTTAAAATATTGTTAAAATTTAAATTATTTAGGTGAAAATTTCTTTATAATATAAGGCTTGAAGCTTCTAAAAAAATTACGGATATTTAAAAATCCATGTTTTTTAACACAACTACAAGGTTTGCGTTGTGGTAATGTCGTATTGAATTTAACATATGCTGTGTTATTAAATTTCCAATATGTAGCTTACCAAGCTAGAATCATGGGGCAAACCCATTTGTTTTCTTAATCTGTAACGTTTTGTCTCAACACTTCTAACGGCCATGTTCAATAGTGGTGCTATTTCTTTTGAAGAAAGATTTAAACGTAAATAGGCACAAAAACGTAAATCATTTGGAGTAAGTTCAGGATGAAGTGATTTTATCTTTTTTAAAAAGTCTTTATCTGCATTATTAAAGGCTTCCTTAAAAACATCCCAATCCTTTGTGTTATTTAAATTTCCATCAATTAATTTCAATACTTGTAAATTACTTGATTCAATATCGTTCATTTTTAATTCTTTCTTTATACTACTAAGTAATTCATTTTTATTAATAATACTCATTGTTGAAATTGCCAACTCTCTATTTTTATTTTCAATATCTTGATTTAACTTTTCATTTTTCATACGGATAATTAATTGCTCACTTTCCAATTGCTTATGCCTAAGCTGTTTTTTATAATATCTTTTATTTGCTTTATGAATAATTAATAAAATACCTAAAAATGAAAGGATATAAGCTATAAATGTCAAGTTAGAAAAATACCATGGTTTCAAAATTTCAAAATTGTAACTAGCAATATTTTCAGTTAGTTTGTTCCCAACTTTTGCTCTCACTTCAAAATTATAATTACCAAAAGGGAGGTTATCAAATATCAATTCAGTTTTTTCTGTCCACTCACTCCATTTATCAACATTACCATTAAGTTTATACTGGTATTTTACGATTTGGTATTTATCATACTCAGGTACACTGTAATTGAAAGTTATTGAGTTTTGTTTATACTTAAATTCACCTTCATTTTTTAAATTGATAGGTATGTTTGTTAAGTTATTGCTTTTTATTGAAATTTTATCTATAATAACTATATACTTATCACTTTGGTTTAAGGCGGCAAGATCTAACGTTATATAGCCGCTAGATGTACCCAACAGATATTCATTATTTTTAATGTGTGAAATATTTTCGTACCCTAAAATTCCTTTTCTTAAATTTGCAGGAATAGAAACTGTATGAATGTTAAATTCACTTGTTAAATCATTAATTGAAACATAGCTAAGGTTCTCTTTAGAAAACCCCCATAAATTTTGAGTTTCATCAACAACTAATTTTCCTGACAGAAATGTTTCATTTTTAACAATAGTGCTTAAAATGGAATCCTTTAAAAACTTATTTTTTTTAGCATCATATTTAAATACCCCCTCATTAAACCCATATAATATATTATTTTTAAATTTTACTAAACTCGAATGTTTTCCAATTGGAGGTTCAAGTTGCTTAGACACCTTTAAAAAAGAAGTAAAACTATCATTTACAGTAAGTTTAAAAACCCCCTCATATTCATGATTTACAAATATTTCATTCGTATTTAAAAATTCAAAGAACCTTGCAGAATTATCAAATCCAGCTATTTTATTTCTAAAATTCCATTTTCCATCATTTTTAATTAATACATTAAAACCATTATAATTTCCTTGAAGCAATCCGTTTTTTAAGGTTGGAATAGCCTTAAACCCCCAAGTACCGGGAATGTTAGAAATTTTTGTGGCTTTATTCATTTTAATTATATAGGTGCCTAAATGATGACCACAAAACAACTCATTATTAAAAACAAATAAATTCCATACTTGACCGGCTGTACCCTCAATAATTTTATATGGTTCAGCAGCAGCATCAATTTTTTTATAAAATAAACCTTGATTAGTGCCTAAATAAATATAATTATCAAATATGGTTGATGTATACACGGTACCAAGAAAACCTCTATCATCATTAAAAATTCTAACAGGTGATTTTATGTTGATACAATTAATACCATTGTCTAAACCAATCCATATATTTTCATCTTGATCTTCAAACAGTGATAAAGCCGTGTTGTTGCTTAATCCATTATTTTGGTTAATCTGATAGTTGATAACACCTTCTTCTGTTAAATAAATAATTCCATTTGAAATTGTGCCTAAAACAAAACTCTTATCATTCAGCCGAATACTGTTAAAAACTTTCATTTTAACTAAAGTCTTATTTACTTCAACATTCCATTCTGTGGCTATATTATCTTTAAAAGTAAAAAAACCTGAATTACGAGTTAGAATAAGCAATCCACCATCTATCGAAAAAATATTAATGATGATACCTTTATTAAATGTTGAATCATTTGAAATTAACTTTGATTTACCTTCTTCAAAAGTATATAATCCTTCATTAAGTATGTAATAATAAAAAACATTATCAGCTTTAAAAATTTTTGTGATTTGATTGTTGGAGCTTATAATGTTAAATTTGTTTTTAATGGTATCAAAAAAATATATTCTATTAAAGGATTGAAAAATTATCAATTCATCATATGTTATAATGTTCCAGAAATGCTCATCATCGATCATGTCAACATCAAGATAAGGAACCAACGAATTGTATTTTAATATGCCAAAATCATCCTTTTCCCAATATCCAAATTCCATATAACAACCAATATAAATTCTGTCATTAATAACATTTACGGCTCTTATAATGGTATTGTTAGGTGATGGGTAAATTTTCCAGCTAGCTCCATTAAATTCCAATAGGCCATCATTATTTGCCACATAAATAATTTTGTTGGGCGCTTGGGAAATCATCCAATTCTGATTGCCACCGCCATAGTCTTCAGTAGCATATTTCTCTATTGGTTGCAACTCCTGGGCTTTTAAAAACCAGGAAATGAATAGTGATATAAGTAAAAAAGGGATTTTAATGTGTTTCATTAATTTAATGATAAGAGATGCTCTTGCAATATTACGATTTTAATCAATTCTGTTCAAAATTTGTTTTATTGGTTTAGAATATTCAATTGCCAAAATTTATACACTGGGAAATTTATTAAAGCTATTTAAATTAAAAATTGCTACTCCTTGGTTATTTGTTTTGGTGTTCGAAAATGGTAAACCTCACTTACTTTTTATCACCTGAAGCTCAATCAAAACTTATAAGGATAAACGATTTCCTTTAAACTACTTCTTACGCTGCTGGCGTATCGTGTTTCAAATTCTTCGGCGTTGAGGTTGTTTGTAATACAGGTCTTATTCTTTTTTTCTTTGAAAATATCATAACTAGAAAGCTAAATTCCTCCCATTACGTTGCATACTTTGGTATAATGACATCCAGCTGCTAGCTGTTGCCTGCCAATCAACAATTTTTTAACAGACGCGTATTAGCTCCCGATTATTGGGTATTTTAAGCTAATTTTAGGAATAAAAAAAACCCTATAAACATATAATTTACAGGGTTTTGTTGAATTTTGATTGCAAAATCGCAGAGAGGAAGGGATTCGAACCCTCGACGAAAACCCTGTGTTTAATGGGGGTCTCCTACTCCTTGTTATTTTTGTTGACCGATTTGTTGACCTAACCTTTGATTTACTTTGATTAGATTTGACTTTCTGTCTAAATGTAAAAATACGAATTTTAAATCATTAAATTCGACTAAACCTCATCAAATGCTATGATACTTTTTGTAAATATTAATTCACAACATTTATGTTGATCCCTGAATATTCTGAAAATTCCTCTGAAGTTATGTTTGTAAAAGCTTAAATAATTTGTCGGTAAATTTAATATTGATATGTTTTTGAATTCATTTTCTAGATTACAACTTGTTAACCAATATCTAATTATTCTTTTTTTAACCTTATATAATTGCACCCAATTGGTTAAATTTAGTTTCTTAATTTTTTAATTATTTCAAGAGATTCCTTTACAAGCTTCTCAATTTTTACCAAATCAAATGTTCCATTGTCATTTTTACTGATTAATTGAGAGCCCATACCAACACAAGTTACACCTGCTTTAAACCAACCTTCTAAATTTTCTTTTGTTGGAGAAACGCCTCCGGTTGGCATAATGCTAGTCCAAGGTTGAGGACCTTTGATACCTTTTACAAATTGAGGTCCGTAGATATCCCCGGGGAATAATTTTACTATTTCACAGCCTAATTCTTCTGCACGTGCAATTTCAGTTAGGGTACCACAACCTGGAGACCATAATACCTTTCTTCGGTTACATACAATAGCAATGTCTTCTCTTAAAACCGGCGTTACGATAAAATTTGCCCCTAAGGTCATATATAATGAAGCTGCAGCACCATCAGTTACAGAACCTACTCCCATAATCATTCCTGGTAATTCTTTGATAGCGTATTTTGTTAATTCACCAAAAACTTCGTGGGCAAAATCTCCGCGCGCCGTAAACTCCATTAACCGTGCTCCACCATCATAACATGCTTTTAATACTTTTTTACTTAATTCAATATCTGTATGAAAAAATAAAGGAATCATTCCTGTTTCTTTCATAACTGTAGCTACTTCAATTCTTGAATATTGTGCCATTTTTTTCTATATTTCTATTAATATTTTTTTAAAATCATATTCCGCAGGATTTTTCAAATAGCGCTTTGCGGCTTCATAATCATTTTCATCTAAATAATGTAAATTTTGAAAACACAGCTTTGAAAATTCGGAATTGATATCTACCAAACGAGGCTGTATCTTACCATTTTCATCCTGTAAATCGGCTAAATATAATGGCGTGATTTCACCTCTTGAATTTGCTGAAACCAAGCACCCGCTTTTACCTTCATCAAATAATTTTTTAACACCAATTCCCAAAAGTGTGCATAAGGTTAAATCAAAACCTATGGGCCTGCAACAACGCAATTCATATCCTAATTCTATTGGCCTGCTTTTGATGTCAATTTTCAGCTCTTTTAATTTATTTTGAACAAGCATATTCAAAATATGAGATTTGCTCACATTCCCCAATTCAGGATGTCCGTGGTTATCGTAAGTGAAATTAACGCCAATCTTATCCAATTCAGATTTTGGCAAATTATGAAAAACGCCTTCACTTACCATGGCAACACCATAATGGATATTTTCTACTTTTCTTTTAATAATAGATGATATCACCAAACGGACTACCTTATCAAGGGTGATATTGGTATTCTCAAACATTTCAGGAATAACCAGCATTGGAAAATGACAGCTTGTTGCGATACCAAAAGCCAAATGGCCTGCAGACCTTCCCATGGCCGACATTACAAACCAATTTTGGCTTGTTCGGGCATCTTCATAAGCGGTATTTCCTATACGTACGCCTTCATCTTTGGCGGAATGAAATCCGAAAGTTGGGTTTCTGTCAGGTAAGGGTAAGTCATTGTCTATGGTTTTAGGAACATGGATATTGGAAATGAAAATTTGTTCTTTTTCTAAATAAGCCGTGATCTTATTGGCCGTTGAGGCTGTGTCATCTCCACCTATGCTGACAAGTAATTTTACATTATTTTCTAAAAAGAGTTTCGTATTTAGTTTTTCATTGTCAGGTTTAAACCTGCTCATAATGAGCGTGGAACCTCCTCTGCTAAAAATGGTGTCAGCAAGATCAAAATCGATCTCTTTTATTCTAGGCTGTTCGCTAAACAACCCTTTAAAGCCTTCATGCAAACCCAAAACCTTATAGCCATCTTTTAAAAAAGCTTTGGCAACCGTACTAATTACTGAATTAATTCCGGGTGCTGGACCTCCTCCACAGATGATTAATATTGTTTTTTTATCGGGCATTTTTCTATTATAGAATTTTAATTTTTTAAATAAATGTTGAGCCAAAAAATAATTGGCCCAACATGTTATATAAACTTAAAATTAACCTAACATTATCTTGCTACTCTTCCAGAGGCATCGCCTCCCATTAATTTTTGAACTTCATCAACAGTCACCAAGTTGGCATCACCTTTAATGGTGTGCTTCAAACAAGATGCTGCCACGGCAAAATCCAACGCGTTTTGATCATCTTCAGGGTATGTTAACAATCCGTAGATTAAACCTCCCATAAAGGAATCTCCACCGCCAACCCTGTCAACAATATCCGTAATTTGGTATTGTGTTGATTGTAACATGATTTTTCCGTCATATAAAACACCTGCCCAAGTATTGTGCGAAGCGGAAATAGAACCTCTTAAAGTAGTAATTACCTTTTTGGCTCTTGGAAATTTTTCCATCATTTGTTTACAAACAGATAAGAAAGCTTCCGCTTTTACATCGTGACCTTGTGTGGTTATATCTAATCCTTCTGGCTTTATATTGAAGTGCTTTTCAGCATCCTCTTCATTTCCCAGAATAACATCACAATAGGAAGTTAATTCGGTCATAATTGCTTCTCTATCACCCCCATATTGCCATAATTTAGCACGGTAGTTTAAATCTGTTGAAATGGTAATTCCTAAGTTGCTTGCTGCTTTTACAGCTTCTAAACAAACATCAGCTGCACCTTGAGAAATAGCAGGTGTAATACCCGTCCAGTGAAACCACTCAACACCTTCAAGAACTGTTGACCAGTCAATCATTCCAGATTTAATTTCTGCAATGGCTGAATTTGCCCGGTCATAAACAACTTTACTTCCCCTGCTAACAGCACCTGTTTCTAAAAAGTAAATTCCTAAACGGTCGCCGCCCCAAACAATTTTATCAACTCCAACTCCTCTTTTGCGCATTTCCATCATAGCACATTCACCAATATCATTTTTAGGCAAACGCGTAACAAAATCTACCGGAATTCCATAATTCGCTAAAGATACAGCTACATTTGATTCCCCGCCTCCATAAACTACATCAAAATTGTCGGCTTGTGAAAATCTTAAAAATCCTTGAGGAGATAATCTTAACATAATTTCTCCAAATGTTACTACTTTTTTCATTGTATGATAAAATAATTTGTTTGATTTAAAATTTGAAATATTCTTTTGCATTGTGGTAGCAAATATCCTGTATCATTTTTCCAAGAAAATCAATGTCATTGGGTACCAATCCTTTTCTTAAATCTTCCGCTATCAAATCACATAAAATTCTCCTGAAGTATTCATGTCTTGGAAAAGATAAAAAACTACGACTATCGGTTAACATCCCCACAAAACGACTTAACAATGCCATATTCGATAAAGTGTTCAACTGTTTTTCCATTCCGTCTTTCTGATCTAAAAACCACCAGCCAGAACCCCACTGCATTTTTCCCGGAACCTCGGCATTGAAATTACCCATCATGGTTGCAAACACTTCATTTTGTGATGGGTTTAAATTATAAGTAATGGTTTTTGCTAATTGATTTGTTGAATTTAATGTATTGAATAGATTAGACATAAAATCAGCCATAGGATAATCACCTATAGAGTCACATCCTGCATCTTGGCCAACTTGCGCTACCAAACTTGAATTATTATTTCTAATTGGTCCTAAATGGAACTGCTGTACCCACTTGTACTCATGATATTTTTTACCTAAGTGAATAAATATCGCTGATTTGTATATGTTTTTTTCTTGAAGTAAAAGGGATTTACCATTTAAATAGTTAGCAAATATGACTTCAACCTCATCAAAAGTAAAATCAACTATCACATGGCCTCCACCAACACCAAAATCGGAAAGCTTACACCCATTTTCATTAAAATAATTGATTCTTGAATCTATTGCTTTTAATAAGTCTGAGAACGTCTTAATTGGGAAATCAACAACGCAACTTAATTTTTCTAAATATTTTAAAAATTTAGTTTCTCCAATAAAAAATAGTTCATCTGAACGAAATGTGGGTAATACTTTGGTGTAAAAATTACTTTTAGCAATCTGTTGGTGGTATTGAAGATTATCGGTAGGGTCATCAGTGGTGCAAGCCACTTCTACCTTCATGTCTTCGAGCAATTGCGCAGGTGTTTTGTGTTCTAAAACAGTATTTGCTTTTTTATAAATGGCATTTGCTGTACTTGGCTGAAGAATATCATCAATATCAAAATAGCGTTTTAATTCTAATTGATTCCAATGAAACAAAGGATTTCTCAAAGTATACGGAACCGTCTCAGCCCATTTATTAAATCTTTCTTCTAATGATGCCTCTGAACCTGTAATAAAGTGCTCTTCAATTCCATTAGCTCTCATACCACGCCATTTATAATGGTCGCCACTTAACCAAGCTTCTGTAATATTCATTATAGGCCGGTTTTCGGCAATCAGCTTTGGTGATAAATGATTGTGATAGTCAATAATAGGCATTTCCTTGGCATACTCATGATAAAGTGTTTCAGCTACTTTAGAATGTAGTAAAAAATTTTCAGTTATAAAGATTTTTGATTTAATCAATGCCATTATGTCAAACTTTTTGAAATTCCGAACTCTAGTCCTCTTAATTCTGCTAATCCTCTTAAACGTCCAATTCCTGAATATCCGGGATTGGTTTTTTTATGCAAATCATCTAACATTTGATGGCCATGGTCTGGACGTACAGGAATCAAAGCATCCTTCATTCCTTTTGATTTTCTTCTGCGCTCTTCAATAACCACTTCCTTTACCACACTAAACATATCCACATCGCCCTCCAAATGGTTGGCTTCAAAGAAATTACCTTTCTCATCACGTTGTGTACTTCTTAAATGTAAAAAGTGAACTCGATCTGCAAAGCGTTTGAAAATTTGCACCAAATTGTTATCCTCTCTAACCCCTAAGGAACCCGTGCAAAAGGTAATTCCGTTAGCTCTGTCTGGCACTTCAGAAAACAAATATGCATAATCATCTTCGGTACTCACAACTCTTGGTAATCCCAATATTGGATATGGAGGATCGTCTGGATGAATACACATCAAGACATTATTTTGAGATGCTATAGGGATAATTTCCTTTAAAAAAGACGCAAGGTTTTCTCTTAACTTTTTCGCGTCAATATTGGCATAGGTATCTAAAATAGACTGAAACTGCTCTAAAGTATAACCTTCTTCTGCCCCCGGTAACCCGGCAATAATATTATTTATCAATTTTTGTTTTTGTTCTTCTGAAAGTTTTTCAATATATGCCTTTGCTTCCGATTTCTGTTGATCTGAATAAGAATTTTCTGCTCCCGGTCGTTTCAATAAATATAATTCAAATGCCGCAAAAGCGGTCATATCAAAACGTAGGGCTTTTGATCCGTCTTCAACTTCAAATGCTAAATCTGTTCGCGTCCAGTCTAATACAGGCATAAAGTTATAGCATACAATGTTAATACCACAACTTGCTAAATTCTCAATGCTTTGTTTATAATTCTCAATATACTGTTGGAAATTTCCTGAGCGTGTTTTTATGTTTTCGTGTACCGGAATACTTTCCACCACGCTCCAGGTAAGCCCAGTATTTTCAATTACCAATTTTCTTTTATTGATTTCATCTAATGACCATACCATTCCATTTGGCACCTGATGTAATGCAGTAACAACTCCTGTTGCACCTGCTTGTTTGATATCTGATAAGGATACGGGATCATTTGGCCCATACCAACGCCATGTTTGTTTCATAATACAAATTTATTTCTTAATTAAACACCACTGTAAGCAGCAAAACCACCATCAATAGGGATGACTACTCCAGTCACAAAAGAAGAAGCATCATCACTT
>JAENXD010000137.1 GCA_016649745.1 Flavobacteriaceae bacterium | reverse complement strand
TAGTTCTCATAGAGAATGGGCCAGTTGTAACGATTGCCATGTACCACAAGATAATTTTTTCAAAAAATACGCATTTAAAGCAAAGGATGGTTTGTACCATGCCTCTGTATTTATAACACGTGGAGAGCCAGAAGTAATTAGAATGAAAGAAGCTGGTGTTGAAGTGGTGCAAAGTAATTGTATAAGATGTCATGAAAATCAAGTAACTGACGCTAGATTAAGCGGTTTAGTTGAAAATCACTTTGAAAGCAGAACATCTAGAAAATGTTGGACTTGCCATCAAGAAGTTCCTCATGGAAAAATACATAGCTTGTCTTCAGTAAAATACTATGGAAAAATTGATGAGGAGCATCAGGAAACTGTGCCAGAATGGCTAGCTAAATATTTAAAAGAATCGGACAATAAAAAAGATAAATAAAATGAGTACAGAAAGAAAACCTTGGAAAAACTGGGTGTTATTTTTAGCATCCTTAGTAGTAGTGTTTTTGTTAGGACTATTAGTTTCTTCAATAACAACACGTAAAATGGAAGCGAAATTTGCATACACTCCGCTTGCAAAAATTAATAAATTAGAACCTAGAAATGAAGTTTGGGGTGAAAATTTCCCAAGAGAATTTCAATCCTACTATAAAACGGCAGACACTTCTTTTCAATCAAAGTATAATGGAAATGCTATGATCGATATGTTAGATGTAGATCCTCGCTTAGTGGTACTTTGGGCAGGATATGGTTTTTCAAAAGATTACAATCAAGGTCGTGGACACGTATATGCTATTGATGATGTAACAAATTCATTACGTACTGGTGGACCAACTGGACCAGATGATGGGCCAATGCCAGCTACATGTTGGACTTGTAAATCTCCAGATGTACCTCGTTTGATGAATGAAATTGGTGTAAATGAATATTATAGCGGAAAATGGGCAAGTAAAGGAGAGCAAATTGTGAATCCAATTGGTTGTGCAAACTGTCACGATGAAAAATCAATGAAATTAACAATTACACAACCTGCGTTAATTGAAGCATTCCAACGTCAAGGAAAAGATATTTCAAAATCTTCTCACAATGAAATGCGTTCATTGGTTTGTGCACAATGCCACGTAGAATATTATTTCAATAAAGATTTACCAGCGAGTAAAGGGATTCCTTACTTAGTTTTTCCATGGGATGAAGGACAAACTGTGGAAGACATGGAAAAATATTACGACAAAGTCGGTCATGTAGATTGGGTACATTCCATAAGTAAAGCACCTATGTTAAAAGCACAACACCCGGGTTACGAAGTTTATAAAATGGGTATTCACGGGAAAAGAGGCGTGTCTTGTGCAGACTGCCATATGCCTTACAAAACGGAAGGTGGGCAAAAATTTACAGATCACCATATCCAATCTCCTTTAAACAACGTTGCGAACTCTTGTCAGGTTTGTCATAGAGAAGAAAAAGAGGAATTAATTAAAAACGTATTCGATAATCAGGATAAAATTATTGAGAACCGCGATCAATTAGAAAAATTATTGGTTCGTGCGCATGTTGAAGCTGGTAAATGTTGGGAGTTAGGTGCCACAGAAGGGCAAATGGCAGCTATTTTACACGGAATTCGTTTAGGACAATGGCGTTGGGATTATGCAGCAGCATCACACGGAGGTTCATTTCATGCACCGGTTGAATTAGGTAGAGTTATTGGAAAAGGAATTGATATTACACAAGAAACCAGAATTAAATTGGCTAAGTTGTTAATGGAATTAGGTTTTAAGGGTGATGTTCCTTATCCGGAAATTGAAACAAAAGCAGCAGCTCAAAAATTTATTGGTTTGGATATGGAAAAATTAAAAGCAGAAAAAGCTACATTCAAAAAAGAGTTATTGCCAAAGTGGAAAGCAGCTGCAAAAGAAAGAGAAGCTAAATATTAATAAAAGGATCAGGTAACAAGTATCAAGTGAAATAACTTTTACCGGCTGCTAGATACAAACTACCAACTACTAATTAAGATGAGTGATGATAATAACAAAATTCAACGTAATCTTTGGGAAAATCCTTGGGGTTACGTTGAATCTTTTTTTATAGGGTTTGGCTTACTGATAACAGGCTTTTTTTTAGAGGTTTTCACAGCTTCAAATAATTCATTATTTACATTATCATACCCGTTTAACGTATATTTCTTAATTGGCTATGTTTTAGCACTATTTATCTTATACAAGTGGTTTTCAAATAGTCAAATAATCAGATGGCTAACTAAAGTTCCGGCCTCAATTTCGAGCATTACTTTAGTTACTTTAATGGTGATGATTATGGGAAGTATTCCTCAGGTTTCTTCACAAAATAATCTTATTAATAATTTAGGCTTAAATCACATTACAAGTCATTGGGCTTTTCTATTAATTCTGTTTCAATTTTTAACATGTTTAGGTTTAATTTCAATCAAAAGAATTCTTCAATTCAAATGGTCTAACTTTGGGTTTATTTTAAATCATGTTGGATTATTTTTAGCATTAACAGCAGGAATTTTAGGTACTGGTGATTTACAACGTTTATCAATAAATGTCTATGAAAACAAACCAAGTTGGGTAGCAACAGATGCTCAAAAAAATGAAGTTGAACTACCTTTTGCTTTTTACTTGAAAGATTTTTTAATTGATGAATACAATCCGAAATTGGCGTTGGTTGATAATAAAACAGGAAGTATTGCTCATAATGATGGGAAGAATTTGTATTTGGTTGAAAAAGGAGAAACTTACTTTTTTAAGAATTTTGAAGTTAAAATTGATGACTTTTTACCAAATGCGATCCGTTTTGGAATGCGGTATGAAACGGTAAACGAAATAGGTTCACCCCCAGCAGCAAAAATATCAGTGAAAAACAGAGCGTCCGATGCTACCCAAACAGGTTGGATTAGCAGTGGAAGTTTCAGATACCCTTATGAATCACTAAAAATTAGTGAGGATTATTCTGTAGTAATGACCATTCCTGAAGTAAAAAAATTTAGTTCAGATATTGATATTTTAACCAAAGAAGGAGAACGCATAAGTACTATTTTAGAAGTAAACAAACCATTCAATTACAAAGGTTGGGAAATTTATCAGCTTAGCTACGATGATAAAATGGGGAAATGGAGTAATTTAAGCGTTTTAGAACTTGTAAAAGATCCGTGGCTACCTGTTATATATGTCGGAATATTTATGATGATTGCCGGTGCTATTTATATGTTTTGGATGGGAAATAAAATAACTAAAAATCAATAGAAATGACTTGGATAGATTTTCCATTATATAGTTTCATCATTGTAATTTTATGGTTTATTGGTTTGGTTTTTTTATTAGTTTCCTATAAAAAACACACGGTTTTAAAATTTGCCAATTTGTTATTTGTTGCTGGCTGGGCTGTTATGATTTTATTTGTTGTGAAATTATGGATAGCGTTAGATCGGCCACCAATGCGAACCTTGGGTGAAACTCGTTTATGGTACGCTACATTCTTACCCTTTATTGGTTTTGTAACGTATATTCGTTGGAAATATAAATGGTTTTTGGCCTATAGTTTTGTCATGGCAAGTATGTTTTTGGTTATCAATTATTTAAATCCCGAAACGTATTCAAAAACCTTAATGCCCGCGTTGCAAAGTCCGTGGTTTATTCCACATGTGTTGGTTTATTTATTTTCATATGCAGTATTGGCAGCATCAAGCATAGTTGCCATAAAAGGTTGGCACGATAGTTATAAAGGTAATTTTAATATTAAAACCTTAAAATTGGCAGATAACTTAGTTTATATAGGTTTCGCGTTCTTAACTTTAGGATTGCTTTTTGGAGCACTTTGGGCAAAAGAAGCTTGGGGGCATTATTGGACCTGGGATCCTAAAGAAGTATGGGCATTTTTAACATGGATGGGCTATTTAATTTACATTCATTATCGATATTTTCACATGCATAACACCAAACAAGCGCTTACAATTTTAGCATTGGCTTTTGTGGTGCTTTTAGTATGTTGGTTTGGCGTAAATTATTTGCCCGTTGCCAATACTAGCGTACATACGTATACTCAATATTAAAATTTTAAGGGCGTTCCCCTATGGGTCAGGCTTTCACTACTCGCTTTTTGCAGTTGTAAAAAAGCAACTGCAAAAGAGCTCAAGCAGATCGTTCAATCCTTAACCAAACTCTTTAATTTGAATACGCGCCTGAAGAGTAAGTTAATTCATAACTATGTGTGTAAATTTCAAAAACAATTCCAAAAGAATCTTCAACATAACACATTTTAAAAGGCTTATTATTAGGATAATATTCTCTTATTGGCATTCGTTGTTTTCCGCCTGCAGCAACAATTTCCGCTACTAAGTTTTCAATATCAGGATCTTGTACACAAAAATGAAACAATCCAGTATTAAATGGGTTAAATTCGGGTGCTTTTTTAACTCCATTTGGAAACGAAAATAGTTCTATTCCAATACCATCAGAAGTAGATAAATGCGCAATTTTAAATTCTCCCCAACCTTCACCAAAAACATCAATACACATGTTACCAATTGCCGTTTCTTTTTCTTCAACAACTACTGATGGAGCCATAATTACATACCATCCCATTGTTTCAGAATAAAATTTTACTGCTTTCTCAATGTCGGGTACTGTAATTCCAATATGAGAAAATGATTTTGGATATTTTTTATTTGATTTTATAAAATATTCTTTAATAGAAGTTGCAAATTTAATTTATATTTACGAATTTGGCAATAACTTACCAAAAAGTTATATAGTGTCTAAAAAGAGTAAAAATAAGAAAATCAAGTTATTAACACAATATAAATGATGAAAAAACATGATTGTTCGTTGCATTTAACAATGGATTTAATTGGAAATAAATGGAAACCTTTGTTGTTGTTTCATTTGTTGGATGGTCCACTAAGATCTGGAGTTTTACAAAAAACCATTCCTGAAATTTCAAATAAAATGTTTACTCAAACTGTAAGAGAATTAGAGCGTGATAAACTTGTGAGTAGAAAAGTTTACCCTGTTGTTCCTCCTAAAGTGGAATATGAGTTAACAGAGTTAGGGAAGTCGTTGGAATCTATTTTAAGAGATTTAGATAGTTGGGGTAAAAAAGTTAAGAGATGAAAGTTGAGTGATTTTATTGCTTTAAATAAAAAATCCAACCAATTAATTTAGTTGGATTCTTGTGAAAATGTGTTCTGTTAGTTTGAGCACAATTTTTTTGTTCTGTATAAAATAAAGTTGGCTTTTAATATCCTAACTTTTCTCTTACTCTTTTTAACACTTCAAAAGCGACTTTACGCGCTTTTTTAGCGCCAATTTCTAAAGCTTTATCCACTTCTTCCAAATGAGTGATATAATAGTTGTAGCGTTCTCTTTCAACAGCATATTTAGCAACCAACAACTCATAAAAAGCTTGTTTGGCGGTTCCGTAGCCGTAATTTCCGCCTTCATAATTTTCGCGCATTTCAGCAATTTCAGAAGGAGAGGCGATTAATTTATAAAGTGCAAATAAATTACAGGTATCAGGGTTTTTAGGATCTTCAAGTGGTGTGGAATCTGTTTGAATTTTCATGATTTGTTTGCGCAATTCTTTATCCGGCAAAAATAAATTGATGATATTTCCACTTGATTTGCTCATTTTTCCGCCATCAGTTCCCGGAACGTACATCGTGCCTTCCTGAATTTTAGCTTCCGGCGGAACCAGAGTTTCACCCATTTGATGATTGAATCTATTGGCAACATCACGAGTCATTTCTAAATGCTGCAATTGGTCTTTTCCAACAGGGACAATTTCTGCATCATACAATAAAATATCGGCAGCCATCAACATTGGATAAGAAAACAACCCTGCGTTTACATCTTCCAACCGATCAGCTTTATCTTTAAAACCATGCGCCAAGGTTAAGCGTTGGTATGGAAAAAAACAACTTAAATACCAAGAAAGTTCAGTCACTTCAGGAATATCGCTTTGACGGTAGAATACGGTTTTGTTTACATCCAAACCAAAAGCAAGCCAGGTTGCAGCAGTACTGTATGTATTTCGTCGCAATTCTTCTCCATTTTTAATCTGGGTTAATGAGTGCAAATCGGCGATAAACAAAAACGAATCGTTATTTGGATTGTTTGCCATATGAATGGCCGGAATTATGGCACCCAATAAATTGCCTAAATGTGGTGTTCCTGTACTTTGCAGACCTGTTAAAATTCTTGACATTTATTTCAAATTTTTGATGCAAAAATACATATTTCAAAAAGAAAATAAGAATAGAATTTAAATTACTATTTTTGATGTTGATGAAAATTTTCAGCTACTTTTTTATTCTTATTTGGCGTATCTGGTTTTACGCTTGGTTTTTATTAAGTATAATTCCAATATTTCCTATTTTGATCATTGTTACATCTTCAGAAAAATTGTACCCTGTATTTTTTAAAATTGCCAGAGTCTGGGCCAAAACCATTCTTTTTGTTATGGGATTTAGAATAGATTTAGAAGAAGAACAATTTTTAGAAAAAGAAGAAAGTTACATGTTTTGCCCAAATCACACCTCTATGATTGATGTTCTTGTTATGTTAGCAATTACAAAGAACCCATTTGTATTTGTGGGGAAAATAGAATTAACCAAGATCCCAATTTTTGGTTTTTTTTATAAGAGAACCTGCATTATTGTTGACAGAAGTAATTCAAAAAGCAGAAAATCTGTTTTTGATGAAGCCAGAATAAGGTTAGACGGGGGACTTGATATTTGTATTTTTCCTGAAGGGTTAGTGCCGAGTGATGAGAGTGTAGTGCTTAGCGAATTTAAAAAAGGTGCTTTTAGATTGGCAGTTGAATATCAAATTCCAATTGTACCCATTACGATGTATGATTGTAAAAAAAGATTTTCCTATACTTTTTTTAGCGGGGGTCCTGGGAGATTGCGCGTGAAAGTTCATTCATTTATTAAAACTGAAGGAATGGTTTTAAAAGACAGCAATTTGTTAAAAAAACAAACCTTTAACATCATTTATAATGAGTTGATAAGTGATATGAGAGATTAAAATAAACACTTAAATTTACCCTTTACTTGAGATTCGAAATGAAACAAAATAAAACAACCTTTTACGAGCCTAAAGAGGAAAAATTCAACATAATTTCACATGCAATTGGCTTGGTTTTAAGCATTGTGGCCTTCTTTTTATTGGTAACCTATTCAAGTTTAAACGGCAGCGGCTGGCACATCGTGAGTTTTAGTATTTATGGCGCAAGCTTAATTATACTATACTCGGCATCAACTTTTTACCATTATTCAAAAAATCCGAAATTACGCCACCGATTGAATATTTTTGACCACTCGGCAATTTATGTTTTAATAGCGGGAACTTATACGCCTTTTACGTTGGTTGTTTTAAATGGTTGGGTTGGATGGACTATTTTTGGTGTTTCTTGGGCTTTGGCAATTACAGGCATTGTGCTAAAACTTTTTTTTACTGGGAAATACGATAAAATATCAACTTTCGCCTATGTTTTAATGGGTTGGTTAATAATATTTGCACTAAAACCTTTAATAATGAACTTTTCATTTGAGGGTTTAATGTGGTTGTTAACTGGTGGTATTTTCTATACGATCGGTGCAATTTTATATAGCATAAAAAGGATAAAATACAACCATGCTATTTTTCATATTTTTGTGCTGTTGGGAAGTTTTTCTCATTTTGTAGCTATATTTTTCTATGTTTTACCCATAAAAAAATAGAAAAATTATTGGCATTAAATAAATAATTGTATATCCGTTTAATGTCCATTAGCTGTAATACTAGCAATAACAAGCCTATCAAAGATTCGTTCTCCAAAATATCTACGATTAAGCTTGTAAACAAACTCGTTTAGGTAAAGTTGTAGATATTTTTTCTTGATTTTA
>JAENXD010000162.1 GCA_016649745.1 Flavobacteriaceae bacterium | reverse complement strand
TGTTTGAATGAACTGGTTTAAACTTTTTTGATTGAAGCGAAAAATAGGAATTTTTTGCTCAATTGAAGGCTTTTTTTAACTGCATAACATCGCTACGGAGTTAAAAAAAGACAAAAAGTGAGTGGAAAATAACATTTTGTAGCCAATTGAAAGAAGTTTAAACCAGTTCAATAAGTAAAATTTTGTTTATTCCTAAATGAACCTTAAAATTCAGAACTTCTAAAATTAAGCATTTTAGGTTCTCAAAACTTTATGAACTTATTAATTGCAAAATATTATTTAGTATTTTAGCACAAAAAAATATATTATTTGTGAAAAAATTCATAACCCTTTCGACGCTATTAATGCTGTGTTCCAACATTTTTATTTTTGGGCAAGCAAGCATTACTATGCAAAACACATATCCAACCAATTATTTTGGGAGTCCGTTAGAAATACCATTGATTTTATCTGGAACTTTTGGCGAGTTACGACCCAATCATTTTCATGCCGGATTGGATATTAAAACCCAACAAAGAGAAGGTTTAAAGGTTTGTGCTTCAGCAGAAGGCTATGTTTCCCGAATAAAAATTTCGCATTGGGGTTATGGAAAAGTAATCTATATAACGCATCCAAACGGTTATACAACAGTTTACGGACATTTACAGAAATTTAGCAACCGTATTGAAGCCTATGTTAAAAAACAACAATACAAAAATGAAACTTTTGAGATTCAGCTTTTCCCTGCAGCTTCGGAATTGCCCGTCACAGACGGTGAAATTATCGCTTTAAGCGGAAGCACTGGTGGGTTTGTTGGTCCGCATTTGCATTTTGAAATTAGAGATACTTCTTCTGAGAAAACAATTAATCCCTTACTTTTTGGCATACAGATAAATGATTCTAAACGCCCTACAATTACTGGTTTGGTTGGCTACTCTTTGGATACTGATTCTCAAATTAATCAAGTTAATATTCCGTTACAGCTTTCATTCAAACGATTAAATAATGGGGATTTGCTTGCCGATAAAATTAATGCTTTTGGAAAAATCGGTTTTGGCGTAAATGCCTACGATCAATTGGATAATGCCGCCAATCAAAATGGATTGTACAGTCTGGAACTTTCGGTAAATGGAGAGAAGATTCATGAATTTAGAGCGAGTGTATTCCCTTTTACAGAAGATAAATACATTAATTTACTTATTGATTATGAAAGATTTGAAAAAATGGGTCAACGAATTCAAAAATGTTTTATTGAACCTTCAAACAAATTGAGCATGTATTCACCATCCGTTAATAACGGTTATTTAACTATTGAAGACAAAAAATCATATAATATTGAGATTATTGCAAAAGATTTCATGGGCAATAGTCAAAAGATATCCATCCCCATTATTGGCAAAAATGATGCTGTTTTAGTTAGAAAAACAGAAATTGAAACACCTTATAAAATTAATTCTGCGCAATTTAATCAGTTTAGCATAGATGGAATTACTGCCGCTTTTCCTAAAAATACCTTTTATGCGGATTTATGGCTAGATTTTGAAGTAAAAGATTCGGTTGCCAAAGTTCATTACCCAAATGTACCCATTCATAATAATTATACCATTACTTTCGATGTCTCCAAATATTCAGAAAGCGAAAAAAAACAAATGTATATTGCTTCCATAAGCAAAAAAGGAAATAAAAGTTATGAGTCAACCGTAAAAACACCAACAACATTTTATGCTTCAACAAAAAAATTAGGAAAATTCACGTTGTTATCAGACAAGGATGCTCCTACCATTCTGCCGCATAATTTTAAAAACAATCAATGGTTGACAAATTACGAAACTTTGAAAGTTAGGATTTTCGATTATAAATCTGGTATAAATTCTTACAGAGGTGAAATAGATGGTCAATGGATTTTAATGGAATTTGATCCGGCAACCTCCATTTTAACCTACGATTTTAACGACAAAATTTTTACCGATGCCAAGCATGAACTAAAGGTTGTGGTCACAGATAATGTTGGAAATTCAAACACGCTTACAGCAACTTTCTATAGAAAAATATAAAAGTACATGCTAAAAACAGCAACACTAACCCTGTGTTTTTTATTGGCGACAACTGTAATAACTGCCCAAACGGCAACTGTTAAAGGTGTTTTAAAAACCAGTAACAAAACACCCATCGAAGGCGTTGCGATTACGTATTTAAATACCGGAACCACTTCAGATGAAAATGGTGAATATCTATTGAAAATACCGGCAAATACAGAAATAACGCTCACCTTTAGCCATATTTCTTATACGGCTTTTTATAAAATAATTAAGTTGCAAAAAAACAAGACGATTCAGCTTTCGCCTACTTTAGAACCAAAAATCGAAGTCATTCAGGAAGTCATTGTAAAAGACCTTAAAAAAAATGAACAAGGATTTCTAACCGTAAATCCGGCTGATGTTGCAAAAATTCCCGGCGCAAATCAAGGTGTTGAAAATATATTAATGACCTTGCCCGGAGTGAATAACAACAATGAATTGAGCACCCAATACAATGTGCGCGGCGGAAATTTTGACGAAAATTTAGTGTATGTAAATGGCATAGAAGTTTACCGTCCGTTTTTGGTTCGATCCGGACAACAGGAAGGTTTGAGTTTTGTAAATAGCACCATGGTACAAAACGTAAATTTTTCAGCTGGTGGATTTCAGGCAAAATATGGCGATAAACTTTCTTCGGTTTTAGACATAACCTACAGAACGCCAACAGAATTGGCAACTGCCATAAATGCAAGTTTTTTGGGTGGAAGCGTAACGGTGGAAGGCCTTATGCTTCAACATAAATTAAGCGCTTTGTTTGGCATACGCTATCGAGATAACAGCTTGTTTATCAATAGTAAAGATATTGAAACAACTTCAAATCCAAATTTTACGGATGCCCAAACTTTTTTGTCATATTCTGTTAATCCCAAATTAAAAATCGATTTTCTGGGAAATTTTTCAATCAACAATTACAATTTTACCCCTCAATCACGAAGAACTAAATTTGGGACTATCAGCAATCCACAAGAATTAATTGTTTATTATGACGGACAGGAAAAAGACAAGTTCAAAACTGTATTTGGCGCTTTAAAAGGAAGTTATGAGGTAAACGAAAATTTAAATTTAAGTGTAACAACCTCGAGCTATCACACTATTGAAGAAGAACATTATGATATTTTGGCCAATTATAATTTGGGTTCAGTAAACAGCGATTTTGGTTCCGATAATTTTGGGGAAGTAGATTTTTATGAAGGAATTGGGTCACAATTAAGTCACGCCCGCAACGATTTAGATGCTTTAATCAATAATGTTGAAATAAATGGCACCTTCAAAAAGGATAGCCATCAAATAGATTTCGGTATTAAATATCAAAATGAAGACACCAAGGACCGAGTAAATGAGTGGGAAGTTATTGATTCTTTAGGATTTAGCGTTCGCCCTCCAAATTATAGCTCCAATAATCAACCCTATGAACCTTTTACCGGTGAACTGCTTCCTTTTCAAAGTATAAATGCAAAAAACAATACTAAAATAGATCGATTGGATTGGTTTGCGCAATACGGTAAAAATGCTTTTTGGAACAATCATAAAATCTGGTATAATGTGGGTATTCGTTCCCACAATTGGAATGTAAACGACAAAAATTCAACAGTTGTAAATCAAATTATTTACAGTCTGCGAGGTCAGTTTTCCATAAAACCCGATTGGGAAAAGGATATGCTTTTCAGAATTTCAGGAGGAATGTATAACCAACCCCCGTTTTACAAGGAACTTAGAGACTATTCCGGAATGGTAATTCCAACGGTCGATGCGCAAAAATCAATACAGGTCGTTTTAGGAAATGATTACAGTTTTAAATTATGGGAAAGACCATTTAAACTGGTTTCAGAAGTTTATTACAAACATTTAACTGACGTAAACACCTATACGGTTGACAATGTAAAGGTTCGATATAACGCAGATAACAATGCTGTTGCGTATGCCACAGGTTTAGATTTAAGATTGAACGGTGAATTTGTTCCCGGTACGGAAAGTTGGGTAAGCATAGGTTTTTTAAAAACGGAGGAAAATATGAACAACCAAGGTTTTATTTCCCGTCCAACCGATCAGCGTTTTAAATTTGGCATGTTGTTTCAGGATTATGTTCCCAATATCCCAAACATTAAAATGTACTTAAATTTGGTCTTTAATACCGGCGTTCCCGGCGGTTCTCCCTCCTATTCAAATCCTTATGAATATCAAAACCGGCTCAATGCTTACAAAAGAGCCGATATTGGAATTTCCTATGTTTTTACAGATGCCAAGAACCAATATCAAAATGGCTGGCTTCGCGATTTTAAAGCGTTATCAGTTGGTTTTGAAATCTTCAATATGTTTGATGTGCAGAATTCCATTACCAATACTTGGGTACGCGATGTGTATTCCAAACAATTTTATGGCATTCCAAATTATATGACACAACGCGTGCTTAATATTAAAATGGATGTGAAGTTTTAGTGATGTTTATTTGTTGAATCGTTTAACTGTTTAACTGTTAAAAATTTTCAGTTTCAAGTTTCACAATTCATCTAAAATACAAATAATCCAAAAATCTAATAATCTAAACTAAAATCTGGCTTGCGTGTTCTTTCGTTTTAACTTTTGTGATGACATCCTCAATAATTCCATTTTCATCCATGACAAAAGTCGTTCTGTGAATTCCATCAAATTCTCGTCCCATAAATTTCTTAGGTCCCCAAACATCAAAAGCCTTAATTACTTTTTTATCCTCATCCGCCAATAAAGGAAAAGGCAATTTGTTTTTTTCAATAAAACTTTGCTGACGTTTCGCCGAATCTGCACTTACCCCCAAAATTTCGTATCCTTTTGCTAAAAACGAATGGTAATTGTCTCTTAAATTACAAGCTTCCATAGTACAACCCGGCGTACTTGCTTTTGGATAAAAGAACAATACCAATTTTTTTCCTTTATAGTCAGAAAGTTTTATGGTATTTCCCTGTTGGTCAAGTGCTTCAAAATTTGGTGCGGCATCGCCTATTTTTAATGTTGTCATTTTATGAGTTTTAATTTATAAGTTCTTAGTTATACGTTTTAAAAGTGGAAAGTTAAAAAGTTCAAATCAGAAATAAAATGATATAAGGATAAAACTTTTAAAAAATAACTTTAATACTTCTAACTTTACAACTTTTAACATTTTAACCAATTTAAAAATGACCAAAGCCGAAAAAGTTCAATTTGTAATTGATACGCTAGAAAAATTATATCCGAATCCGCAAATACCGTTGCACCATAAAGATCCTTATACCCTATTAATTGCTGTTTTATTGTCGGCGCAGAGTACCGATGTAGGTGTCAATAAAATTACGCCAAAATTATTTGCCAAAGCTAACAATCCATATGATATGGTAAAACTTTCGGTGGAAGAAATTCGGGAAATAATTAAACCTGTTGGTTTATCGCCTATGAAGGCTAAAGGAATTTACGGGTTGTCGAAAATATTAATTGAAAAGCATGGCGGACAAGTACCTCAAAATTTTAAAGACTTGGAAGCTTTGCCGGCAGTTGGACATAAAACAGCCAGTGTGGTGATGTGTCAGATTTTTGGCATTCCTGCTTTTCCCGTGGATACCCATATTCATCGTTTAATGTATCGGTGGAATTTAACCAATGGGAAAAATGTAGTCCAAACCGAAAAAGATGCCAAAAGATTATTCCCTGAAGAAATTTGGAATAAATTGCATTTACAAATTATTTATTATGGCCGGGAATATTCGCCTGCGAGAGGTCTTAATTTGGAAAAAGATATCATCACAAAAAATATAGGAAGAAAATCTGTTTTGAAATAAAAAAACCCATTTTTGGTTAGAAAATGGGTTCAAAGAACATTAATTCAAATGTAATTCAATATAATTGTTTTTGTTGGTTTTTACTACCCTCATTTGATTAGAGTAGTTAAGTAAATATTGAATTATTTCAGGTCTGGGCTGCTCCATCATTGGAGACTTTTGAGAGTAAAGTTTCATCATAAATAGTTGGTTTATACTACTTAAACGATAAAACTTTACCTTTATTGTGTTCTCATTTAATTTACCAATATAATATTGTGCTTCTCAATTAATTTTCTCAAATTTATTAAAGCGTAGCGCATTCTGCCCAATGCGGTATTGATGCTCACATCGGTATTTTCTGCTATTTCCTTAAAACTCATGTCTTTATACATGCGCATTAACAACACTTCTTTTTGATCTTCGGGCAATTCCTCAACCAATTTTTGTACGTCTTCTAAAATTTGATTTTTAATAATCTGATTTTCAACAGATAACATTTCATCGCTCAACACATCAAAAATATCAAAATCGTCAGTGTTGTTAAATTTAGGCAGTCTTTTATTTCGTCTGAAATGATCTATAATTAAGTTATGCGCAATCCGCATCACCCAAGGCAAAAACTTACCTTCTTCATTATAAGCACCTCTTTTTAAGGTGTTTATAACTTTAATAAATGTGTCTTGAAAAATATCTTCAGCGACTTCCCTGTCTGAAACCTTAGACATTATAAAGCTAAAAATTCGTTGCTTATGACGAATAATTAAAATCTCTAACGATTTTTCATGTCCATTGATGTAATTGTTGACCAAAACGCTGTCAAGAATAGTTTTACTTTCCATAATTTAAATACATTATAGGGGTTTGTTAAGTGTGTATTTATCTAATTTTATAAAAAGTAAAGTTGTGGAATAAGCGTTTTTTTATAGATTTATCTAACAAATATGAGTATTTATTTTCAGAAATACAATTTTTTTTGAATAAATTTAAAATTTAATACAAATACTAAAATTAAACGCTTTCTTTTGCTGATTTTTTAAGGAATACAAATCAGGGCATTCGCTTTTAAAAATTTTGAAATACCGTTGCAAAGACTTATGTTTGCAGTGTAAATGGTAGGCGGTCTGCCATTAAAAAAAAATGACCACAAACGGCCCGGAATTAGAAAACTTACTAGTCAAAGATTGCTTCA
>JAENXD010000110.1 GCA_016649745.1 Flavobacteriaceae bacterium | reverse complement strand
TACTCTCTAGACTGGTGTTCTTCATTAGAAAAATTATGTGGTAATAATTCTTTAATGTAATGAATATCAGTCTTTTATCCTAATTTATTGTTACTTATTTTATTGATTTTCAATGAGATATATTTTTTGTCATGTACTAAAGATTCACTTTTAATTTTACATTCCCCTCAAGATACCATAGTTGGTATTGAAAACGCAGCTGAAATTTATGCAGCAGCAAGACATCCAAAAAGTTTTATTTCATTAAACGGAGCAGATCATTTATTGACTAATAAGAAAGATTCCGAATATGTGGGAAATACTATTGCTACTTGGGCAGATCGATATTTATAATTTAATAAATTTAACTGATGTAAGGACTTACATAGAGTTCGTCCAATTTAAATAATAATAATAACCAAAATGAAATTAAATTCAACAATTAGTTGTCCGGAATGTGGGTATAAAAAGGAAGAAGTAATGCCAACTGATGCCTGCCAATTTTTTTATGAATGCAAAAATTGCCATACAATATTAAAGCCATTGGAAGGAGATTGTTGTGTGTATTGCAGTTACGGAAATGTAGCTTGCCCTTCTGTTCAAGAAAAAAATGAAGGTTGTTGTTCCAAAAATAAATATTAATTATTAAAATCAATTTAAATGAAAAAAGTAGTGCTTTTATCAGTAATGTTTGTCTTTTTGTTAGCTTGTAAAAATAATAAAGAGACCAAAGAAGTTAAAACAGTTGAACTCCTTGAAAAAGTTGACAATTCAGATTTTGGAATGGATTCCGGATACCTTCCAAAAGGTTTAGAAATTGGCACTTTGGCACCTCAAATTACAATGACAACCGATAAAAATGAAAAAGTAACCTTGGAAGATTTCTATAAAAATCAACCCGTTGTTATTATTTTTTACAGAGGTTATTGGTGTCCGGTTTGTAGCAAACACTTGTCTGAGTTTGCTGTGAGAGCAAAAGAAATAGAAAATAAAGGCGCTAAGCTAATTGCCATTTCTTCTGAAAGTTATGAGAATGTAAACAAGACGAGGGAAAAAACAAATGCAAATTTTACAATTATTTCTGATGTTGATGGAAGCATTATGAAAGCATTTGATGTCAATTATAACGTAACCAATGAATACCAAAGTATGGTTGCCGATAAACTGAATGCTTCAATTGCAGAAACCAATGCAACCAACGAGGCGGTTTTACCCGTACCTGCCACCTATATCATAAATACAGAAGGAAAAATTGTTTACAAACAATTCAACCCAAATTATAAAGTTAGAGCATCTATTGAAGATATTTTAAATAATTTACCCAAATAAAATAGTTTGTCAGGTTTTTCAATTCGTTCGTCTATTTAAAAGATTAGCAAATGCCAATAACAATTAAAGTAAAAAATTTACCAACAGGTTATCAAACAATCATCAGCAATGGAAGATATAGCTTAATAGGTGAAGAGCCTACTTCAAGCAAGGGAACCGATTTAGGGTTTTCGCCTACAGATTTAATTCTTTCAGGTATTGTAATGTGTAAAATAGTGTCTGTGCGTTTTATTGCACGCAGAAATAGCTGCAGATAGTGGGTTATATCCGGAAAATGAATGATTTTGTAAAGTGAATTAGTTTAAAAAATTAAAAAATATTACCAATGAAGAAAAACTTATTAATCGGTCTAATTATTATAGCAATTGCAATGATAATTATTAGTATTTCAGCGAAAACAGTTCCTCCAGGACTTACAGGAATTGGGTTTATTATTATTGCAATCTTATTTTATGAAAAGAAAATATGACATTCAAAAAAATAATCATTCTATTTTATTTGCTGATACTTTCATTACCGTCTTCAGCGCAAAAGGAAAAAGATAGAGCAGCTGACAAAGTGGAGTTTGGTGCCGAATTGCAACTATATCCGGTAGGCTATATGCCAACAATTACTTCAAATATTTTCATTAAAAATAATATAGCACTGCGTTTTAGAATAGGCGGCAATTTTGCAAACCGTCAAGATTTTAGTGGATTAAACGATGAAGAAATTGCAAAAGGTTTTGGAGGAAGTATGGGTTTGATAAAATATTTCCCTTACCGAAAAGGAAATTTCATAGCCGGTTTTACAATAGATGGTTGGAACATGTGGACAGATTGGAAAGATGAGGTGAACTCATCAAGCCCACAAAGCGGTACTACGTATAACTTTGTAATTCAGCCTTGGATGAATGCAGGTTATTTATATAAATTATCAGAAAAATGGAGTACCGGTCTAACTTTAGGTATTGGTAGAGAAATAAATGCAATCACAAGTGGCAAAGAAGTGGGTGAAATACTGATAATCAATCACTATGAGAACCCGTATTTCGACTCCGCTCAAAACCGGTTGCTGAGCGGAGTCGAAGCGCAGGTTGACGAAAATTTCACTTTTTAGACAGCCTCTTTTAAATAGTTGTATGTATTGTTAAGTTAACTTAAATATTCATTTATTGGCATTGTGTATTCAGATTTTTTCGACGAAGTTAAAATTATGAATGGAAAAGGAAAATCAACTATAAAATGCAATCCATAGCCAGTTTCCAACAATGGCTAAAAAATTGCTAAATTCATTAAAATAGAATGTTTCTAAAAAAAAATTACTAAATTTAAACTATGGAAAATTGTGTTTTCAAACCCGCAACTTTACATACTCTAAACCATTACCGACGTAAACTCAAATAATAGGTGAGCCGAAAAAAACTACAATGGTAGTTTAATAGAACATTAAGAACTAATATATGAAACAATTTAATAAAATTTCTACGCCTGAATTAGTAGAATTACTTCAAAACAAAAACGTAAAAGTAATTGATGTCCGACCTGTTGATGCCTACAATGGTTGGAAAATTAAACAGGAAAAACGAAATGGCCACATAAAAGGAGCAAAATCATTACCGATAAAGTGGACAAACTACATAGATTGGATTGAGGTAGTCCGGTCAAAACATATTTCAACAGATAATAAAATAGTTATTTATGCATATTCAGAAAAAGACAGCACGAAGGTGGCAAATTTATTTGTAAAAGCTGGCTATACCGATGTTTCAATTTATAATAAATTTATTGAAGAATGGAGTAATAATGAAAAATTACCTATGGAACATTTGGCACGCTATAAGCAATTGGTTTCTGCTGAGTGGGTAAATAAGTTACTGTTGGGTAAAAACCCTGATGAATACCAAAACAATAAATTTGTAATAGTACATTCACATTATCGCAATCGAGATGCATATTTATCAGGTCATATTCCGGGAGCAATAGATATGGATACGCTGGCACTTGAATCACCGGAAACATGGAATCGCCGTTCTCCCAGAGAACTGAAAAAAGCACTTGAAGCACATGGTATAACATCTAATACAACAGTTATTATGTATGGAAAATTTATGATGCCTAATAATGCTGATGAATTTCCGGGAAGTGCTGCGGGTCATATTGGTGCTATACGGAACTCAATGATTATGATGTATGCAGGAGTTAAAGATGTAAGGGTTTTAAATGGTGGTTTTCAATCTTGGAAAGATGCAGGGTACGAAATAACAACAGATGATGTAAATAAAAATGCAGTTTCAGACTTTGGCGTACAAATTCCTGCCAATCCAGAAATTATTGTAGATATTCCAAAAGCTAAAGAAATGCTGCTATCAAATGAAGCAGAACTAGTCTCAACACGCAGTTGGGCTGAGTTCACTGGTGAAGTTAGTGGTTATAACTATATTGAAAAGAAAGGACGTATCCCCGGTGCTATATTTGGTAATTGTGGTACAGATGCTTATCACATGGAGAATTATAGAAATTTAGATCACACAATTCGCGAAGCACAAGAAGTAGCTGAAATATGGAAAGAAGTAGGGATAACACCGGATAAACATTTGGCTTTTTATTGTGGAACAGGATGGCGTGGAAGTGAAGCATTTTATAATGCCTGGCTAATGGGTTGGCCTAAAGTCTCAGTTTTTGACGGTGGATGGTTTGAATGGAGTAACGATCCTAAGAATCCTTTTGAAACAGGTATCCCAAAAAAATAATAATAAAATATGCTGGAAAAATTTATAAAAGATGTTGATAAGGGTTTAAGTTCTTATGAGAAATCAATTCCTTCAAAATATTTTTACGATAAAAATGGGGATGAGTTATTTATTAAAATAATGCATCTTCCAGAATATTATGTAACACGTGCTGAACTTGAAATTTTTAAACATCAAACTAAAAAAATAATTACAGCCTTAGAGATAAATACCAAGACCTATTTTCAGCTGATTGAATTTGGTGCAGGAGATGGCTTAAAAACAAAGGAACTATTACGTGTCTTGGATAAGGAAAATTATAAATTTGAATACGTTCCGATTGACATATCCCAAAATGCACTTAATTCACTCCAAAAAAAGCTAAGCATTGAATTACCTAATGTCTCAATAAAACCAAAACAAGGCGATTATTTTGAGGCTCTTAAATTATTAAAAGATAACCATCACCCAAAAGTAGTTTTGTTCTTGGGTTCTAATATTGGGAACATGACTGATGAAACTGCATCCAAATTCATTTATAGATTAGGAGCCTTTATTTACCCTAATGATAAACTTTTTCTAGGAGTCGATTTAATAAAATCCCAATCAATTGTTCTACCAGCTTATAATGACAGCCAAGGTATTACAAAAGATTTTAATTTGAATCTTCTAAAAAGGATAAATTGTGAATTAGATGCTAATTTTGAAATTAATAATTTTTATCATCACCCAGAATACTCAGAAAAAGAAGGCGTTGTGAGAAGTTATTTAGTAAGTACCGTAGAACAAAATGTTAGTATTAAGAAAATTAGGAAGGTTTATAAATTCAAAAAAGGAGAAAAGATTTTAACCGAAATTTCGAGAAAATATAATGACGAAACTATTAATGAAATGATTAAGAAAACAGATTTTAAAATAATTGAAAAACTTAGTGATAGTAAGAAATATTTTTCAAATTATGTTTTAGTGAAAAGTTGATTTTACTGACAAATACACCTAATTATCTTCAAATATTAAAAAACCAGTGTAGAGCAATGCGCATAAAAATAGCTCAATTCTATAAAATAGAATGTTTATAGAAAAACATTAAATTTAAATATCAGAAAATTGCGTTTTCAAACCCGCAACTTTTCATGCGCTCAACCGCACACCAATATTGCCATTTAAAAAATTCTCCTACTTTGCAAAGGTAAGGTATATTAGAAAGATTATTTAAAAATAAAATTTAAAGTAACAAATTATGGTAACAAATAAAGAACGAAAAACAGGAAAACAGTCCAACAATGATTATTCAAATTTGAAAACATTATTTCTGAATTGCACAATTAAACCAAGTCCTGAAGTTTCTCATACACAAGGTTTGTGTGAGGATGTAGCAAAGGTATATGAAAAAGAACATGGTATAAAAAGTGACTTTATAAGAGTTATTGATTATAATGTTCCCTCAGGATTGAAATCAGACATGGGTAATGGTGATGAATGGCCTTTAATACTTAAAAAAATAAAGGAATCAGATATTATAATTGTTGGTACGCCTATTTGGATTGGGAATATTTCTTCGGTTGCTCAAAGGTTATTTGAACGCCTTGAGGGTACTTATTCGGAAGGAAATAAGGAAAACGGTCAGTATCCGTTATATAATAAGGTAGGTGGTGCAGTAATAACTGGAACAGAGGATGGCGGGCATTTCTGTGCAAAAACAATAAACTTTTGCTTGTATCGCTTTGGTTGTACTATTCCCCCAGGAGCCGATTGCTACTGGGTAGGTCTGGCCGGCGCTGGCCCCTCTTACCTAGATGCTGAAGGAAGCAAGCATTTATATACCAACCGCACCAAGAGAACACTTGTGGAAAATACTGTTTTTATGGCAGCACTGTTAAAGGAAAATAAAATATCAACCAACCTTTTGGAGGTTGAAAAGAAGGCTGTGGCAGAAAGCCGGAAATCAAATGAAATCAAGTGGCGTGGTTAGGCGTACATGGCACTTTGAGTAGTGATATTGAAATAAAAACAAATAAAACTCAATGAAAATGAAAAAATTTGACGCAATAATCATTGGCTCCGGCCAGGCAGGCACGCCCCTGGCTTTTAAAATGGCATCGCAGGGCAAAAAAGTTGCTTTTATAGAAAAAGAGTATTTAGGGGGCGCATGCCTCAATGTAGGTTGCACACCCACCAAAGCCTACGTTGCAAGTGCAAGAAGAATGTGGGATGCGCATCATGGAGAATACTTAGGCATCATTATCCCTGAGGGTACTTATGCTGATTTAAAAAAAATAAAAGCGCGCAAAGATGCGCTTATTCATAAATCAGTAAGCGGTATCGCTGATGGTCTGGAAAAAAATAAAAACATCATCTTTTTTAAAGCTGAAGCTTCTTTTACAGGCCATAAACAGGTATCCGTTGGCGATGAAGAAATTACGGCAGACCAAATTTTTATTAATGTTGGAGGACGTCCCTTTGTGCCTAATGGTTATGAAGAGGTACCCTATTTAACCAGCACGTCTATTTTAGAATTAGAAGAAATTCCAGAGCATTTAATTATTGTAGGTGGCAGCTATATTGGATTGGAATTTGGACAAATGTTTAGAAGATTTGGAAGTCGGGTTACCATTGTAGAAATGACAAACAGCATCATAGGAAGAGAAGACACTGAAACTAGCGCTGCTATTTTAAAATTTTTAAAAGACGAAGGAATTGATTTCCGATTGCAAGCAACATGCATCACAGCAAAAAGTGAAGATGACGGAAATATAACTGTTCAAGTAGATTGCAAACTGGGTGGCCCTCCTAAAATTCACGGGACTCATGTGCTATTGGCTGTAGGCAGAAAATCCAATACAGATACGCTCAACTTAAATGCTACAGGTATTACAACGAACCAGAAAGGGTTTGTAGAAGTAGACGATTATTTGCAAACTAACGTCCCGGGTATTTATGCATTAGGCGATTGCAACGGCAAGGGTGCCTTTACACATACAGCATACAATGACTATGAAATTGTAGCCGAAAATATGTTTGATGGAAAACAACGAAAAGTGAGCGACCGAATTATGACCTATAATCTTTTTGTAGATCCGCCATTGGGGCGCGCTGGAATTACAAAAAAGGAAGCCATTGCAAAAGGCTATAATGTACTGGAAGCAAAACGGGAAATGAGTCGCATTTCTAGAGCAAAAGAAAAAGGCGAAACAAATGGTTTTATGAGTGCACTTATAGATGCAGATACAAACAAAATTTTAGGTGCTTGCGTGTTAGGCACAGGTGGTGATGAAATTATAAGTAGCCTATTAAATGTGATGTATGCCAATGCCCCGTACCAAATAATTAGAGACTCTGTTCAGCCTCACCCCACTGTTTCAGAATTGATTCCCACTATGCTAGAATCTTTAACCAAATTATAAAATGCAATGTGAGACTTTTTAAAAAATTATTTTATAACTGAAAAATTATCCGAAAATGAGTTAAATTAGTTTATTACGATTTGTGCGGATCATCATTTTGAAAAAGAAGAAACCCTCCAAATGAATAAACTCATTAGCGAAAAAGACGAGAAAAGGGAGTATGCCACTCTCAAAACCTTAGTTGGTTTTTTGAACAGTCAAGGTGCTCAAACCCTATCCCTTAATTAAAAAGAAACCGTAGAATAATTCATCAACATTTTTAAAAATAAATAAAATGAAAGCAATTTGGAATAACGAAATTATTGCTGAAAGCAATCAAACCATAGTAGTAGAAGGGAATCACTATTTTCCACCGGAAAGTATCCATAATGATTTTTTTGAAAGTAGTGAAAAACATAGCACTTGTCCTTGGAAAGGCGAAGCCAGTTATAAATCACTTTCTGTAAATGGGGAAAGCAATCCTAACGCTGCTTGGTATTACCCAGATCCAAAACCAGCTGCAGCTAAAATACAAGGGTATTATGCCTTTTGGAAGGGAGTAAATATCTTAGAATAATGAAAAATATAGTAAAAAGCCAACGCTAAAAGCCATACACATTTGCGATTCGCACCAGCCAAAGCACCAACCAAAAATTGTAAAAGAGTATGTCTTTGCCAACGCTATCAGCAGAGCAAAAAAATAACGAAAGCACAACAATGAGCATAAAAAATAGCTCAATTATGCCTAAATATGATATTTACAATAAATAAAATAATAAATTTAAATATCGGAAAATTGCGATTTCAAATCCGCAACTTTCGTTTACTAAACCGTTTTAACCAATTAATGAAAAGAATATGAAAAATTTAGAATTTAATCATTTAAGTGTTGTTTACGTGAACTGCACTTTGAAAAAATCGCCAGAAAAAAGCCATACTGGATCCTTAATGGATGTTTCTAAAGCAATCATGATTAAAGAAAAAGTCAGGATTGATGAGATTAGGTTGATTGACCATCAAGTAGCCAGTGGAGTATATCCAGACATGACTGAACATGGATGGGAGATAGACGAATGGCCTTCCTTGTTTAAGAGAATTATGGAAGCGGATATACTTATTGTGGGAACACCTATTTGGCTTGGTGAAAAGTCTTCCGAAGCTCAAAAATTAATTGAAAGACTATATGCTATGAGTGGAAAAATGAATGACAAGGGGCAGTACATTTTTTATGGTAAAGTAGGTGGATGTATAATTACCGGGAATGAGGATGGCGTAAAGCATTGTGCGATGGGTATATTATATTCGCTTCAACATGTAGGTTACTCTGTTCCTCCACAGGCAGATTGTGGATGGCTTGGTGAAGTTGGGCCAGGTCCAAGTTATGGGGACAAGGAATGGAAGGGTGAAAAATTAAAAACTCCTATTGGTTTTGAAAGCGATTTCACCAATAGAAATACAACATTTATGACCTATAATTTACTCCACCTGGCATCTATGTTAAAGGCAAATAACGGGTATCCTAGTTATGGAAATTCCCGTAAAGAATGGGATAATGGTAAGCGTTGGGAATTCGAAAACCCTGAATATAGATGAATATAAAACTGGTTACAATAACTAAGCGTTCGTGTGGTCGGTACGACCCAACATGAGCACCGTGTTGACTGAACTGGTTAAACTAGCCATTAATTTTCTATGGGTTTTTCGTTAAGTTTCTTGTTGCTTGTGGAGTCTGTTTTGAAGTGATCTTTTTTAAAAAATCAGTTTTTTTAAGGTCGCTACATTGTATTTAAGACCTTCTTTTTTTAGTAGTTTTACTTTTATTTTACATTGGTTTATTCATATTATTTTTAAATTTTAAACATAGGTATCCTAGTGCGCTTTTGTTTCCATTTTTCTTTCTTTTATTAGCCGTTAGGACAAAGTAAGTGCAAACTCAATTTAGGTTCTACCGCTTTGGGCTTGCCCTATTGTTCTTATAACTGTTTTAAATACCTGCGTTTTGAAGTACTACTCAAAAAAATAGAAATTGTATCATCGGTAGAACCGTCGTTATTAAAAACAATATTCACATCATTATTTTTTTTTTAAAATTCAATAAATTTAGACGAATTTAATCTTTCAGCTTCATTATAACAAGGTACTACAAATACAACCATTTTTTATTTTATTTAAAATTTATAGACCATTCCCAGTAAGAAATCACCTTTTTTATTTGAAAAAGTAAGTGTCATATGCTCTTTTTGGTAAGGTGTTGTAAATAGATATGAACTTCCAACACCCACAGTAGCACCTGCTAAAACATCCCAAATATCGTGTCTATCATCTAAACCTTCCAACCTAGAAAACCCAACAAAACCAGCAACAACATATGCAGGGATTCCATATTTTAAACCATAGCGTTTTTGTATATATGAAGCCCTTGAAAAGCAACTGTAGTATGGCCCGAAGGAAATGCGTGACCATCAGGTTGCTCCTTCCGGTCTTTTTTTATTAATAGTGTATTTTAAAAGATATGTTGAAGCCAGCGTAAATCCAAAAGACCTTGCAAATTGCCAAGCTCCTTTTTTATCATTTTTTATAAAAATGAAAGCCATTGAAGCTGCTGCTGGGGCAAACTGGATATTCCGGCGATACTGACCCCCCATTCCGGTCATATTGACCCCCCTGTTGATTTTGGTCTTAAAAGATAAGATAGTGACAAAATTACAGTTTTTTTCTTAAACTTTCTCCTTTCAATTCTATACGGTGTGAGGTATGCACCAACCTGTCCAATAT
>JAENXD010000030.1 GCA_016649745.1 Flavobacteriaceae bacterium | reverse complement strand
AGTTGCAAACGATGGCGATGAGATTCTTATTAAAAAGGGAGTTTATAAAGAGCAAAATATTGCTATTAATAAACCCATTTCCTTAATTGGCGAAAAAGGAGCTGTTATTGACGGCGAAAATGTAGGAGGCATATTAATTTTTGAAACAAATGATTTTGTAATTAGAGGATTGAAAATTATTAATATAGGAATGAGCTATACCATAGAATACGCCGCTATAAAAGTGATTAGAGGCAATAATTTTATTATAGAAAATTGCATTTTGGAAAATGTTTTCTTCGGAGTTTTAATTGAAAAATCAAAAAAGGGAATTATTAGAAATAATAAAATATCCAGCACACGTGAAAGCGAAGCCAGTTCAGGAAACGGCATTCATATTTGGAGTGGCGATGAAATGGAAGTTTACAACAATGAAATGTATGGACTCCGCGACGGCATTTACTTCGAATTTGTAAAAAACAGTATCATTTATAAAAATTTAAGTCATAACAATATTCGCTATGGACTGCATTTTATGTTTTCAAACAATAATGTGTATCACCACAATGAGTTTAGAAATAACGGCGCCGGTGTAGCTGTTATGTTTTCTAAATTTATCACCATGCACCATAATAAATTTCGACTTAATTGGGGATCGGCTTCCTATGGTTTGTTGCTAAAAGAAATTTATGATGCTGAGATTTATGACAATTTGTTTGAGCAAAATACGATTGGCATAAATGCGGAAGGTTCCACCCGAATTAATTATAAAAATAATACTTTTTTGCGTAATGGATGGGCAGTTAAAATTAGGGGAGCCTGTTACGCTAACATTTTTATTAATAATGACTTTATGAACAATTCGTTGGATTTGGCTTACAACTCTAAAATAAATGACAATAAGTTCGATAACAATTATTGGAGCGAGTATACCGGATATGATTTAGATAAAAATGACATTGGCGATATACCTTACAGGCCTGTAAAGCTTTTTTCTTATATTGTGAATAAAACACCTGAAGCCTTGGTATTACTAAGAAGTTTGTTTGTAGATATCGTCAATTTTTCAGAAAAAGTTTCGCCGGTTTTTACGCCGGACGATTTAATGGACAACAACCCACTAATGAAAAGAATTAATGATTGAATTTAAGAATTTACACAAACGATTTGGAAAATTAGTCGTTTTGGACGGTTTAGACCTCGAAATCAGTAAAGGGGGAATATTTGCCATCCTCGGACCAAACGGTTCTGGAAAAACCACCTTAATTAAATGTTTGCTCGGGATGGTAATCCCAAATAAAGGAGATATGATTTTCGATAAAAAAAGTGTTTTACAGCAGTGGTCATACCGGAATAATTTAAATTATTTGCCGCAAATAGCTAATTTTCCGCCGAACTTAACGGTAATTGAGTTGATAAATATGGTTAAAAACCTTAGGCCAAAAGATGCTAATGATGGCGAACTCATTGAACTTTTTGGGTTGAAAAACTTTTTGGACAAAAAACTTGGAAATTTATCGGGCGGAACAAAGCAAAAAGTAAATATTGTGCTGACATTTATGTTCGACAGTGAATTAATTATTTTGGATGAACCCACAAATGGTTTGGATCCAATTGCGCTCATTCGTTTAAAAGAAATTATTCAGAAAGAAAAAGACAAGGGAAAAACCATACTGATCACCACGCATATTATGAGTTTTGTTGATGAAGTAGCCGATGAAATTGTTTTCTTGCTCGACGGTAAAATTTATTTTAAAGGCACTATTGAAACCTTGAAAAAGCAAACGAACAATGACAATTTAGAACATGCAATCGCCAATTTAATATCCAAACAAGATGCTTAAAATATTAAAATACAGTTTTTACGATTTAATGCGAAGCCGTTGGAGTTATGTGTACTTTTTGTTTTATTTGATACTTGGTTTTGTGTTGTTATTTCTAAATAACGACGTGGATAAAGCCGTAATCACATTAATGAATATTATCATTGTTTTAACACCTTTAATAGGCACAATTTTTGGCGTAATGTACTATTATGATTCAAAAGAATTTACTGAATTGTTGTTGGCACAACCCATAAACCGAAAAAAAATATTTATGGGTCAGTACTTGGGAATTTCAATTTCTTTGACCTTAAGTTTGCTTTTGGGATTGGGAATCCCATTTGTTTTGTATGGATTATTTAAATCGGCCGCTATTTTTAATTTTAGCCTATTGCTAGTTGTTGGCACTTTTCTTAATTTTATTTTTGTGGCTTTGTCCTATAATATTGCCCTTTCTACCGAAAATAAAATCAAGGGATTTGGTTACGCCATATTAATGTGGTTGTTTTTGGCTGTTATTTACGATGGAATTTTTCTAATATCATTGGTACTTTTAAATGAGTATCCACTCGATAAATTTTCATTGTTAGCCACCATGTTTAATCCAATCGATTTATCACGGATTTTAATTTTGTTGAAGCTCGATATTTCTGCACTATTGGGATACACAGGCGCCGTGTTCAGGAAATTTTTTGGAACGAATTTAGGAATGTTTGTCTCAATGGGTGTTTTAGTGCTGTGGGTAATTTTACCGGTTTTCAGAATGAATATTAAATTGAAGCGCAAAGATTTTTAGATTTCCTATGAAAATCACTGCTTAACGATGGTTCGTTTTGGTAATATGCTTACCTTTGATGCCATTAGATAAAACCCGCTCTGGCGGTCATTCTGAAGAAAATAATCTTAAATATTATAAGTTTTATTACCTTAGCAAAAAGATATAAATCGAATGGATGATAAACTTAGAAAACAAATAATTGAAAATGCGAAAACTTTTTTTCGTGAGGAAATTGTTCAAAATCATATAGACGGAGCTTGTAAAAGAGCCAGTAAACTCTCTGAATATAATATAAACCCATTCTTATTTAAATACTTAGCTAACTTTTTAACTGGAAATGACAAACCAGAAAGTATTGCTAGGGCTCTTGTTCTACCTAGAATATTAGGTTCATCAATCAATACCTCTTTTGGGATGAAAATTCAAAATTTAATTAGTTCACTATTCCAAGGTTTAGGCTCTACAACTCAAGGAATTGACATTGAATTCATAGATGCTATTGATGGTCGAAAAAAATATTGCCAACTAAAAGCAGGACCTAACACAATAAATCACGATGATGTTACCACAATTATAAATCACTTCAATGGTGTTAGAAATTTAGCTAGAACTAACAATTTGAATGTAGGTATTAATGATATGATTGTTGGAGTTGTTTACGGAGAAGAATCAGAACTTAGTTCTCATTATAAAAAAATTGGAAACTCCTATCCTGTAATAATTGGAAAAGATTTTTGGCATAGACTTACTGGCAAAGATGATTTCTATTATGAATTGATAGATGCTGTCGGAGAAGTAGCTCTAGAAGTTGATGCTAGTAAAGTTGTTGAAAAAACTATTTCAATATTAGCAAAAGAAATTGAGATTAAATACAAATAATCTTATCCTTTATTATCTAAAAAATATTGATTCAAAAATTTCACAATTGAATATCCAATTTCTTGACCAAGATTGACTGGAACTGCATTCCCTATCTGCTTATATTGTTGAGCAGTAGAGCCTAAAAATTTCCAATCATCTGGAAAAGTTTGAATTCTAGCGTATTCTCTAACTGTAAAAGGTCGTGTTTCGTCTGGATGACATCTTTCCGTTTGTTTTTGTGCAGGACTACAAGTTAGTGTTAGACAAGGTTCATCCCAACCAATTCTACGTGCCATTCCTGTTTTTCCACCACCAAGATAAAAACTTCCTCCCATATATTCCTTTTGTAACTCCAAAGGTAAATCTCTCCAATAACCTTTTTGAGGTATTAAATCGAGTATTTCTTTTTTATATTTAGGATAAATAGCGCCTTCTGATTTAGGAACATTTCTTTCAAATAACTCTCCTTTTTTTAATGCATCTTTTAAATCGTAAATTTTATTATGTGGTTTTGGATATTCAAATTTAATATCAATATCCTTTCTAACACCAACTAAAATCAATCTTTCTCGTTTTTGAGGAACCCTAAAGTTAATTGCTTTAAGAACTTTGATGGGAACTACATTATAACCTATTTCATCAAGAATCGATATCATACCTTCAAGAGTTTTTCCTTTTTCGTGACTTAATAATCCACGAACATTTTCACCTATACAAATTGGAGGATTTACCTCTTTAACAACTCTTGCAAATTCATAAAATAACGTTCCTCTAGCATCATTTAACCCTAACTTTTTACCTGCATAACTAAATGCCTGACAAGGAAATCCACCTGTCACAACATCTACTGAATCTCTAAATTTAGAGAAATTAAAATTCTTTATATCTCCTTCCAAGACATTCCAATTTGGTCGATTATTTCTAAGTGTTTGACAAGCCCACTTATCAATTTCATTTAAAGCAACACATTTCAAACCCGCTTTTTCCATTCCTACAGCTAGTCCTCCTCCACCTGCAAATAATTCAAGAACAGAATAATCTATTAGGGGTTTTACATAATTAGAAACAACATCTTCAACTTTTTTATCAAATAAGTTCCCTAATAAAGTTTGTACATCATCTTTTCGATAGACACGGTAATTAGAAACAGGTTCTCTTACCGCATTTAAAATACCTTCATTATCCCAACGTCTGAGAGTTTCTTTACTTTTACCAATAATTTCTGCTGTTTCAGACAGTGACAAATATTCTTTCATAACCAAGTTATTAAACCTTATACATTGGTTACAAATATAAACGGAAAATTGGAACTGACAAATTAAAAATAGAAAAAGAACGAACCGCCAACAATGCGCATAAAAAATTGCTAAATTCTAACAAAATATAATATTCAGTAAACAAAAATTTAGTATTTTTAAACATTGAAAAATTGTGTTTTCAAAAGCGTAACTTTTCATGCTCTAAACCATTGGGAGTAATAAGTTTTTGATGATAATTTTTCATCAGTTCGTCCCGAGAGTTATCGGGAGGTTTTCGTCAGAAAATCATATCGAGAACAATAAAAATTTCATCAAAAACAATTTATTCGTAAAAGTGACATAGCGAAATTACAATATCAAAATGCATTGCATATTTTTCCACAATCAGAATCTGGTTGGAATCCAACTTCTGCATGGTAAAAAGGTTGGATGTCTATGATACTCAAGTTTTTCCAAACAAGTTTGCTGTTAAAATCCTCACCTTTTAAATCTATGTTCACTTTTTCTATCCATTCTTGTTTTGAAACAGGATTGAAATTTGAAAAAAAGCAATTTATGAGTATCGTTCATAATATTTAAAATTTTAATACATTGTTACGTTTAATCTAATCATAATTCATTACCCTAAAAAACTTAACATGATACCCGCAGCAATTGCAGAACCAATTACTCCGGCAACATTAGGTGCCATTGCATGCATTAATAAATAATTATTTGGGTCTGATTTTAATCCTTCAGCATGAACAACTCTCGCGCTGTCTGGAACGGCAGAAACGCCTGCTGCCCCAATTAAGGGGTTTATCTTATCGTTACCCTTAAGAAATAAATTCATAAATTTGGCAAAAAGTAAGCCTCCCATAGTTGCAATAACAAATGAAATTGCTCCAAGTCCAAAAATCATCATGGAATCCTTTGTTATAAAGATATCTGCTTGTGTAGATGCACCTACGGTAACTCCTAAAAGAATGGTTACAATGTCAATGAGCTTGGTGCGTGCGGTATCTGCAAGTCTTTCTGTTCTTCCAGATTCTTTCAGCAAGTTTCCAAAGAACAACATTCCTAACAGTGGCAAGGCGCTTGGTGATATAAAAGTTGTTAATAATAACGCCACAATTGGGAATATCATTTTTTCCTTTTGAGAAACAGCTCTAAGTGGCTTCATTCTAATCAACCTTTCTTTCTTCGATGTTAACAATTTCATGATTGGTGGTTGGATAACAGGTACGAGTGCCATATATGAATATGCAGCAATTGCAATTGGACCAATAAGATTTTTTACTGTTGTACCATCTGCCATGATGTTAATGCCATTTGCTAGTTTTGAAGAAAGGAAAATAGCTGTAGGCCCATCTGCACCTCCAATTATTCCGATGGCTCCAGCTTCAGGAAGGTTGAAACCTAAATAAAGTGCTCCTAAAAATGTTGCAAACACCCCAATTTGTGCGGCAGCTCCTAAGAGCATTAATTTTGGATTGGCTATCAATGATGAAAAATCTGTCATAGCTCCAATTCCCAAAAAAATTAATGGCGGATAAATACCTTTTACCACGCCAAAATACAAATAATTTAATACCGATCCGGCTTCATAAATACCTGTTTGATTTCCTGCAACGAAAGGAATATTTCCAATCATAACACCTGCGCCTATCGGAATTAATAGGAGCGGTTCATAATCAAATTTAATACCTAAGTATATAAATATGATACCAATTAAGATCATGATTAAATTACCTGATGTAGCATTTGCAAAACCGGTGTAATTATAAAATTGTTTAATTCCTTCAAATCCCTCAACAAGAAAACCTCCTTGTTTTGTCTCATCATTTTGTATGACAGTTGTTGATGATTCTGAATTTGTTGGGGTTGTATTGAATCCAAGAGCTGGTCTGATAAAAATCAGAAGCGATAGAACTCCAAATATGATTAATATTTTCTTCATTTTTTTCTTTTTTACGAGGTATGGATTCCTTTTCAAGCGAATAACAGGTAATTTCAGAACCAATAACGGTGAAATTTCTATGCTAATTCTATCATTAATTCATTTTGTAATACTTGCTGTCCAACTTTAATATGAACGGCACTAACGGTCCCTGCTTTTTCTGAAGTTATATTATTTTCCATTTTCATAGCTTCAAGAACCAACATTCTATCGCCTACCTTAATGGTATCTCCAACCTTTACATCTATGGATAAAATGATACCGGGTATGGGTGCTAAAATTTTTGTTTTTGCCGAACTTGGGCTTATTTTCACGGGTTCAGAAGGATTTTTAGATGCGGAACGAACTAGTGTGGGAGTTTTAGATTTTTTTATTTCCTCTCTCATTTTTACAGAATAAGAAGTTCCATTAACTTCTAATTCTATAATATCTTCTTCGTGTGAAATAATTTTAACCTGGTAATTGTTTTCGTGTATTCTAAATTTAAAATTTTTCATGATTCTTGTTGTTTCAAGTGATAAGATTTTATAACAAATAATCCATAATCAGTTAAAGTCTATTTTGTGTGCCGTATATTTTTGAACTCCAAGGAGAGTATAATTTTCTCGCTTGCCTAATAGTCAATACCGCATTTTCATTATCATGCTGTTCATGAAGATACAAGTGAATTGCAACTGAAATAGCAGCTGCAATTTCTCCCGTAAAATTTTCATCAGCTTCGATTGAAATATCTTTAATTTTTTTATCTCTTCCTTTTGTGATTATCTTATATATATATAGCATTACAGGCAACCCATATTTAAAAAATATTGACAGGGTGAGCAATGCGCCAAAAACAATTAACAATCCGGTCATCAAAATAACGTATCCTTCACTTATTTGATCAATGTATAATTTCATGAACATTATAGAGGTATATTTGAATGTTTCTTAGGAGGGTTTATGTCTTTTTTATTCGCCAGTAATTCTAATCCTCTAATAATTCTGAAACGCGTATTTCTAGGTTCAATTACGTCATCAATAAAGCCATATTTTGCTGCTACATAAGGATTTGCGAATCTGTCGGTATATTCATCCTCTTTTTTCTCAATGTACTGCAGTTTTTCATCTGCATTTTCTATTTTGCGAATGTTTGTTCCTTCCAGAACTTCTACAGCTCCTTTTGCTCCCATAACTGCAATTTCTGCTGTTGGCCATGCATAATTTAGGTCACCACGTAATTGTTTACAACTCATCACATCATGGGCGCCGCCATAAGATTTACGAAGTGTGATGGTAACTTTTGGAACAGTAGCTTCTCCGTAAGCAAATAATAATTTTGCTCCGTGAAGAATAATTCCACCATATTCTTGTCCGGTTCCCGGTAAGAAACCCGGTACATCAACTAAGGTTACAATAGGGATGTTAAATGCATCACAAAAACGAACAAATCTAGCCGCTTTTCTAGAAGCTTCACAGTCTAAAACGCCGGCGTAGTATTTTGGCTGATTCGCAACTATACCAACTGAACGACCATTAAATCGTGCAAATCCTACAACAATATTTCTAGCGTAGTTTCTATGTACTTCTGTAAATTCGCCGTTATCTGTAATGGTTGAAATAATATCAACGATATCATAAGGTTGATTGGGGTTTTCCGGGATTATTTCATTAAGGATATCGTCAAATCTATCAATGGGGTCGTCACATTTAATAGTTGGGGGCTCTTCCAAATTATTTGAAGGAAGATAGCTGATTAGTTTCCTGATGAGTAAAAGATTTTCTTCATCGTTCTCAGCTAGGAAGTGTGATACTCCGGATTTTGTAGAATGAATATGTGCTCCCCCTAATTCTTCTGCAGATACAACCTCTCCGGTTACGGTCTGCACCACTTTTGGTCCGGTAACAAACATATAACTTGTTTTGTCTGTCATAATCGTGAAATCAGTTAATGCCGGAGAATAAACGGCACCACCTGCACAAGGCCCCAAAATTGAAGAAATTTGAGGAATTACGCCAGAAGCCATAATGTTTCTTTGGAAAATTTCGGCATAACCGGCTAATGATCTTACCCCTTCCTGAATACGAGCTCCACCACTGTCGTTAAGTCCAATTACAGGGACTCCAATTTTCATAGCCATGTCCATTATTTTGCAAATTTTCAAAGCATAAGTTTCCGACAGTGATCCGCCAAAAACAGTAAAATCCTGTGAGAATACATAAACGATTCTTCCATCAATTGTACCATGCCCCGTCACAACACCATCAGAAAGGTAAATTTGTTTATCCAGTCCAAATGATACTGTTCTATGAGTTACAAACATATCAAACTCTTCAAAACTATCGTCATCTAAAAGAATGTCTATTCGCTCACGCGCAGTTAATTTGCCTTTAGCATGTTGTGATTCAATGCGCTTTTCACCTCCACCTAGTTTTGCTTCAACTCTTTTTTCAATGAGTTCATTAATTTTATCTTGATTTGCCATAATTATATTTATTTGCTTTCTACTGATTAAATTTTTTCAGTACAATTTAAATTTGAATGTAATGTTTTGCTATTCTTGCTTAGAACAGAGTTCTGTTAGTACGCCATGGGTTGATTTTGGATGAAGAAAACCAATGTTTAATCCTTCAGCTCCTTTGCGAGATTGGTTATCAACAAGGGTTACACCTCTTTTTTTTGCTAATTTCAAAGCTTCTGTAGCATTATTAACGGCAAAAGCAATATGGTGAATTCCTTGGCCTTTTTTGGTGATAAATTTGCCAATTGGACCTTCTGGTGAAGTACTTTCCAATAATTCGATTTTTGTGGTACCAACCAAAAAAAAGGCTGTTTTCACTTTCTGATCAACAACCTCTTCAATAGCGTAGCATTTTAACCCTAAAATTTCTTCATAGTAGTGAATGGATTCTTCTAAGTTGCTCACCGCTATTCCAATGTGCTCAATATGTGAAATATTCATGTATAGTATGTTTTTAGATATTATTTTTTAACTAATCATAAAATATAAGGTAATTTTATATATTTTAAATAAATTAAACAACAAAGCTAGAACATCAAAAAAGTTAAATTTATGATAAATATCATTAACAGAATTAAACTGCTAAAACGTTTTAGTAGATTTATAGTCCTGTATTATTCTAATAAATCGCCGCACTTTTTTGTGCTTTCACCTTAATCATTAAAATTTGATGCTTCAGGATTATGAGGTTTTTTTGAGACTAATTTTGGAATTTTTATTTAGGGAAAGTTTGAGCAATCGTTCTTGGTTCTTAAAAAGAAAGAAAGGTTGATGTTAAAAGATTTAAGAAATGTTGAGAATGATTTATATTGAAAACCAAAATCCCCGAAATATATATATCGGGTTTTTTTAGTAGTTATTTTTGAGTTTTAATCTCATCAAATTTAACCTGCAAATTCCTTAACATGCTTTCAGATATTTTTTCCAAATCAAATTGATGTTGCCAACCCCAATCTTTTCGGGCTTCGGAATCATCAATGCTGCTTGGCCAGCTGTCAGCAATGCTTTGCCTGAAATCTGAATGGTAAGAAATGGCAAATTTGGGAATGAAATTTTTAATTTCCTCGGCAATTTCTTCAGGTGTAAAACTTATAGCCGCCAAATTGTAGGAAGATCTGATTTTTATGTTTTCGGCAGGTGCCTCCATTATTTTCAAGGTGGCGTTTATCGCATCGTCCATATACATCATGGGCAATTTGGTGTTTTTGCCTAAAAAAGAGTCGTAATTACCGTCGGTTAATGCTTTATGGTAAATTTCAATGGCATAATCGGTTGTTCCTCCTCCCGGACTTGTTTTCCAGCTTATAATTCCCGGATAACGAATGCTTCTCACATCCACACCGTATTTATTGAAGTAATATTCACACCAACGTTCACCGGCCAGTTTGCTTATTCCGTAAACGGTGGTTGGTTCCATGACTGTTTTTTGAGGGGTATTTTCTTTTGGCGTGGTGGGGCCAAATACAGCTATTGAGCTGGGCCAGAATAATTTTTTAATTTTTCCTTCTTTCGCTAAATTAAGGACGTTCAATAACGAATTCATATTGAGTTCCCAAGCTTTTGCAGGGAATTTCTCGCCGGTAGCAGAAAGCATGGCTGCCATTAAATACACTTCGTTAATCGCATATTTATCAATAATGGAAGAGATTTGTTTGTAATCTAAGGCATTTATAAACTCAAAAGGACCAGACTCCATTAATTCTTCGTTTCCTTCGCTGATGTCTGAAGCAATTACGGCGTTTTTTCCATAATTTTTCCGTAATTTTAGCGTCAGTTCAGTACCAATCTGACCGCATGCACCAATAATTAATATGCTTTTATCCATTGAGTTGATATCCATTTAATACGATTGCAAATATACTGAAAATTAAAATTTTGGGTTATTCTGAATCGTTTTTTATCAAATTATTAATTTTATAATAAAATAGTGTAATAATTAGTATTTTTGGCGTTATTAAGTTTTACTATGAAGTATATATATCCCTTTTTATTAATTATTTTATTGTTGGGTTTTTCTTGCAACAGAGATAAAAAGATGGCAGAAGTTTCTGAAAAATCCGATTCTCTAAAATTGGATGCAAATCGTATAGAAAACAGGATTGGAGAAACTTTGATTCCTGAAGCAAAAGAAGCCTTGGCTGGTTGGAAAGAATATCAGGATGTTGATGAATTATTATTAAATTATTATAGTATAACCACTTTGGAAGCGCTTAGCAGCGCAAAGGAACTTTCCGGATTGGTTAAGTTGATGAAAGATTCCTTAAGCGTTGAGAAATTACAAAAACCGAATATCATCGCTCGTATCAATGTATTGCACAATGAAACGTTGCGATTGGCCGATATGGCCACAATTCCATCAATTTCAAAAGAAGAAGTGAAAGAGGAAGTCAGCAATATTGTGTCAATATATTCAGCAATTAATTCAAAAATAAATACCATATATCAGGCAGAAACCTTACAAAACGCGTTGGAAGTTGACACAGAAGTTCCTGTTGAGATTCAAGAAAAAACAACGCCGCCACCTTATGAAAATATGCAGCGAAACAGACTTTTAAAAAATAAACAGTAATGACAAAAAAAATCATATTAATTATTTTTTTAGCGTTTTTTACCGCCTGTCAAAATAAACACTCTGAAACTGAAAATATAACGGTCAGTTCTGAAAAAGAGGCTATAAACACCATGTTGGACGCCTGGCATAAAAGCGCTTCAGAGTCAAAGTTCGATTCGTATTTTGATGCGATGGCCGCCAACAGTGTTTTTATTGCAACCGATGCTAAAGAAAATTGGAACAAAAAGGACTTTGAAGCATTCAGTAAACCGTTTTTTGATCGTGGTAAAGCATGGGATTTTACGCCTGTTAAACGAAATATTTATGTTTCTACTGATGGAAATATTGCTTGGTTTGATGAACTTTTGAACACTTGGATGGGTGTTTGCAGAGGTTCTGGAGTTTTAAGCAAAACTGATAATACTTGGAAAATTGAACAGTACGTGCTTTCGGTAACCATCCCAAATACCCATATCACCGATGTTATTGCAATAAAAAAAGAAATGGATTCTGTATTTTTAAGTAAACTTAATAAGTAGTTCCGTCCATTAAATTAATCCTTTTGCAACCTTAAAAATGAGTTCGGATTCATAGCCTTTTGAGCTCAGATAAGTTAAAAGTTTGCCTCTTTTTTTGAATGCATTGGGTTCTTTAATCAAGACCCATTTTTTTTCTGCAATTTTTTGAAGGGTTTCCAAATAATCTTGATCGTCAATTTCACTTAAAGCTGTTTTTATGTTATAGGATGAAATATTTCTGAATTTTAATTCATTTACAATTTTAATTCGTCCCCAGTTTTTTATGGAAAATTTACCTCTGGCAAAAGCTTTTGAAAAGCGTTCTTCATTTAAAAAATTGTGCTGTAACAAATGAAGCATTATTTTTTCTCTGGCTTCAGGAATCATTTGCAAATCGTACAGTTTTTGATCCACTTCTTTGTGGCAGCGTTCCTGATAGGCGCAAAAGTTCTCCATTAATTTGGTCGCTTCTTCTACCGTATAAGATTTTTTATTTTTCATACTGTACAAATTAATTAAAAAAAGCGATTTTGTTATACCAATTGAATGTTTAATTGGTATTAAAATCGCTTTTAATAAATTATTGATTTCTGTTCAACCTAAACTTTAAATTGTTTAACATGGAATACATCACTGGAACAATAATCAGCGTTAGGAAAGTTGCAAAGGTTAAACCAAAAATAATGGTCCAGGACATAGGTCCCCAAAATGCAACATTTTCACCGCCGATGTAAAATTGAGGATCAAACTCAGTAAACATGGTCATAAAGTTAATATTTATTCCAATGGCCAAAGGCAACAGTCCTAAAATGGTTGTTATTGCTGTTAATAAAACTGGCCTTAAACGCGTTTTCCCGCCTTCAACAATACTTTCATAAATGACATCTTTGGTTAAAACACCTGCTTCCAATCCTAATTCCAATCGTTTTCGCACCATCACTAAATTGGTGTAATCAATAAGTACAATGGCATTGTTCACCACAATACCCGCCAGTGAAATAATCCCAATCATGGTCATCATAATTACGAATTCCATTCTAAAGACAATTAAGCCAAGCAATACGCCGATTAAACTTAATAACACCGTTAATGAAATGATGATTGGGGTTGAAGTTGAGTTAAATTGCGCCACAAGTATCAGAAAAATGAAAAATACCGCAATTAGTAAAGCCTTGCTCAAAAACGCCATTTCTTCGGCCTGTTTTTCTTGCTCACCGGTAAAAGAAATAGTATTGTTTTTTGGTAAATCATAATTTTTCATTTCCTTTTTAATCTGATCATTTATTTCCGTAGCATTATAACCTTCAAGAACGTTTGATGCAATCGTAATTACCCTGTCTAAATCTTTCCGTTTAACGGAACTGAATGTAGATGACGTTTCGGCATGGGCAATTGATGAAATTGGAACTTGAACAATTTTACCGGAGCTTTGATTTCTAAAAGTAATTTTTTGATTGATTAAGGCTTCTTTATTATAACGATATTTATCCGCTAAACGCATGTTTATCGGATAATCATCTTCACCGTCTTTAAAAGTAGAGATTTCTTTTCCATATAATGAAGTTCGAAGCGCATCACCTATTTGACCGGTTGAAACATTCAAACGACGTGCTTTTTGACGATCTATGATAATCGGCAATTCGGGTTTTCCCTGTTCAACATCTAATTTCAATTCTTCAATACCTAAAATATTTTTAGTTTTTATAAATTGTTTGATGTTTTCCGCGGTAGCCAATAATTGTTCATAATCATCGCCGGAAACTTCAATATTAACTGGTGATCCGGCTGGCGGACCATCAGCAGGTCGGTCAACAATAATATCTACACCGGGAATATCTTTTAATAATTCTCTGATTTCAATTAAAACATCTTCGGTATCAATTCCGTCGCGTTCAATAAATTTAACAAAATCAACAGTTATTCGTGCTTTGTTTGGTGTTGTTCCGCCATCTTGTCCGCGGTTTGGGTCGCCAGTACCTTCACCAACTTTCCCAATTACTGAGGTAATTAGTACGTTTTTACCATTTATTTCATATTTTTTTAAATACTGCTGAATTTTATTTTCAATAGCTATGGAAAGTTTATTGGTGATTTCTATATCGGTTCCAATAGGATATTCCAGATAAACATAAACTTGTTTTGGAGGCGTTTCCGGAAAGAAAAGTACTTGTGGCGGAAATAAGTTCAAAAGCAGTATTGAAAATAGCAATAAGCCAAATGTTCCTACAAAGAATATCCTTGGTCTTTTTCCTTTCAATGCAAATTTTAAAGAGCGTTCATAATAATTTTCCAAACGGGGTAGAAATTTATTCTGAAACCAATCCGTAGCGGGCGATAAAAATTTTGTATTAATAATGCGGAGCAATCCTGCAACCATAAATAACAATCCTACAGCGTTTAGTCCTTTTATTTCTGAAATTAATCCGGCAATAATTAAAATAACACCTAGGGAAAATAAAATCGAACTAAAAATCACTATTTTTTTAAAATTAACTTCGTCTTCTTTTATTTTCATATAAACGGAAGTCAGCATTGGATTTATCACCAAAGCCACAAATAACGAGGAAATTAAAACGATGATGAGCGTAATAGGTAAATAGCGCATAAATTCACCCATCATTCCCGGCCAAAATGCCAACGGAAAAAAGGCAGCTAATGTTGTTGCTGTTGAAGCAATAATAGGCATGGCAACTTCACCAACCCCATATTTTGCAGCATCAATTTTTGAGTAGCCTTCATCTAACAAACGGTAAACATTTTCAACAACAACAATGCCGTTATCCACGAGCATTCCCAAGGCAATTACCAATGAGAATAATACCATTGTATTTAAGGTTACGCCCAAAGCATTCAATATGATGAAAGACATAAACATGGACAATGGAATTGCAATTCCAACAAAAAGGGCATTTCTTATTCCAAGGAAGAAAAGTAGCACAACAACCACTAAAATAATTCCCAGAATAATGCTGTTTTCCAAATCAGCAACCATGGTTTTTGTATCGTTCGTTTGGTCGTTGGTTTTAGAAATGTGTAAATTGGAAGGGAAATAACTTTCTTTGGCTTTGGCAATAATTTCATCAATTTGTGTGGAAGCGATAATTAAATTTTCACCGCCGCGTTTTGTAACATCAAGCATGGCAACAGGCTGTGAAAATTCACGTGCATAACTTTGTTTTTCCTGTTCTTTAAAGGTAACGGTTGCAATGTCGCGCAGGTAAACAACTTCTTCGTTTTCCTGTTTTATGATAATGTCTGCAATTTCATCAGCCGATTTAAATTCTCCTATTACACGAACATTTCTACGCAAACCATTTTCCAATAAATCGCCGCCTGAGACAGTCATATTTTCATTTTGAATGGCTTGGGCAATATCATTAAAACTGATTTTGGAAATCTCCATCTTGTATAAATCAATGCTGATTTCCATTTCTTTGTCTTGAATTCCTCGGATATCAACTTTTGAAATTTCAGGAACTTTTTCAATTTCATCTTCTAAATATTCCCCGTATTCTTTAAGTTCATCCATAGAAAAATCACCCGATAAATTAATGTTCATAATGGGCATTAATTCAGCGAAGTTTAATTCTTTCACATTGGGGTCGGCGGGTAAATCCTTTGGAAAATCTTTATCGGATTTTGCGATATCAACTTTGTCTTTTACTTTTCGCAACGCTTCGGTTGGTGTAACGCTAAAATCGAAAGTGACTTTTATGGATGAAAACCCTTCGATAGAAGTGGAGGTGATTTCATCAACACCGGAAATTCCGTTTATTTCTTTCTCTAATGGACGCGTAATTAATTTTTCAATATCTATGGCAGAGTTTCCTGGATAGGCGGTTGATATAAATATTTCGGGCACAACAATTTCGGGGAAAGCTTCTCTTGGCATACTTTGATAAGAAAAAATTCCTGCCAAAAAAATCATTCCAATAATTACAAACACGGTCATTTTATTGTTAATTGACCATGTTGAAAGTTTGAATTCTTTTAATACTTTACTCATTTTATTGCTTTTATAGGCGTTGTGACAGAATTAATTTTTGCTTATTTTAACGATGTCTCCTTCTTTTACAAACCGCGCACCTGCATTTACCAACGTGTCATTTGCCGTCAATCCGGCACTTACATAAACTTCATGATTGTATTCATTATCGACGGTAATTATATTCTTGACCACTTTTTGCTCATTATTTTCAGCAACAACTGTAAACACGTAATTATTACCATTTTGGTCCTGTTGCACTAATGATGAAGGGATAATGATTCCCTTTGTCTCAAAATCCACTATTTTAATGTCGGCTAACAAATTGGGTTTAATACTTTGATCTTTATTATCAAGGTTAACTCTGATTTTAAAGCTTCGGTTTGCCGGATTTATATAATTACCTACCTGCGATATTTTTGAAGTTATTTCTTTATTTATGGAGGTAAAATGAACAACTGTTTCGATTCCTTGTTTAATTATGGGCAAATAGGTCTCGGTTACATCCGCTTCCACATAAACATTATCTAAATTTAACAATCTTACAGCTGGCATTTGCGGATTGGTAAGTTCTCCCAATCTTGGGAAAATTTCATCAACAGTTCCACTAAAAGGCGCAGTAATTTTCATTTTTCTTGCCTGAGTTTTTAAAGAAGATAAATTATTTTCTAAACGCTCTTTTTGTGTCTTTAATTGAAGGTATTGCATTTCTGAACCAATTTTTTGTTTCCAAAGCCTTTCCTGACGTTCAAAAGTTGTGTTTGCCAGGTTTAATTGCGTATTCAGTTCATTAATGCTATTTCTTATGGAGGAATCATCCAGTTGAATTAAAAGTTGGCCAGAAGCCACTTTTTGGCCTTCTTTTACCAAAATGGCAGTTACGGTTCCTCCTAATTCTGGACTGATTTCAATGTTTTTGTTGGCTTGGGCAACGCCTTGAACTTCCAGAAAGTGTCTGAAAACATCATTCTTTACTGGAAGAGCGGTAACCGTTTGAAGGTTTTTATCAGAATCTAATTTGGAAATTTCTTTTTCCACAGATTTTAATGCAGCGTTTAAACTGTCTATCTTAGTTACCAATATTGTTTTTTTTGTATTTAATTCTTCTAATGAAGAATTTTTTACTTTTTCTGCACAAGATATAGTAATGATGGCGGCAATAAAAAGGAGTGTTATTTTTTTCATTGTATTAATTTTCTAGTTGTTGATTGGTGTGTTAAGTGCGTTGTCTAAAGTTGCTTTATTGGCGATAACATTTAGCATCGCCTGTAAATAATTCTGTTGCATCGTGTATAATTGTCTTTGCGCTTCCAGCAGATCGAAACTTGTTGAAATTCCTTCAAAAAATTTGATTTGTTGTTTTTTTTCAATGCGCTCAGCCAAAGACAGATTTTGTTTGGAGGTTTCATATTCTTCAATACTGAAATTGTAATTTGTTTTGGCCGAAGCTAATGAAAGCGACAATTTTTGTTCAGTTTCTGTAAGGTTTGTTTTTGCCTTTTCAAGTTCAATTTTGGCTTGTTGTGTTCTCGAACTACGCGCAAGGCTGCTGAATATTGGAATATCTAGACTAACGCCCAGCAAAGAAGAATCGAACCATTTTTGTTCTTTTTTCATAAAGTCAAAATTTTGACCAAATCCCGCATAACCGAAGTTTACAAAACTTTTTAATGAGGGCAACGCTTTACTTTGTTCCAATTTCACGAGCAGTTCATTCGCTTTTTCTGTGTTTTTTGCAATTTTAAAATCGATATGGTTTTCAACAGTCAAATCGGTGGAAAGCAATTCCAAATTAATATTTTCTTTGGTAAGATTGGTTAACGAATCTGTTAATATTACGGAAGTATTGATGTCTAGTCCCAAAGTTATGTTTAACATTTTGTAGGCAATCAGGTTTAAATTTTTGGTTTTGGAAAGCTGACTTTTAACAGAAGACAAAGTAATTTTTAGTTGTTCAACATTTTCTTCTTCAATAAATCCATTTAGAAAAATTTGATTGGTTTCTTCTAGGTTTTTTTCCAGAGTTTTGATGTTTTTTTCTATAATTGAAATGCTTTCTTCGCTTAACAATACATTCCCATAGGCATTGATAACAGCTTCTCTAATACCGAGTTCTGTTTTTACCTTTGCGTTTTCATAAATTTTCAAATAGGTTTTTGCAGATTGCAATCCCACTAAATACGAACCATCAAAAATTAGCTGATTTAAAGTGGCGGTCGCATTCATATTGTGTTTTGTTCCAAATGAAATTTCTTCAAATTCGCCGGGATTTCCGCCAAAAAATTCAGCAGGAATTAAAGAAACCTGTTGCTTAATCCAGTTTTGATAATCGATTTTTGCGCTTATTTCCGGTAAACCAATTGTTGTGGTTTCCCATTTTTTCTTTTTTGCAATTTCAACATCTCTATCTGCATTTATGGAGGCGTAACTATATTTTAATGCATAATCTATTGCTTGTTCAAGGGATAGTGAAGTGCTTTCCTGGGCATTTATATGAAGACTGAAGAGTATCCCAATACCTATAAAGATTATTTTTTTCATTTTTAAATTTCCGTTTTTTCTAATTGTTCTTCTAAAATTTGTAGACCTTTTGCTGTAGCTATGGCTCTTGTATGATATTCAAGAGCGCATAATTCTAATTTGTTCATGGTGTTTTTATTGTAGGTGTATAATTTTGAATCATGAACACTCAACATTAATGAAAAGTAAAATTTTGTTGCAAGTTCTTTATTGATGTCTTTTCTGTAAAGCCCTTCCTGTATTCCCTTTTCCAAATTATTGGTAATACATTCTTTAAATAATAAAAATTCATTTTCAATTATATTTTCATAAGTTTTAGGGTAATATTTCTCTAATTGATACATTGGGGAATCATCAGAATTTTTGAACATTTCTTTAAACATTCTTTTTATTTCAAAATTTTCCTGAATGGCATTGTACCCAACCGCACAAATATTTGTGATGGTTTTGTGCATCTCATCATGAAAATAACAAACGGCTTCATCAATAAGTTCCACCTTATTTTTATAAAATTTATAAATTGTTTTTTTAGAAATGCCCAAACCATTGGCAATATCATCCATCGTAACACTTTTAAACCCATATTTTGAAAATATTTCGCCCGCTTTTTTTAAAATGATTTCTTTCATGACCAAATCCTAGATATTAACTTGAGGGTGCAAATATACAAACGGAAACTTTAAAAACAAAAAAAGTTTCCAAAGTTTTTATGAAATTATTTGATTTTATTTTTTTGGCATTTTTTTAATTAGCCTTGAATGATGTATTTTTACGACAAATTTGTACCGAAATGGAGCGCATTGAAACTTATAAAGAAAATTTTGTCAGTTATTTAAATGAAAAAATTACCCTAAAAGAGCCTGCCAATTTATATGAGCCCATACATTATATACTTCAAATAGGCGGAAAACGCCTGCGTCCGGTGTTAACTTTAATGACTTGCGACCTATTTAACGGAAATGTAAAACAAGCCTATGATGCCGCATTGGGCATAGAAATTTTTCACAATTTTACTTTGGTGCATGATGATATTATGGACAGTGCGCCCATAAGAAGGGGAAAGGAAACAGTTCATAAAAAATGGGATACCAATACCGGAATTTTATCGGGAGATGCCATGTTAATTATGGCTTATCAATGCTTTGAAAATTATGAGCCAGTTGTTTATAAAAAGTTGTTGAAATTATTCAGCAAAACATCCCTTGAAGTTTGTGAAGGCCAGCAACTGGATGTTGATTTTGAGTCCAGAATGGATGTCAATATTCCTGAATATATACAAATGATCACTTACAAAACGTCGGTTTTGGTGGCTGCAGCTATGAAAATGGGCGCTATTATTGCTGAAGTGGATGCTATTGAAGCTGAACGCATTTACGAGTTCGGTTTAAACCTGGGAATTGCTTTCCAATTACAGGATGATTATCTCGATACTTTTGGGGATGAAGCGCTTTTTGGAAAACAAATAGGAGGGGATATTGCCGAAAATAAAAAGACATTTTTGTATTTGAAAGCCATTGAAGTTTGCGGGATTGATGATAAAGAAAAATTGATGGGCTTTTATGATGCCAATGCCAAAAATGACAATAAGATTGAGAAAGTGACTCAGATTTTCAATAATAACAATATAGCAGAAATTACCATTCAGGAAATTGAAAGATTTACAAATAAATCGTTTGAAATTTTAGATAAATTATCGATTTCCAACGAAAAAAAGGTCATTCTTAAAAATTTCGGAAACAGTTTAATGAAACGCACCATTTAATGTTACCCGCAAAAAATTCTTTAGCGTTATTAAAATCAATAGCAATTGAAAATTTATACGAGCGCTTAATTGAGCAGTTGAACAAAGATTTCCAATTGGCAAACGTAACCGTAAGTTTTGAAATTACAATTTCACCCGTTCAGTTAAAAAAACAATTGTTTGATGTTTTATTAAATTTAATTACCAATCAGTATGATGATTATTTGAATCTATTGTACAGAATAGATGTGCCCGAAAGCGAATTAGCCAAACTGATAAACGATAATTTAACCACCAGTATAGAGGAAATAACCTATTTGGTTTTAAAAAGAGAATACCAAAAAGTATGGTTTAAACATAATTTTGATAAAATTTAATTCAGTTAAATCAATATAAAGTCTAATACCCATTGAATTTTTTCACCCTGAGTGTGTTTACTGAGCGCAGCCGAAGTGTAGCCGAAGGGTAAATGTTGTATTAAAAATTTGAATTATTTTTAGTTCAGTTTAGAAATAAAACCTGCCGGTCGGCAGGCTGGTCTAAGCATAGCCTAAGCTACGATTCCATTTTATGACGACAAATGAGCTAAAAAGAAACGAATTTTATGCGAGATTTGAATGTTTAATTGGTATAATATACAATGGTTGTATGAGAGTTAATAAATTTTTAAAAATTATTGTGCATAAACGAAAATAGTGGTAATATTGCAAACCAGTTTTAGGTCCCATAGCTCAGTTGGTTAGAGTACCTGACTCATAATCAGGGTGTCCTTGGTTCGAGCCCAAGTGGGACCACAAAAATTAGAAAGAGCTTTTCATTTGTTTGAAAGGCTTTTTATTTATAATTATTTGATTCTAACACTCAGATAATCAGCAATTGTTATTTTCATTTTCAAAAGTAAGCCCCGTGCATTTCGGGGAATAGCGAATTTTGATACTACTTCTTCGTCCATTTGCTTCAGAAAATTAAATAAGACAATCCCAAATGCGAAAGCTTATGTGCATTAGCCAGCAATCCGAGTTTGGTTTCCCGTAATGAGTGATGACCCTCAATGGCAACAAAAAGCATGATAACAACATGGTGATAAGCAGTAAATTTCTTTACATACCGCTCTACACCATGCTGTTTCGTTATTTTTCTAACCTCACTCTTGTCAATGAACTTTAATAGCTGATTAAATATCGGCTATCCGCTAAAATTTGTACTTTTACCCGGTTGCAATTGTTGCTTGCTAATTTCAAAAGTAACTAACTGGGTAGTATTTTAAAAAGTATTGCCCAGTTTAAATATTTTTACCGGACACTAATGATAAAAAATTAAAAAAATATCATCTTAAAAATGAGTAAAGTAATTAAGCCGTTGAAAGAAAGTACATCCCATTCAAAAGTAAACGGAGTAACAACTATTAAAAGAAACTTTCTGTTTATTTCACGTTGGGGTGAATCTTTGGATATTGCCTATGCCACGCTTTTAGAGGGAAATAACGTAAAATTATACATTGAAGAAAAATCTTGCAGAGAAATAGGCTATGGTTTTGTAACCAAAGTTTTGGATTGGAAAAAACATGTGGATTGGGCCGATATTATTATTTTTGATTATACTGGTTATGGGTTAGAATGTGCTCATTTACGAGCTGCCGGCAAGGTGGTATTTGGCGGTTCAGAATATACCGATAATTTAGAGTTAGACCGTAATTTTGGACAGGATGAACTTAAAAAACATAAAGTAAAGACCTTGCCGTGGAAAGAGTTTTTCAATTTTCAGGATGCCGTAAAATATGTTCAGGAAAATCCGGATGCTTACGTTATCAAACCCAGCGGAGAAACACAGGAATTTAAACAACTGCTTTTTGTTGGAAGTGATGATGAAGGATTAGACGTTATGAGGGTTTTAAAAGCTTATGAAAAATCATGGGGAAATGACTTTGGCACTTTTCAACTGCAACGAAAGGTTAAAGGTGTTGAAATTTCTGTATCTGCTTTTTTTAATGGTAAAGAATTTATTTACCCGCTTAATGTTACTTTTGAACACAAGAAACTTTTCCCGAAAGAACTAGGGGTTTCTACCGGAGAAATGGGAAGCAGCATGTTTTGGGTAAAAAATTCCCCTATATTTGAAGCGACTTTGAAGAAATTTGAACCTACTTTGGCCAAAAATAATTTTAGAGGTCATATTGATATCAATTGCATTGTAAACGGAAATGGAATTTATCCTTTAGAATTTACCTCTCGTTTTGGGTTTCCACAAATATTTATACAACGTGCCGGTATTCTTGAACCTTTCGGAAATATGCTTTACAAAATTGCAAAAGGCGAAAATTTCACCATCAATGTGAAAAAAGGATTTCAAATAGGCGCTTTTGTTGTGGTGCCTCCATTCCCATATGAAGATAAAAAAACCTTCAATCTTTTTTCCAAAGATTCCGTGGTTATTTTCAAAAAGGAAATGAAAGAAGGGATTCACCCCATGCATTTAAAAAAGATTCATGAGGAATGGCTCATTACAGGCGACACAGGTATTGCATTGCTGGTTACGGGAACGGGAATAACCATGAGAGATGCCCAAAAAACCATGTACAATCGCATTGGCAATCTTATTGTGAATAACTGCTATTACAGGACCGATATTGGCGACCGCTGGTTGGAAGATTCTGACAAGCTATGGTCCTGGGGGCTTTTATAATAGTTGTT
>JAENXD010000222.1 GCA_016649745.1 Flavobacteriaceae bacterium | reverse complement strand
TCCTTTGTGTATCAAAATTTGTTATGCTCGTTTCATCTTACTTTTTATTTAACGGTAAGGTAAAAGTCAATCGCGCCCCTTGCGGATTAATATTTTCTGCCCAAATTTTACCATTGTGACTTTCAATAATTTGCTTACTGATTGCCAAACCCAATCCGCTGCCAACTGGTTTCAAAATAGTTTGGTTTTTAGATTGGTAAAATTTATTGAATATAGACATTAATTCGTCTACTTCAATTCCCTTACCATTGTCTTCCACAGCAATTTCAACTTTATTTTGATTTACATAGGTAGAAATTTTAACTTCCCCATTTTCTTCATTTGAAAATTTAAATGCATTCGACAATAAATTGACAATTACCTGCTGAATTCTGTCTTCATCATAAACAACCTCAACATCATTAATTTCATTCAAACTAATTTTAATTCCTTTATTAACAGCCAATTGCCTAAATGGATTAATCGATTTTAAAATTGTGTTTTTAATGGAATACGGGTTTAAATCTAATTTTTCTTTTCCTGCCGCCAATTTTTCCAAGTCAAGAATGTTATTTATAAGCCTGCTTACTCTTTCGCTTTCACTTACAATACTTGTTAAAAATTTCTTTTTTATATCATTGTCAATTTCATCATCTGTCAACAATATTTCAGAAAGGGCTCTTATGGATGTAATTGGTGTTTTTAATTCATGCGCCACTGTATCCAAGAATTCATCTTTTTGTTTGTCACGTTCTTTTAATTCCTTGTTAGATTCTTTTGCTTTTTGGGTTTCATCTAAAATATTCAGCACTTCCATTAAACTTATTTCTTCTTCTTTTACTACGGAAGAAATTAAAATCCTTGCTGAAGCGCTGCCAATACTTCCTGTTAACAATTTTTCTGAAAAATTAATTAAACGGGCATCTGCAAATTGCTTGTTTTTATCAATGTCATATTTCATAAAAAATAAATTCAACGCTCTTTCAGTTCTGCCTTCTCCTAAAAAACGGGTTAAAATTTTTCTGATATCGCGCACATAAGCTTCCCCTTTCCATACATAAGCGCCTTCTTGCAAAGAGGCGTATTTGGTACTGTCAACAAACATTTCGGCAAAATTTCTTTCCCTGTAACTTCCTAATTTACGTACTGAAACCAATGAATAAATAAGGATATTAAAAAATATACTCCAAAAAAACGCATGAGTTACAGGTTCAAATATTTGTAACCCAAACAATTCATAAGGTTTTAAAATACTGATACCGAACAATCCTTCATTTACAAAAGACGATGCTATTGATTGTGAATCAATAGTTAACGGAATTAATAAAGTATAAACTGTAATTAAAAAACCTGTAATAATACCGTATTTGGCACCTTTTGAGGAACCTCTTCTCCAAAACAAACCGCCAAAAAAGGCTGGAGCCAATTGGGCAATTATCACAAATGATATTAAACCAATTGAAACCAACGGCCTATCTAATGTAAAACTTTTATAGAATAAATAAGCGATGATAATCAACAAAAAAATGGAGAGCCGTCGAATATTTTTAATTGATTCCGCATTTTCTTTTGATTCAGCTTTGCTAAATCTACTTAAAAATCCATAAGGAATAATTAAATTATTGCTTAACATGGTCGCCAATGCCAATGATGAAATAACCACCATTGAAATAGCAGCTGAAAAACCGCCTAAAAAAACCAACAAAGCCAAAAACTCATGGTGATTACTCAAAGGCAACATCAATGTAAATAAATCAGCATCTATAGATTGATTTTGAAATATGATGTTTCCTCCCCAAGCTATAAATATAACAAAAAAATTAAAAAGCAACAAATACAAAGGAAATAACCATATCACCTTTTTTAAATATTTTTCCCGCTCATTTTCAATAACAGTAACCTGAAACTGTCTTGGCAATAGAAAAATAGCAACCATTGACAATAAACTAAGTAAAAACCAATTAAAGCCACCATTTAAACCATCAATAGTTTGTTGGGTTTCAAAATTGGGCAATACCGATGCCTTATCGTAGATATCGGCTGGTCCATTAAACAAATAAAAGGTTACATAAAAGCCTATGACAAGAAAAAATACCAGTTTAATAATTGATTCTAAGGCTATTGCAGTAATTATTCCTTTATGGCGCTCAGAAGCATCTGTGTGCTGTGTGCCAAAAAATGCAGCAAAAATTGCCAATAAAATTGCAATATAAAAGGTGGTATCATCTAAAATAGAATATGGAGTAATATTATGATTCGTGATCACATTAAAAGTTTCAGAAATAGCCTTTAACTGAAGTGATATATAGGGAACAATCGCTAAAATGCAAATAACAGTCACTAAGGCTCCTAAAAAACGATCGTTTCCGTAACGTAGTGAAATAAAATCAGCTAAAGTTGAAATTTTGTTTCCTTTTGAAATCCTAATGATTTTTCGCATTAAAATCACCCAAGTTGGTATAATGATAATTGGGCCTAAATATATGGTCAAAAATTTTAAGCCAGATGTAGCTGCCAAACCAACGCTGCCGTAATAAGTCCAGGCTGTACAATAAACAGCTAATGAAAGTGAATAAACATAAGGATTGTTTACCCATCTGCTTTTTGAATTTTTTTCAGCCCAATAAGCCACATAAAAAATGACGGCTAAATAAACCAATATTATAAATATCACCAAAAAACTACTCATAATACTTTTTTAAGATGATATACGACACAACAATGCTTACAATCCAAATAAAAAACACATAGAAATAGAGTAAAGGAAGTCCCATAAAAGTTGTGCTACTGTTGAATATTAATATGATTGGAATATTAAATAAACACAGTAACAATATTGATAATACAATTAACTTTTGTTGATGTCTTTTTTTCACTATTTGTTATATTGGATCTAAATATAATAAAAACAGCACTACAAATAATATAGTGCTGTTTTATTACTAAACTTTTTACTAATGTGCAGCTTGTGCCGCTTCTACTCCCGACGGAATTCTGATATGCTCAACAATATCTTGAACATGTTCTGGCGGTGCAGGCGTTAACCTGGAAACAACCACAGAAAAAATAAAGTTTACTGCCATTGCTATGGTTCCAAAACCTTCAGGTGATATTCCTCCGTTTCCAAAATTAAACCACCAATCTTTTGCAAGTCCGGCCACGGCTTCTTTTCCTCCATCAAAAAGTCCAAATTTGAATTTCAACATATAGTATAACATTAAAGATATCCCAATAATCATACCCGTGATTGCCCCTTCTTTGTTCATTCGCTTGTCAAAAATTCCAAGTAAAATTGCAGGGAAGAAGGAAGCTGCAGCCAAACCAAAGGCAAGTGCCACAACCGCGGCGACAAATCCCGGTGGATGAATTCCAAAATAACCAGCTATTACGACTGCTACACCAGCACTTATGCGCGCAGCTAACAATTCTCCTTTTTCCGAAATCTCCGGGTTTATGATTTTTTTAATTAAATCGTGAGAAATTGAAGAAGCAATTACCAATAATAAACCGGCTGCTGTAGATAAGGCTGCTGCCAATCCACCAGCTCCAACCAATGCAACTACCCAATTGGGTAAATTTGCAATTTCAGGATTTGCCAAAACCATAATATCTTGATCAATGGTTAATTCATTTACGGCTTTATCACCCACATATTGTACAATTCCATCTGTATTTTTATCCTCAAATTTCAACAACCCTGTTTTTTCCCAATTATGAAACCAAGGCGGCAATTCATCATATTTCGTATTGCTCACGGTTTCAATTAATTTGGTTCGTGCAAATACTGCAACTGCAGGCACGGTTGTATAAAGAATTGAAATAAATAATAAAGCCCAGCCAGCAGATATACGTGCATCTTTTACCTTTGGTACGGTAAAGAAACGAACAATTACGTGAGGTAAACCGGCTGTACCAACCATTAAAGCAAATGTTATTGCAAACACATCAATCATTGATTTGCTACCCGAAGTATATTCATGAAATCCAAGTTCTGTTGACAAGCCGTCTAATTTATCCAATAAATAAATCCCATCTGTACCCTGACTACCAAATCCCAATTGAGGAATAGGGTTTCCTGTCATTTGAAACGAAATAAAAATTGCAGGTACCATAAAAGCAAAGATTAACACACAATATTGCGCTACTTGTGTATAAGTAATCCCTTTCATACCACCTAAAACCGCATAAAAGAAAACAATTGCCATACCAATGTAAACACCTGTATTAATATCTACTTCCAAATATCTTGAAAATACAATGCCAACACCACGCATTTGTCCGGCAACATAGGTAAATGAAACTATTAACGCGCAAACTACTGCAACTACACGGGCAGTATTTGAATAATACCTGTCCCCAATAAAATCTGGCACAGTAAATTTTCCAAATTTACGAAGGTAAGGCGCCAGCAACAGTGCCAACAACACATAACCGCCAGTCCATCCCATAATATAAACGGCACCATCATATCCAGTAAAGGAAACGATACCGGCCAAAGAGATAAATGAAGCTGCTGACATCCAGTCGGCGGCTGT
>JAENXD010000166.1 GCA_016649745.1 Flavobacteriaceae bacterium | reverse complement strand
TCAATAGCCGCATTTTCATCACTGTCTGAACCGTGAACTGCATTTTCTCCCATAGAAGAAGCGTATAATTTACGAATAGTACCTTCAGCAGCATCGGCAGGATTCGTTGTGCCAATTAAAACACGAAAATCTTCAACGGCATTTTCTTTTTCTAAAATAGCGGCTACAATTGGACCGCGTGTCATAAATTCAACCAATTCACCAAAAAATGGACGCTCGCTGTGAACTTCATAAAATTTTTCAGCATCGGCCACTGTCATTTGTGTCATTTTTATTGCTGCAATTCTAAAACCTGCAGCGTTAACTTTTTCCAATATTGCTCCAATGTATCCTTTTTCTACCGAATCAGGTTTTAGCATTGTAAACGTTCTGTTTGTTGCCATTTATAATTGTATTTAATTTTTTAAATCGCTGCAAAGATACTATTTTCTGAATAAAATTAGTTGTGCTACTTATAATTTTGGGTGTAGGTTTCATAAATCACATTGTTTTCGCCCCTAATTTCCATAGTTATGACATTGGTTTTAAAATTAAATTTTAAAACACCAAAACTCTTTTTTGATACCACATTACTTAATCTATATTTATTTGGCTCGCCTTTATAATCGGTATAGGAATGCGTAAGTCCGCTCGACGTAAAATCGACTAGTGGATACGCCAATTCGGCGATTTCACTTTTCGAAATTTCTGAAATATGTCGGCCCCCGGAAAGGATGACGGTGTTTTTTGCGTTAGTTGATTTAAGAAGGGTAATCAGTTTGTCAACTTCGTGAGGCATATTTCCCCAGCTTTCAAATCCATGCTCATTTGATAGAAATTGGATACTGCTTACTATAATATTATAGGATGCTTTTGAGTTTTGAAGTTCGTTTTTTATCCATTTCCACTGCTTCTCACCCAACATGGTTCCTTCTCCGTATACATTTGGCTTATACCGCTTTTCAGTTTCATCATCGGCCGTTAGGGCGGTTCTAAAATAGCGGGTATCTAATAAAATAATTTTAATAATTTTTTTATTTATAGTATAATCTTTAGAATAATAAACGCCTTCTTGTTTTCTTCTGTTGTCATTTTTTGGGACATCAAAGAAGTCTAAAAATAATTGTTGTGCTTCGGCTTTTTTCGGATATTCCGTACCACCATCGTTTAAACCATAATCGTGATCATCCCAAGTGGCAAGTACATCCACTTTTTTAATAAAATCAGCATACACTTCATTATTTTTTTGTTTCAAGTAATTTTCCGCCATATATACCATATCATCGGTGTCGGTATAAATGACGTCACCACCCCAAATCCATACATTGGGCTTATTTTTTTCAATTTCTGTCCATAAAAGATTAGGAAGTGTTTGATTGTTGCATGAGCCAAAGGCAATTATAAAATCACTGCTTGCTTCCTTTGAAATAGGAGACGCTATTTTTTGCTTTTCATTTGTTTTACAAGAAGAAATGAGTAAAAACAGGAATATAATCGATTTAAAATAGTTCATTTTTTGCGTTTATGTTCAATTATAACAAATATACAGCTGTTAAGGAAATTGACAAGATTAAAAATAAAATTCATAAGCGCAGGATTATAAGGATATTTCGCCAAGACTGGTTAAGCATTAAAAAAATAAAAGTAGTAAACAGATAAAATAATATTTAGTATAAAATCGTATATTCGCACCCATATGAATAAAAGTGAAATTAAGGAAATAAAAGAATTGCTTGCTACGCCTAAAAATGTCGTGATAGTACCACACAAAAATCCTGATGGAGACGCTATTGGCGCAAGTTTAGCGTTGCATCATTATTTGGAAAAAAGGGGGCACAACGCAACGGTGGTTTCACCAAATGATTACCCTGATTTTCTAAAATGGTTGCCGGGATCAAAAAATGCCTTAAAATTTGATATGCAAAACAGGCAGTCAAAAAAAGCCATAGAGGAAGCTTCCATCATTTTTTTATTGGATTTTAATGCATTGAATAGGGTGGGTGATGATATGGAAAATACCTTAAAGGAATTTGCGGGTATTTTTATGATTATAGACCATCATCAGCAACCCGAGGATTTTGCAAAATATTTATTTTCAGATACTTCAGTTTGTTCAACGTGTCAAATGTTCTATCATTTTTTAGAAAAACTGAATGATGTTGAAGCAATCGATGAGGATATTGCCACATGCATTTATACAGGGATTATGACCGATACGGGATCGTTTCGATTTCCATCGACCACAAGTACTACACATAGAATAATAGCCGATTTAATTGATAAAGGAGCCGACAATGCCAAAATTTATAACCATGTGTACGACACCAATTCATACGCGCGATTGCAGCTTTTGGGAAGAGCTTTAACCAATATGGTGGTTGTCAAGAAACTAAAAACGGCTTACATTACGTTATCACAAGAAGAATTAGATGAGTTTAATTTTCAAAAAGGGGATACGGAAGGCATTGTGAATTACGCATTGTCTCTTGAAAATATTATTTTTGCGGCGATTTTTATTGAAGATACAGAACAAAAAATTATAAAAATTTCCTTCAGATCAAAAGGGAGTTTTTCAGTCAATAAATTTGCCCGTGAACATTTTGAAGGCGGAGGTCACGACAATGCCGCCGGTGGAAAATCTAAAATTGGACTGAATGCTACAATTTCAAAATTTTTAAAATTGCTTCCGGTTTACAAAAATGAATTGCTAACCTCTTATGAAATATAAATATTTTCTTTATATTTTTTTAGGGCTTTTGGTTTCATGTGCAAACCCAATCCCGCGCAAACCTGTTTTAAGAAAAACGAGTACTTTTTTGAATGAATCCGTTATTTTAAATAAAACGATGAACGCTTCCGAAGAGAATGTTTTTAGAGCGCTTATGGAAAAAGATTCACTTACTGAATATTTAGCTTCACCTAACGGATTTTGGTATACCTTTAACCAAAAAAATGAAGATTCATATTTGCCTAAAATTGGCGACCAGCTTTTTTATACCTATGATGTTTTCGATACAAACAATTATTTAATTTACAGTGCTGAAGAAGTTGGGGAATTAACCTATATTGTTGATAAGCAAGAAATAGTGGAAGGCCTTCGGAACGGATTAAAACTGATGAGTGTGGGAGATGTCGTAACTTTCCTGTTTCCTTCACATAAAGCCTATGGATATACCGGAGATAGTAATAAAATAGAAATAAATCAACCATTAATATTTAAAGTTCAATTAATAAAAATCAATAATAAAAATGAAAGCAATTAAAATTTTAACAGTAATTACATTAATTTCAACGATGTTGTCCTGCAACAATAAAGGGACCGCACAAAAAGCACTAAAAACCGAAGTGGATACGGTAAGTTATTCATTAGGAATAGACATTGCCTCTAAATTGAAGGTCAATTTTCCTGAAATTGACAAAGATCTTTTTATACAAGGAGTTATGAATGGAATAGATTCAACAAATATTCTGATAACTCCGGAAAAAACTGATGCTATCTTAAGAGTGTTTTTTCAAAAAAAGCAAGAAGAAGCAATGAAAAAACAACAAGATGATCAAACAAAAAAAATGGAAACGGAATTTGCTGATGTAAAAGCAGAAGGCGTTAAATTTTTAGAAGCAAATAAAGCAAACAAAGGTGTTCAGGTTACCGCAAGCGGTTTGCAATATATTGTTTTAAAAGAAGGAAATGGAGAGAAACCAGCTGAGACTTCAACGGTAAAAGTTCATTATCATGGAACTTTAATGGATGGTACCGTTTTTGACAGTTCAGTTGACAGAGGCACTCCAGCTGAATTTCCTGTAAACAGAGTCATTAAAGGATGGACTGAAGGTCTTCAATTGATGAGTGTTGGTTCAAAATATAAATTTTTCATTCCTCAAGAATTGGCTTATGGTGCTTTTCCACGTGAAGGAGGAGCAATTAAACCTTTTATGCCATTAATTTTTGAAGTGGAATTGTTAGAAATTAAAAAATAAACGGTTATTTGTTGCGGCAACCAAACCGTTATAAAATCGATATATGAAATACCTTTTAAAAACATATTTATACCAATTTAATTTTTTTACACTGGGCGTAGCCGAAGGGTAAATGTTGTATTAAAAATAAACGAATTTTATACGACATTTGAATGTTTAAGTGGTATTACCCTATCTTTATGTTTTTAAAAGGTATTTCTTTATGATTACTTAAAACAAATAAATTCTACCCATGAAAGTTAAACTTATAATTATAGTGTTGTCACTGCTTGTTATTTCCTGTAGGCCAACCAAGTATGCAGAATTAGACGATGGTTTATATGCACACATGGAAACAAATAAAGGGGATATATTATTGAAACTTGAATTTGAAAAAACGCCCATTACGGTGGCTAATTTTGTTTCTTTGGCTACAGGCACAAATAAGTATGTTGTTGGCCCTTTAAATGGGAAAAAATATTATAAGGGTCTTATTTTTCATAGAGTCATAAAGGATTTCATGATTCAGTCCGGTGACCCAAAAGGTACAGGAGAAGGAGGTCCGGGATACGAATTCAGTGATGAATTTCCTAAAGACAGTCTTGGTAATCTATTGTTGAAGCATAACAAAGCAGGGGTTTTGTCTATGGCAAATTCAGGTCCGGCCACCAATGGAAGCCAGTTTTTTATCACGCATAAAGAAACATCCTGGTTAGATGGCAAACATACCGTGTTTGGAAATGTTGTTTCCGGACAAGCTGTGGTAGATTCCATCATTCAAAATGACACCATTAGAAATATTGAAATTATTACTATTGGAAAAGTTGCTAAAAGATTTGATGCGGAAAAAGAATTTTCTTCATTTTACGACAGGTATCTGAAAGACATAAAAGACAAAGAAGAAAAAATGCAGTTGGCTGCGGCGAATACTTTGGCTAAAATAAATAAATACGCAGCTGAAGCAAAAGAACTTCCTTCCGGATTAAAATTGGTAATAACCGAAACAAAAAATGGCGAATTGCCTCCTAAAGGCAGCAATGTAAAAGTGAATTATGCCGGGTATTTTACGGATGGAAGATTGTTTGACACGAGTTATAAGGAAGTTGCAATAGCTTATGGAACCTATGATGAAGCAAAAGATAAACAAAACGGCTATGCGCCTTTCACCGCAATTTACGGTCCGAATGCACGCTTAATAGCGGGTTTTAAAGAAGGTTTGCAAAAAATGAAAATCGGAGATAAAGCGATGTTGTTTATCCCTTTTCATTTAGGTTACGGAGTGCAAGGATCAGGCAATGTTATTCCACCGGAGACTGATTTGGTGTTTGAATTGGAATTGGTTGGTTTGGCAAATTAAACCTATAAATAAACTTGGGTAATGCAATGATAGATTCGCTTATTAATAAAGACATTGAATTACTGATTTACCTAAATAATTTAGGATCACCTCAATGGGATGGCATTTGGCTGTTTATTTCAAATAAGTACAGTGCCATTCCACTTTATTTTTTGTTGCTTTATTTTACCTACAAACAATTCGGATTAAAGAAAACTTTTGTTACGGTATTGTTTGTTGTTTTAATAATATTGGCATCAGACCAAACCAGCAATTTATTTAAATACGGTTTTAAAAGATTGCGTCCTTGCCACAATGAAAACATCTCCCATTTAATTCGTTTGGTGGGTGGACGTTGCGGAGGTTTATATGGATATTTTTCAGCGCACGCAGCTAATTCTATGGCAATTGGGGTGTTTTTCGGATTGCTTTTAAAAAGAAAAATTAACTATTTGTTTCCCATCCTGATTTTGTGGGCTTTGGTAGTTTCCTATAGCCGTATTTATTTAGGGGTACATTATCCTTTGGATGTGTTTACGGGAATGCTTATCGGGCTTATTTATGCTTCTTTATTTTATGCTGTTTTTAAAGTTTTTTTGAAAAAATTCATGAATTAAGCCGTGTAAATTTCTTTATTGAAAGGTTTTATAAATATCAATAAGAATATAACACTAAAAGCCAACTCATAGATTTCCCATTTTCTGTTTGATGAAATAAAGGCAAGCAACATGGTTCCAATCAGAAATGAAATGGTGTGATGCCATTGTACAATGGGCACAGCAAACTTATTCGCTAAAGTTTTAACCCATGCAAACTTTCTGTATAAAAAAGGGGCTATGATTAAATAAATGACCAAAATAACGGTTAAAAGCTGACTGAAAATCAATTTATTTATTTTGGTGTCATTAACGACCAAATTGTGTAAATTCGTTTCTCCCTGAGCATTATTTTCTATAAAATATTCAGAAGATGTTACATTAAAAATGCGCTGTCCCCATGAAATTTCTTCACCGGCTCCAAAAAAGAAGACGAAGGCCAGACCTAAAACGCCAATTTTCCAAAATAAATCTTTGTGTTTAAAAAGTTTAAAAAAGCGAAACAATAAAAGCATGCTGGAAATAAACAAAAATATTGCCGAACCACTTTCAACAAATCCATCTTCCACCGTATAAACTTCATCAAAATAAGTGAGATCTGTGTTTGCATAATATATGCCCAATCCGAATATGACAATTAAAAATAAATAGGCTGCTTTATCAATGTTGGTTAGTGCTTTCATAAGTGTTTGTGTTTTGGTTTTTGTGATGCTTATTTAATGGTTAAAAGTACTATTTTTTTGAAACTAAATAAAATTCTCTGATTAATCTTTCTTTCTTTTTTGAGCCAACATTTAAATCATAGGTTTCAATTAACGTCAAATTGTAATCTTGGTTCAATTGAGATTTAATAATTTCTTTATCGTCATTTGTTACCAACAACCCGAAATTGGGTTCAGAAGGAATTTCCAAGGACTCATTTTTATAAATATCTTT
>JAENXD010000107.1 GCA_016649745.1 Flavobacteriaceae bacterium | reverse complement strand
CATGGAATCTTTGAACTTGCTTTCAAAGAGTTCCATTTCTTCAAGAATGGGCTGTTTTATTTGTTCTACAACTTTCATAGGTGTACAAAAATAACAGTTTATTTGGATCAATTTACCCTTTATGGATAATTTGTTAAAAAAGTTTAAGTTCAAGGCACAAGGCAGTAGGCAATGGGCAATGGAAATTGGGAATTGGGGAGTAGGCAATAGGGAAAAGTGGATAGCAAAAATGGATGGCTCGGGATAAAATAAGAAAGCACGGATTACAAAACCCGCGCCATCTCTATTTTAGTATTTTAGTCTATTTGACCTACCTATCGGCAGGCGGGTTATTGGTGTTTTGGGTTTTGTCCTTTTAAAACCTGAATCTTTTAACTTTTAGGCTTTGACCTAATGCCTTGTGCCTATTGCCCATTGCCTAAATTACTTCACGTTATGCTGAATATTGATGGATTCCACGTGAATGGCTTTAAATATTTCTTCCACAAATTCTTTGTTCAGTCCTTTTTCCTCTGCGGCTTCTGTCATGGTTGCCAATATATCGGCCCATCTGCTGCTTTGTAAAATCGCCACATTTTCTTGATGTTTCAGCTTTCCAATTTGTTCGGAGATGCCCATTCTGTCTTTTAACAACTCAATTAAGTTGCTGTCGAGCATGTCCAATTCTTTTCGGTACATATTCAATTTTCGCTGAAATTCCTCTTTGCTGCTGCTTTTTAGACGAATTCTTAAATCGAGGGTCATTTGGGCTAATTGCGCAGGTGTAATTTGTTGTTTGGCATCGCTCCATGCATTGTCTGGATCAATATGTGTTTCAATCATAAATCCGTCGTAATTTAAATCGAGTGCCGTTTGCGAAACATCCAATAAGGTATCTCTTCTTCCGCAGATATGCGAAGGGTCGATGATTAGCGGTAAGTTAGGGAACTCTTTTTGCAGCTCAATGGCCAAATGCCATTTCGGTTTGTTTCTGTAATGCAACGAGTTGTAAGTTGAAAATCCCCTGTGGATAACGCCCAACTGAGAAATTCCTGCGGCCTGAATACGTTCTACGGCACCCAACCATAAAGGCAAATCGGGGTTTACCGGATTTTTAATCAGTACCACTTTATTCACACCTTTCAAAGCTTCCGCAATTTCTTGCACCACAAAAGGATTTACTGTAGTTCTCGCTCCAATCCACAAAATATCGATGTCGTGTTTCAACGCCAGTTCAACGTGATTTGCATTCCCTACTTCGGTGGTCACCAACATTCCTGTTTCCTCACGCACGCGTTGCAACCAAGGCAATCCTATTTCGCCGACACCTTCAAATCCACCCGGACGTGTTCTTGGTTTCCAAATTCCTGCCCTATATACATTTGCATCAGTGTTTTTAAGCAAATGGGCAGTTTTCATCACCTGATCTTCAGTTTCCGCACTGCACGGACCCGCTATTACAATAGGATGTGATAAATTCATATCATCTAACCACTTTCTGTTTTCTTTCGTAATTTCCATTTTTACTCCTGTTTTATTTTTATTAGTTAATTCCTTTTAATATTGTTTTGATGTAATTTGTACTGTTCATTGTTCTGTTTAATCCGTCCTCATCACCTTGCTCAATCATTTCTTTAAATTCAATTAAATTTTTAATATACTCCTCTAAAGAACGAACCACATTCTCTTTATTCTGAAGAAAAATTGGAGTCCATGTACTCGATGAACTTTTTGCCAAACGCACTGTTGAAGCAAAACCAGTACTCGCCATATCAAAAATATATTGCTCATTTTTTTCAATTTCCAGTACAGTTTTTCCCAGCATAAAAGAACTCACATGCGACAGGTGTGACACATAGGCAATATGGCGGTCATGTTCCACAGGATTCATCATTTTAATGCGCATGTTCAATTTTTTAAACAGGCTAAACGCTTTGTCCAACAGTTGCCAGCCACACTTATCTGTTTCACACAGAATAGCCACTTTATGGTCGAACAAATCTAATATTGCCGCTTCCGGACCGGAAAATTCAGTTCCTGCAAGCGGATGTGCCGCCACAAAATTTTTGCGGTTTGGGTGGTTTTGAATTGCCTTGCAAATTTCATTTTTTACCGAACCCACATCAAAAACCAGGGTGTCTTCTGAAACCATATCCAAGACTTTCAAAGCGACCTCCGAAATTTTATTCACCGGAACAGCAATAACAACCACCGAGGCGTCTGCCAGTCGGGAAAAATCAGTTTCTTCCTCAATAATGCCAAGTGCTAGCGCTTTTTTAATGTGCTCAGGGTTTTGGTCAATTCCGTAAACTTTATAGCCCTCTCTTTTCTTTAAATCGAGTGCCAAAGAACCGCCTATCAATCCCAAACCAATGACTACTAATTTTTCCATTTCTTAAATTTCTACGGCAGTTAACCTGTTTAACACTTCCTTTAACATGGTTTCCGAAACGCACAATGAAGCGCGTATGTAGCCTTCTCCATTAGAACCAAAAATGCTTCCGGGTGCAATAAACACGTCGTTTTCATACAATAGCTTATTGGTAAATGCCGTCGCATCTTTGCCTTCCGGCAGTTTTGCCCAAACAAACAATCCGCCATAATTTTTATTATAGGTACAGCCTAAAGCATCAAAAATTTCCCGGACGGCTTTCTGTCGCTTTTTATAAATTTCATTTTGTTTTATAAACCAGTCCGCTGAAAGTTTTAAGGCTTCCACCGCCCCTTTCTGAATTCCGAAAAACATTCCGGAATCCATATTGCTTTTCACCTCCAAAATCGTTTTAATAATTTCTGCATCACCTATAACCATTCCAACGCGCCATCCGGCCATATTAAATGTTTTGCTCAATGAATTCAATTCGATAGCGACTTCTTTTGCGCCTTCCACTTCCAGAATGCTTATCGGATTGTCATTCAACACAAAACTGTACGGATTGTCATTCGCAATTAAAATATCGTGCTTTTTCCCAAAGGCAATCAATTTCTTAAAATCTTCTTTGGAAGCCACCGCACCAGTTGGCATATGCGGATAATTTACCCACATAATTTTCACGTTGCTCAAGTCCTGCTTTTCAATTTCCTCAAAATTGGGCAACCAATTCGTTTCCTGTCTTAAATCATAAAAAACAGGTTCGGCTTCCAACAATCTTGTTACGGATTCGTAAGTAGGATAACCCGGATTTGGAATCAGCACTTTATCGCCTGCATTTAAAAAAGCCATTGAAATATGCATAATTCCCTCTTTTGATCCCATCAGCGGCAAAATTTCATTGGCGGGGTTTAACAAAACCTTAAAATTAGTCCTGTAAAAATTCGCGATGCCTTCCCGAAATTCCGGAATGCCCTGATAACTTTGATATTGGTGGGCAGTCGGGTGTTGCATGGCGCTTTTAATCGCTTCAACAACACTGGTAGGTGGTTCTAAATCGGGACTTCCGATAGCCAAATTGATAATTGGTTTCCCTTCATTCCTCAAGGCAGCCACTTCCCGCAACTTTTTGGAAAAGTAGTATTCCTTCACATCACTTAATCTGTTCGCTTTTTGTATCATTATCTTTTACTTTTACTGTATTCTCCCAGTATATTTAAGGCTTCTGTTTTTTCCTTCACTTCATTTATGGCGTGATAATAATCGGCATAATTATCAAAAATAAAATCAGCAAAAAACGCATATTTCCAAAGGGTATCAATAACTGGCATTGATTGAATTTTGGAAAGATTCAACTTGTGCTTTGCCAAAATGGTCAACACTTCAGCCAAACTGCCGGTATCATTGCTTGTAATAAATTTAATGGACGCCTTATCCGCCGAAACGCTTTTTTTACTTTCTGCATTTGTTAAAATAAAAAACCGGGTAGAATTGTCTTTAATGGTCTGTATTTCGGGCGCTATGATTTGCAGGTTATAGATTTCCGCAGCAAGACTGCTCGCAATCGCCGCAACGCCCATTAGCTTGTTATCCCGAATTCTTTTAGCCACCCACGCTGTATCTGTATCTTCAATCAATTTAATGCCTGGATAATCATTAAAAAATTTACGACATTGCAACAAGGCCATAGGGTGTGAATACACCTCAGTAATGTCTTCTATTTTCTGTCCTTTCAACGCCATTAAATTGTGGTGAATTGGCAAGTAAAACTCTCCGCAAATTGTTAATTTATGATCATCAATAAGCGCATAATTTGGCAAAATGGCGCCAGCTATAGAATTTTCTATGGCCATAACAATGACCTCTGCCTTTTTGTTGTGTAACAAACCAGGCATTTCACTGAACGACATACACTCGACCAAATCAATATTTTTTCCGAAATATTCCTCGGCCACTATATGGTGAAATGATCCCTTAATTCCTTGTATTGCTACCTTCATAATTTTTGGTCAAAAAAAAAGCCTCGAAATTTTTCGAGACTCTATTATTTATTTTTGTTAAAATAACACATACAAAGCCTCATCTCTTATTGCTAAAATAAAAGTAAAAATAGAAGCTGTTCCAAGTGTTATTTGTTGTCATCATTGTTTATTGAAGGGCAAATCTATACAATAAATTTAAAAGAATACTGTTATTTCAAAAAAATAAACATCATTTTATTGAATTCTTATTAAAATTAACAAATTTTAAATTATTTGTAAAAAATATTTTATGTTTTTATGTTTTTGATATTTTTTATAACTGTATACTGTAGCATGTTAAAAAATTGAAGAAGTTTTTGTTGTTACGGGAGTGATTTGTGGGGTGTTGGTAGCATCATGATTTGTTTTCTATTCATGAGTTTCTGAGGCTTGTTTTTATCCGTCTTGACCTTTAAATTTTTTCCTTTATAATTTATACTTTCTAACTCCTAACTTATTTATCCAATACCTCATATATTGAATTGTTTGAAATAAACTCCGGCACAATTTCTTTCATTTTCAGCACGGTTTGTTCAAATTCAAATTCCTGGTTAAAACGAACCAATTCATTAATCAGCAGATTCACAAGCGATGTGTTTACCTGGCGAACCTTTGCAATCATAATTTTTTCATGGTGTGTTCTAATTGCATTTTCACCATCCCCCAACAATTCTTCGTAAATTTTTTCACCGGGGCGCAATCCTATAATTTTTATATCAATATCCTCAGGAAATTTCAATCCGGATAAATGAATCATATTTAATGCTAAATCATAAATTTTGATAGAAGCCCCCATATCAAAAACAAATATCTCCCCTCCTTTACCCATTACACCTGCTTCCAGTACCAACTGGCAGGCTTCAGGAATGGTCATAAAATAACGGGTTATGTCCTTGTGAGTTACGGTCAACGGACCTCCATTTTGGATTTGTTTTTTAAACATAGGAATTACAGAGCCATTAGAGCCCAGCACATTTCCAAAACGCGTAATAATAAATTTGGTTTTCCCTACATTTTTAAGGCAACCGATATAAAGTTCAGCAATTCTCTTTGTTGCCCCCATTACATTTGTAGGATTTACTGCCTTATCGGTAGAGATCATCACAAATTTTTCCACTTGGTACTGCACTGATAAATCTGTAACAATTTTAGTCCCTTCAATATTTACGCAGACAGCTTCATACGGATTTTCCTCCATAAAAGGCACGTGTTTGTAGGCAGCAGCGTGAAAAACAATGTTTGGCTGAAACTCTTCAAATAGGGAATCCATTCGTTTTCTGTTTCGGACATCGGCCACTATGGCTGTAATATTTTCAAAGTTTTGTTGATAAAAAAATTGTTGAAGGTTGTATAAATCGGACTCCGCCTGATCAATCAGCACTAATTTTTTGCAATCAAATTTACTGAGTTGCCTAACAATTTCACTTCCGATAGAACCCGCTGCTCCGGTTATCAGCACCACTTTATTGTCAAAGTCAGTCCTTATAAGAGGATTGTTCAACGCTATTGGTTCTCTCCCAAGTAAGTCTTCGATTGAAACACTCCTTATTTGGCTGGACTTTAAATCGCCATTAATCCATGTTTTCACGGGCGGTACAATTTTCACATCCACTGAAAGCTTTGACAAGAAATCCACAATTTCAATTAATCTGGAAGATTTTACATTCTGAATTGAAATAATAACTTCATCAATTTTATGGGTTGTTATAAATTTTTCATCAATAACTGTTGAATGATATACTTTAAATCCATTAATTTTTTTTCCTGATTTGGTTTTATTGTCATCAATAAAGCCAATTACTTTAATATTATTTTCTTTATCGTCTTTTAATACGGATTGTGTCAATATGCCTGCTTCCCCTGCTCCAAATATCATTACGTGCTTATCAATGCTATGGTTTGAAATTAGCAGCCTGTAAAAAATTTTAAAAAAGTACCTGCTGGCAATTAAAACAATGAGATTTAACAGAAAATGAATCACTAAAATTGAAACAGGAATTGTAAAACCTTCAATTAAATGTAACTTACGCATTGCAAAAACTGCTGCGGAAAGTAACATCAGCATAATTAGACTTGCCAGTGCAACATTCATAGAATCTTTGATCCCTGTGTGCCTAATTACCCCTTTATATGAGCCCATAACGACAAACGCAATAAATGCCGCTGCCAATACAAAGCCCAATTGAATAATTAATTTTGAGGTATCGAAACTTAAGCTAAAATTAAATCGAATTAAATAAGCCAATAAAAATGTATTGGCAACAATATATAAATCAATTAATAATACAAGCCATCGGGGCGTATAATTGTGAATTCTTAATTTTATAAACTTTTTTATCATCCTAAAAACTTTTTACCTTAAAAAAATCAGATAATTATTATTATTTGGTATTATTGGAACCAATAGGTAGATGGAATCCATTTTCGAAAATTTTTAGTCTTTTTCATTTTAACAGCTTTGGAAGTATTCAACCTCCAGATGAAGATTGTTGTTTTTCATAAGAGTTTGATGAGCCGATATGAATTTGGCAAAGATATATGATTTTTTCCTTTTTCTTTAAAATAATAATATTTTTTTAAGTATTTCAACCCGATTTATCCACTCCTTTTTGATGATGAAAGGGAGTGGGGATTAGGAATTAGGGAGTGGGGAATAGGGATTGGGCATTAGGGATTTGGATGTTTTATTCCTCCTTTCGTTTTACAATTAATTAAAAAGATACAATGGGTCCCTAAATTCGATAAAACGATATAAACAACACTCATTTAACACCTAAATCTCACTGTATCAATGCTTTAATATCCGTAACAATTCGTTCTAAATCTGCTTCCGTCAAGTTAGACCCGCTTGGTAAACACAATCCTTTTTCAAATAAATTATCTGAAATACCATTGAGGTATGAAGGATATTTGTCAAATATAGGTTGCCGGTGCATGGGTTTCCATAAAGGGCGTGATTCTATGTTTTGCTGTTCCAAGCCCAATCTTATTATTTCTCTAATTTCAAAAGAAGGCGTCATGATGCAACTTAGCCACTGGTTTGAATAAAACCCTGTTGGTTCTTCTAAAAACTGTAGTGTTGTAATTTCAGCAAGTTCGGTTTTATAAAATTTAAAATTGGCTCTTCTTGCCTTTAATCTTGAAGCAAGCAATTTCATCTGTCCCCTCCCGATGCCTGCCAAAATATTGCTCATTCTGTAATTATACCCAATTTCACTGTGTTGGTAATGCGGTGCATTGTCTCTGGACTGGGTAGCAAAAAATATCGCTTTTTCCTTTTGTTTTTCTGAAGAAGTGATTAAAGCCCCACCGCCCAAAGTGGTAATTATTTTATTTCCATTGAAAGAGAAAATACCAAAATCGCCGAAGGTTCCGCATTTCTGCCCGTTTACCTTACTTCCCAAAGCGCTTGCAGCATCTTCAATTAGCACCAGACTGTATTTTTTTGCTATAACCGCCAGTCGATCCCATTTGGCAGGCATCCCATAAGAATTCACAGCAATAACCGCTTTTGGTTTTTTGCCTTTTGCCAACCGGTCTGTAATGGCTTTTTCCAACACTTTCGGGCTCATATTCCATGTTTCTTTTTCGCTGTCTATAAAAACGGGAATTGCTCCCAGATACAAAATTGGGTTTGCGGTCGCCGAAAAAGTAAAACTTTGGCACAACACCTCGTCTCCTTGCGTTATTCCTGCCATGAGCAATGCCAGATGGATGGCGGCAGTGCCCGAGTTTAGTGCCGCAACATAATTATTTTCTCCCAAATAAGCTTGGAGCGAATTTTCAAAATCGGTTACATTCAGTCCTAAAGGTGCTACCCAATTGGTATCAAAAACTTCCCTAATGTATTTTTGCTCGTTACCCGATATATGAGGCGGAGATAGCCATATTTTTTTATTCATTAGTGACTTTTTCAAATAGTTGGTTAAAATACACTATTTTTTTTAGTAAATTATTACGCAAACAATGCCCACACCGTCTCCCCAATAATTTTGAGGTCTCCCAAAAAAGTACGATGGTCATAATAATCTAAATTCATTTTTACCTTATCGGGAAAAAGCACCACATCATTAAATTTTAATGGGTTTTCTTGTTGCGCCAATAATTCTTCTTCATTGGCATATTTAATGGCTGCCAAACTTGTTAGCCCAGGTTTTAGTTCCAGTATTTTTCTATCCTCGCCTTCAAGCTTGTCATAATAACCAGGTACATCGGGTCTTGGTCCAACCACACTCATTTTGCCTTGTAAAACATTGAATAATTGCGGGAATTCATCTAATTTATACTTGCGGAGAAAAGTGCCAATGCCACTTATTTTATTGGTTTTGGTATGCATGGTTCTCAGTTTAAAAATGATAAAAGGTTTTCCGAATTGACCAATTCGTTTTTGTAAAAAAATTCCTGTTGAATGGGTGTCAGAAGTTGCCAGAATTAAACAAATAAGCAGTACTGGGAAAAGGAGGATTATGCCTGTTAAAGAAAAAGTAATGTCAAAAATACGTTTTGTCATATTTTATGTAAGTTCTACAAGGCAAACTTACAATTTATGGTTGTTTTAACATAAAGTTAGAGGTGATTTGTGGGGTGTTGATGGAATCTTGATTTGATTTCTATTCATCAGATCCTGAACCAAGTTCAGGATGATGATTTTGGATTTTTGAGATGTAAGACGTGAGAAGTTTGGAGTCCCTGAGCGGGATGGAAGTGAGAAGGTCAATTTATACCACGTCATGCTGAACTTGGTTCAGCATCTGCCAATGCAGTAACTAAATCAAAATTAGAAGTTGTTATTATGAGATCCTGAACCGAATTCCTTTAGCGGTGTTGGGTGTAGTTTTATTCTAATATTTTATCCCTTAAATTCATTCTACCGTGTAATATTCTTGTTATTTCCACTTGTTCTTTACTCAATATCCTATAGAATATAATATGTCTGTTTGCTCTTATTCCCAATAAATTTTCAGTAATTCCGTTGTAATTTTTTCCTAATTCAGAATTATTTGCAATTTCCACACAATTTTCAATTAAGAATTCATAATAATTGTCGGCTTGTTGCTCAGACCAGTGCTCAAAAGAATAATTCCAAATTTCCGTCAAATCCGAAACAGCTTTGTTAGTCAAGTGGAATTTAGCCATTCAATTATTTTTTATCCTTTAAAGATTGCAGATGACTTTTAGGATCAAAATCATAAGCTATACCACTATCAATACCTTCCTCAATAGCGTTTCTTAAAGCTATTATTTTACTTTCTTCCTCTTCTAATAAGCGTAACCCAGCTCGAATAACTTCACTAACATTTTTAAATCTTCCTTTTGACACACTAGATTGTACAAATGTGTCGAAATAATTTCCTAGAGATATAGATGTGTTTTTACTCATTTTAGTTAAATTTTTTCAAATATACCAATTATTGGTAACTTCGCCAAATTACACCCAACACTTGATACTTTCCTGAAGTCACATTGTTCAACCAAATCTGATTTTCTAAATACCAGATATTAAAAGTTAAATATCAGAAGTGGGAAATTCAAGAGTGAGAATTGAAAGGCGAAATTTTTAACGCTTTTAAGATACTGTCCTTACGAAAAGATTTTTAGATTTTTGGTCAATTTAGATGTTATCTCCTTTTTATTGCGTCTTTGAAGTTTTTGTAAAAATAGCCTGTGCCGAATTTATTTCGGTATGGCAATCTGTTTGTTATTATGTCTCTATGTCCGTTGAAGGCGTTATCTGCCTGCTAACATGAGTTTGCCGCGTTATCATTTCTCTATCGCTCCATGATGCCTCGCAATAACGAATACTAATTTTTGCGAAGCAGAGACATTGCAGTTTGTGCGATAATTTTAAGATCGCCAAAAAAGGTGTG
>JAENXD010000009.1 GCA_016649745.1 Flavobacteriaceae bacterium | reverse complement strand
TTTTGATCAGCATTTAACTCCTTTTTATGAAAGGGAACTAAATAAAGGAACTTTAACAAGAGAGGAAGCAAAAGAACTATTAAGTTGTTTTTGGATTAAAGTTAACAATCATCCTGCGCCTCCAAAAGTTGGAATTACAGCCAAAGAAAGTGGCACTTATAATGATTTTACAAACATAAATATTGGAGGAGTTAAACGTGACGGTTCAAATGGTGTTAATGAAGTTTCTTATATAATGCTTGAAATTGTTGAAGAATTGCATGTGCTTCAACCGGGAAATTCTGTACATATTAGTTCAAAAACTCCCGACCGATTTTTAAAAGAAGCCTGTAAAGTAATTAGGCAAGGACACGGGTATCCTTCTATTTTTAATCCGGATATTTATATTCAGGAAATGTTGCGTCAGGGAAAATCTTTAGAAGATGCGCGAGAGGGAGGTTGCAGTGGTTGTATTGAAGTTGGTGCTTTCGGAAAAGAAGCCTATATTTTAACGGGTTACTTAAATGTACCGAAAATTATTGAAATTACGTTGAATAATGGCGTTAATCCATTAACTAACAAACAGGTAAGTATTCAAACTGGAGATCCAAGAGAATTTAAAACCTATGAGGAATTATACAATGCTTTCTTAAAACAACTGAATTATATTGTAAATCAAAAAGTTTTGGTGAGCAATTATATAGATAGAATGTTTGCAAAATACAGTCCTGCAACATTCTTGTCTGTGGTCATTGAAGATTGCATTACCAAAGGAAAAGATTATTACAATGGAGGGCCAAGATACAACACCAATTATATTCAGTGCACCGGTTTAGGAACAGTTACAGATAGTTTGTCAACCTTAAAAAAACACATTTTTGAAGATAAAACTTTTTCAATGGAAGCACTTTTAAATGCAATTTCAAGGAATTTTAAAGACGAAGAAATTATGCGTCAAACCATTATTAACAATACACCTTTTTATGGAAATGATGACGATTATGCAGATGCTATTGCTTTACAAGTTTATAATGATTTATTCAGCGCAATTGATGGACAGCCAAATACTAAAGGAGAAACATTTCATATAAATATGTTATCAACGACTTGCCATGTGTATTTTGGTAAAGTAATGGGAGCAACACCAAATGGGCGTTTAGCGTACAAATCAATTTCTGACGGAACTTCACCATCACACGGTTGTGACACCAACGGACCTTCCGCAGTTATAAAATCGTTAACTAAAATAGATCAAGTTAAGTCGGGCGGAACATTATTAAATCAGCGTTTTTTGCCAAGTTTGTTAAAACGTGATGAAGATATTGTAAAATTAGGGCAATTGGTTAGAAGCTACTTTGCTTTGGGTGGACATCATATACAGTTCAATATTGTAGATACTGCAACTTTACTTGCGGCTCAAGAAAATCCGGAAGATTATAAAGATTTATTGGTGCGTATGGCAGGTTATAGCGATTATTTTAATGATATGAATGCCGATTTACAACAAGAAGTTATTGATAGAACTGAAAATGAATCATTTTAAATGGGTACAGGATTAATTTTTGATATTAAAAAATTTGCTATTAATGATGGGCCGGGAATACGGTTAACGGTATTTTTTAAGGGTTGTAATTTACAATGCCAATGGTGCCATAATCCTGAAAGCATATCGCCAAAAGTGCAGAAAATGTATAATGCCAAAAAGTGTATTGGTACTTTAAGTTGTGTTGAAAATTGCCCAAATGATGCTTTAAAAATGACTCCGGAAGGAATTGTTACCGATTACAATATTTGTAATTTATGTGGTAAATGCGCTGAGGTTTGTCCAACCAAAGCATTTGAAATGCTAGGTGCTGCCGTTCCAATTTTCGAATTAATGAAAAAGATAGATAATGAAGCTATTTTCTTCGATCAGTCGGGTGGAGGTGTTACATTTTCTGGAGGAGAACCATTAATGCATTCAGAATATTTAATTGAAGCATTGAAAGAATGCGGAAAACGAATGTATCACCGAGTTGTGGATACAACAGCTTTTGCCAATCAAGAAATTGTTTTAGAAATTGCCAAACACACTGAACTTTTTTTGATTGATTTAAAAGTGATGGATTCCAAAATACATAAAAAGTTTACAGGCGTAAACAATGAAAAAATTCTTTCAAACATTGTTGCATTGGCAAAAACAAATTGTGAACTTATTTTTAGAATTCCGCTGATTAAAGATGTAAATACTTCAAAAGAAAATATTGAAGAAACGGCAAAATTTATAAATTCTTTGGAAGGAAACAGAACAATTGTAAATTTATTGCCTTATCATAATATTGCAGAGAACAAGCATTTAAAATTAGGGAATTCAACTAATTTTGAGGTTTTTGAAGCTCCTGCCAAAACTGAAATTAATGAAATAATTTCAGTTTTTAAAAATTATGGAATTACTGCCTCTGTAGGTGGGTAATCTGAAGATATTGAACTTAAATAAAAGGCTTTTTATTTATTGAGAAGTTTCATTCCAAAATCGTTTTTTCTGTTTCCACGAACTTTTTGAGATACTTTATTTATTCTCTTTAAATCATTATCAGTTAAAATAATTTCCAAGGATTGTATATTCTCAGTGAGATAAGTTCTTCTCTTTGTCCCGGGAATTGGAAAAATATCGGTGCCTTGGGTAACCAACCATGCAAGTGCAATTTGACTTGTTTTACATTTTTTTTCAGCAGCAATTTTTTCCAATTCTTCCACAATAAGTAAATTGGATTTAAAATTTTCTCCTTGAAAAAGCGGAATATCTTTTCGGTAATCATCCTTGTCAAATATATCGGTGCTTTTTATTTTACCTGTTAAAAATCCTCTTCCAAGTGGACTATAAGGAACAAGTGCTATTTGCAGTTCACGGCAAGTATCTAAAATTTCCGTTTCAACATTTCGCACCAAAACAGAATATTCAGATTGTACCGCAGTAATGGGATGTATGACATGTGCTTTTTTTAAACTTTGCGCAGAAACTTCTGAAAGTCCTATATACCTAACTTTTCCTTCTTTTACTAAATCTGCCATAGCGCCAATTGTTTCCTCTATTGGTACATTTTTGTCTATTCGATGCAAATAATACAAATCTATATAATCTGTTTTTAATCTTTGTAAACTGGCATCACAAGCTTTTTTAGCATATTCAGGAGTACCGCAAATACCGCTTTCATTTGGTAAAAAGCCAAACTTAGTAGCCAAAACCACATTTTTACGCACATCTTTTAGTGCATTTCCCACAAATATTTCGTTATGTCCATTTCCGTAAACATCAGCAGTATCAAAAAAATTCAACCCCATTTCAAGAGCTGCTTGTATAGTTGCCAATGATTCTTTATCGTCAGGTTTTCCATACGATTCAGACATTCCCATACATCCTAACCCTAATCTTGAGGGAATTAAATCACTTTTACCAAGTTGCTGTTTTTTCATATTCCTTGATTTTATAATTTTTATATGGGTAGGTTTTATTTATGAATAATTATACCTATTGAATTTTTAAATGTTGTATTAAAAATTTGAATTATTTTTAGTTCAGTTTAGAAATAAAACCTGCCGGTCGGCAGGCTGGTCTAAGCACAGCCTAAGCTCCGGTTTCATTTTATGACGACAAATGAGCTGAAAAGAAACAAATTTTATGCGATATTTGAATGTTTAATTGGTATTAATCATATACTGTTTGTTTTTTTATTTGAAGAAAATTACAAGAATTTTTTAGAAATATTATCTTAAAATTATCATTTTTTACTTTTAAATATTTTAGTAATAATTGTATATGTTGCCTTTCTATTTTTCACTCTTCAACAAAATTTCTTGAAAATTTTCCGATTTAGGAAGGCCATCAAAGATGGTCACAAATTTTTGAGGAGGTGCGGTTAGTTTTCGTTTAACCAAATCTATCCAGGCGCCATATACTTTTATTTCTGCAGCTAGTTTACCCGCTTCATTAAAAATATGATGTTTGAATCGCCAGCGTTCGATGCCTTCTGAAATACCTTCCAATTCCATTTTAACGGTAATGTTTTCACCAATATGAATTTCTTTATAGAATGAAGTTTCTTCTTTAAATAAAATTGGACCAATATTCAGTTTGGCAAATTCGTTGATTGAGAGTCCGTGTTCCTGAAAAAAACGAACTCTGACTTCTGCGGCATAATCATTATAGGCTGTATGACGCATATGACGGTTTGGGTCAAAATCTGACCATTTTGTTTTGAAGGTTATTTCGAAATTCATTAAATATTTTTTTTGAAGGGACTAAATTAGGGCTTAAGTTTTGTTTTTATAAACCTATTGTAAAAAAAGGTTGAAATGTTTTTTCCTTGAAATTTTGAAAGTGGAAAAGTCCTTGTTAAACTGACCGCATTATTTTCAGTATAGGTATAAATTGTTAAGTCAGTTACAGAAACGCTATAATTTGAAATCGGAATTTCAGTTTGTGGATTTTTTTTACCGAATAAAACAAGATTGAAGAAAGATAGATTTATTAGTTTTTCTGAAGGAATGGTCAGCATTAAAACTTCAAAACCCAGTTTTTTCGAATGAATTTCCAAATGCATCTGGTTGGCATTGCTACTGTTGTCGGGTGCTAAAATGTAGGCAAATATTGCTGTTAAAGCACATAAAACAACAAACCAAAAACCAAGCACTCCAGCAGTAATTTTTTTATACTTCTGGAGTGCCAGTGCGGATAATGAATTTGCTTTGGTTTTCAATAGTTATTGCTTTACAACTGTAAAGTTACACTATTTTAAAATTAATTTTTCACCAATTGATATTGTGGTTTTATTTCTAATTCGCTGAGCACGTTTAAAGCTTCTTCAACATAAATATCTTTTTTCAAATTCGTATGCCAGGCTTCACGTTTTTCGGCTAAATCCTTATCGGCTTCTAACAAAGATTTTTCATAAAATGGAGATGTATAAGTTAAATTGGAGGTGTATTCGCCAATTTCTTTATATTTTGAGGATTCATTTTTATGGCTTTCCAAATCTTTTTTATAATCGTCAATATTTAAATAAACCAAGTTTTCATCCTGTGAACTTTTCAGCCATTTTGCATTCTCGTCAATTAATTTAAAATATTTATTATTTTCAATTCGTTTTTTGCTATTGTTTATTGCCAAGTCATAATTTTCATAATTGTTCCAAAGTGCATAATTTGCCGGAGCAACTTTATCGAATTTTAAAGCATTTTTCATATCACGTTCTCCAATTTCCAAATAACTGTATCTGTCTGGCAACATAATATCAGAATGTACACCTTCCATTTGTGTAGAGCCTCCATTAATTCTGTAGAATTTTTGGATTGTGATTTTTAATGCGCCTAAATCTTCATCTAAATTATGGTATTTATTTAAGTCCAAAACACTTTGAACAGTTCCTTTTCCATAGGTTTGTTTACCACCTATAATTATGGCTCTGTGGTAATCTTGCATGGCTGCGGCAAATATTTCAGATGCGGAAGCCGACAACTCATTGACCAAAACCACCAAAGGACCGCTCCATTGAATTTTAGGATCGGTATCATTTTTAACATCGGCATTTCTGTCACGATATTTTACTTGTACTACTGGACCTTTGTTTATAAATAAACCACTAATTTCAATCGCTGTTTGAAGTGAACCGCCACCATTATTTCTTAAATCCAATAAAATCCCTTCAACATTTTCTTTTTTCAAACGTTCAATTTCTTGAGCCATATCTGTTGCTGAGTTTCTGAAGTTTTTTTCGTCAAAATCAATATAAAACTTAGGTAAACTAATGACACCAAAAGTTCTGCCATCTTTTTTAAGAATACTTGATTTCACAAAGGTTTCTTCAAGTTCAACAATATCTCTAATAATTGAAACGACTTTAATGGAGCCGTCTATTTTTTTAAGGGTCAATCTTACTTCTGTTCCTTTTTTGCCTTTAATAAATTCAATGGCATGGTCTAAACGCATCCCCACAATATCAACAGGTTCTTGATTTCCCTGAGCCACCTTTATAATGAGATCACCAACTTCCAATTCGCCCGATTTCCAAGCTGGACCACCGGAAATCAATTCATCAACTCTGGTATAATCATTTTTCTTTTGAAGACGTGCGCCAATACCTTCTAATTTTCCTGCCATGGAAATATCAAACTGTTTTTTTACGCTTGGATCAAAATAAGTGGTGTGTGGGTCAAATGTTTCGGCAATGCAATTCACATAAGTTGAAAACCAATCGGAATAAGTAAGTTCGTCAATCCGATCATAAAGATCATTCATGCTGCTTAAAGTAGCTTCTCGTGCTTCAATTTCAAGCGCATCCATTGATTTTTTAACATAGGTGCTGTCTGCTTTGTATTTGTCATCCTCATCACTTATTTTGTCATAGTAACGTGTAAGTGCATTATACTTTAATTGCTTATTCCATAGGTTTACCAACTCATTTTTAGTTTTGGAATAGGGAATTTTATCAGAATCTATGTTTAATGTTTCACCGTTAATTTCAAAATTAAATTTATTCGCTAAAATTTCTTTGTAATAGGTTTTAGATTCTTCGGTGCGTTGCACAAAACGTTCATAAACTAAATAGAAGAATGTTAAATCTTCATTGTTAATCTCGTCATCAATTTTCGTTTTATAAGCTGAAAATTCATCAATATCCGACTGTAGAAAATACCTTTTAGAAGGGTCCAGTCTCTCCAAAAATTCATCATAAACCTTTATAGAAAACGCATCGTTAATTTGCTGAGGTTCATAATGACCCTGCACCAACACATATTTTAAAATAGTTAATAAAACTTTATCTTTCGGGTCAGTATTTGCAGTTGTGTGAAAGCTTGTCAGTAAGCTTAAAACAAAAAGCAAAGGCAATAAAAATTTAAATTTTCTAATCATCATCTGTCGTTTCAATATTTATTATTATGTTTTTTAGCAACTACCATAATAGTGCCATTTTTTAGTTAGACATCTAATTTAACCTTTTTTTATAAATTTTTCTAGGGCTTCGAATATTTTATCACTATTTTAACTAAAAACTGTACGATGTCAAATTTAGCTGGCCCTGTAAATTTTTCAGGTAATTTCCTGTTTGCTCAATGCAATAATAAAGAAATAATGATTTAATTTCACTTTACAAAATGTTAAATTTTAATTTATTGTAAGCAAATAAAATAGCCTAAATTTGTTGCTTAATTTAAAAATGATGAATAAAAAGCCTTTGATTTTAGTCACCAATGATGATGGAATTACAGCTCCGGGAATTAGAGTCTTAATTTCTGTAATGAATGAAATTGGAGATGTGGTTGTGGTAGCTCCCGATAGTCCGCAAAGTGGTATGGGACATGCTATTACCGTTAATGAAACTTTGTACTGCAATGAAATAAAAATTGATGACGGACCCCAAAAAGAGTATCAATCATCAGGAACACCTGCAGATTGCGTAAAGTTAGCCGTAAGTGAAATTTTAGACAGAAGACCGGATTTATGTGTTTCCGGGATAAATCATGGGTCAAATTCATCAATTAATGTCATTTATTCAGGCACCATGAGCGCTGCTGTGGAAGCTGGAGTGGAAGGTATTCCAGCGATTGGGTTCTCATTGCTCGATTATTCATGGAATGCCGATTTTGAGCCTTTAAAAAAATACATCAAAAAAATTGCCTTAAATGTGTTGGAAAACGGATTGCCCGATGGTGTTGTACTCAATGTAAATTTTCCAAAAAACGAAACTTTTAAGGGAATTAAAATTAGTCGGCAGGCACGTGCAAATTGGGTGGAAGAATTTGATAAAAGAACAAATCCGCAGGGAAAAACATACTATTGGCTCACAGGAAAATTTGTGAATATGGATAAGGGCGAAGATACGGATGAGTGGGCATTGACAAATAATTATATTTCTGTAGTTCCCGTTCAATTTGATTTAACGGCACATCATTTTTTGCAAAAATTAAACAGTTGGAATTTATGATTTCAGCGTTTAATTAATTAAATTTATATCATGAAAAAGGAAATGTTAATAGGTTTTATGGTGGCTGTTGTGGCAACTTCATTTGGTTGTTTTCTTTTTATTGAATTCTTTTCTACGTATGATTTTTATGAAAGTTTAGCACTTATTAAAGAAGGAAATTTGGAAGGAAAAGTTTTGGTGATGGGTGCACTTGCAAACTTTTTTGTATTTTTTGTATTTTTAAAAAAGAAACAAGTTTATAGGGCCAGAGGCGTTTTAATGGAAACTTTTTTAATTGCATTTATCGTATTATTGTTAACATTATTTTCTAAGTAAACACAAAATGAAGTACTACATTATTGCTGGCGAAGCTTCAGGAGATTTGCATGGGTCCAATTTAATGAAGGCATTGATGGAGAAAGATTCATCTGCTGAAATTAGATTTTGGGGTGGCGATTTAATGCAGGAAGTTGGCGGCACTTTGGTGAAACATTATCGCGAATTGGCGTTTATGGGCTTTGCCGAAGTTGTTATGAATCTTAGTGAAATATTTAAAAATCTAGCCTTTTGTAAAAGTGATATTTCAAACTTTAAACCCGATATTTTAATCCTGATAGATTATCCCGGATTTAATATGCGAATTGCTGAATTTGCCAAAAAAGTTGGCTTTAAAGTCCATTATTATATTTCTCCTCAAATTTGGGCCTGGAAAGAAAATCGCATTAAAATTATTAAACGCGATGTGGATGAAATGTATGTGATTTTACCTTTTGAAAAGGATTTTTATGAAAAAAAGCACAACTTTCCGGTACATTTTGTGGGGCATCCTTTAATTGATGCTATTTCCAGTAGAACACAAGTTGATGAAAATACCTTTAGGGAAGCTCACCAATTGAGCAAAAAACCTATTATTGCGCTATTGCCAGGAAGCAGAAAACAGGAAATTAAAAAAATGCTTTCGGTCATGCTAAATATAGTCGATAAATTTCCTGATTTTCAATTTGTGATTGCTGGGGCTCCAAGTCAGGATTTTGAATTTTACAAGCAATTTATAGGCAAAGACAATGTGAAATTTGTGCCCAACAAAACGTACGATTTGCTGTCTGTTTCCTATGCGGCTATTGTGACTTCCGGTACGGCTACATTAGAAACGGCCATGTTTAAAATTCCTCAAATTGTTTGTTATAAAACCAGTAGGGCTTCTTATGAAATTGGTAAGCGCTTGGTGAAATTAAAATATATTTCACTGGTAAATCTAATTATGGATAAAGAGGTTGTAAAAGAATTGATTCAGGACGATTTTAACGAAAAAAATTTAGAATTGGAGCTTCATAAAATTCTTGACGGCTATGAACGTGCTGTGATGTTTATAGATTATTACGATTTGGAGAAAAAGCTTGGAGGCAAAGGCGCTTCCAAAAAAGTTGCAGAATTAATTGTAGGCTGATGAGTGTCTGGTCGGAAATACAGCAAAATTAAAGCTGTTTCATTTTATAAAATTCGTCTATTTCCAACCAAACACTATTTAAACTTTTAATAAATAAATTATTTTACTATCATCTTTTCCATAAAATTCTGGTAATTCAGCAATAAGTTCACATCCATAGTTTTCGTAAAATTTACGAGTTGGGTTATATAATATTCTCCCAGCGGTTTCTATCCAAATGTTTTTGCCTCCTAATTTTTTAACATCTTCTTCTATCATTTTCATCAATATTTTTCCAATACCGCTACCTTTCTGATTTTGATGAACTGCTATCCAATACAAATCAAAACTGTCAGCGGTACAAGGCGTTTTTCCATAACAGGCGAAAGCAACCGGTTTGCGGTCTTTTTCAACAATAATAAAAATATAACCGCTTAATTCTTCGCCTTTGGCAAAGTTTTCCTGCGCAAGTTCAGCAGCTATTTCAACCTCAAAATCATAAAAAAAACCTGTTGAATTCAATATTTCTTTTACCGCAAGAATATCACTTTCTTTTAATTGCTTTCTAAATTTCATGTGTCTATATTTTTTTAACGGTCATACTTCGACTCTACTTCAACTTCGCTCAGTAACCGCGCTCAGCACAGTCATGCTACCTGCCGCAGGTAGGTTTGCTATTTGTCATTACCTTGGGTGATAAACTTTTTAGCATGCTCGTTTCATATTTTTAGTTTAATTCTTCTAAAATTCTTTGAATCATTATGTCAACACTATAACCTGCAAAATTGGCGGCAGCTACAAAACCGCTATCTGGCGCAATACACGGATTTCCATTAATTTCCAATATGAATACATTATCATTTGTATCTACTCTGAAATCAATTCTTGCATAGCCCTTTAAGTTAAATGCTTTCCAAGATTTTTTACAAATAGCTATTAAGTTTTCTTCAAGTTTTCGATTGGTTTCTAAAGTCCCAAAAACCCTGTTTGTTTGTTTATATTCTTCGCTATCCTCGTTCCATTTTGCTTCATACCCTACAATTTTTGGTTTATCATCAAAATATTCAGAAAATATAATTTCGGCTGGTGGCAAAACCTCAACACCGTTTTTAGCTGTTAACATACTTACATTGAACTCTCTTCCATCAATAAATTCTTCCACAAAATAATGAGAATTAGGGAATCGTTTAATTTTTTGAAGTGTATCAATTTCAGAAGTATTAAAAATAAAATCGGTTGAAATACCAACAGAAGCTTCTTCCCAAATAGGTTTTGCAATATATGTTTTTACAGGATTTAATTGATTAAGTTCATTTATGGAGAAAAAATCAGCTGTTGGAAGCTTGTTAAAACGCATCAATTTTTTTGCCAAAACTTTATTGGTTGTTACAAATAAAGCGTCTAAAGGAACACCTGTATAAGGTATTTTAAAGGCATTTAAAATAGCTGGTACTACGTAAATGAGCTCTCCCATTCCCCAAGTTGCTTCAACAAGATTAAAAACAACATCGGGTTTTTCTGTTTTAACCCTTTCTATATCTGCAATTACGTCATTGCCAACGGTTAAGCAGCTAACTTGATAATTCAAATTTTCACAGGCTTTTTTTACCAAATCTCTTTGATTGATAACATCCATCTCGTCAGGATTATTGGTAAGTACTTGATTGTGAAGTATTACAATTTTTTTTATCATGTGTTGAAATTTCTTTTTATAGCCGATTTTAAAATCTCATTAATTATTTCCTGATAGGAGAAATTATTTAAACCGCAAAGAATTGGTAAATCAGAAATGATAGGATTCAATCCAGCTAATGGATTCACTTCAATAAAACTGACCTTCCCAAAGCGGTCAATTTTAACATCAACCCTGCCACCGTCCAAACAATTTAATGATTTCCAAGATTTTAAAGCTACAAATTTACATTGTTCCAATAAATCTCCAGTGACAGCAACATACTCAATATGTCTTTCAAAATTTTCTTTATTTTCATAGGAATAAAAATTATGAGTGTCTTCTTTATATACAATTTCCATAGCACCTGGCACAAATGCATCTTCACCACTTCCCAAAATCCCCACGGTAAATTCTCTGCCAGGCAAATATTCTTCCACCAAAACAGGCTGATTGAATTTTGAAAGTAAATTTGTGCAAACCTTTTGTAATTCTTCTACTGAATTTATAACAGATTTAGCATCAATTCCTTTGCCTGTTCCTTCTGAAATTGGTTTTGCAAAAAGAGGGTATTGAAGGTTAATATTTTGCATATCAGAAAGTTGAGAAATCACCTTAAAAGCGGGAGTGTTTACACCGTTTTCTTTTACAATTTGTTTCGCAAAAGCTTTATTTAAAGAGATGCCTAAAGTTACAGGACCGGAAAAAACATAAGGTATTTTGTAATAATCGAGTAGGGCAGGAACCAAAGATTCACGTCCTTCACCATACAACCCTTCAGCAATATTAAAGACTAAATCCCATTTTTTTCCTTCTAAAAGTGCTTTCATTAAACTTTGTGCATGTCCAATACGCTCTGTTTTATGTCCGGCTTTTTGAATGGCTAGCTCTATTCCTTCAATGGTACTTTCTTTGTCAAATTCAGCAGTCTCTTCCATAGAATAACCTTGGCTCAAATAATCTGATCTTAGGTCATACGTTATTCCAATTTTCATGCTTTAATTTTATTATTTTTTAATATTCTGGTTGACAAATATCCATCAAAAAAATTACGTGCATTTATACCCAGCGTTCTATTTTTATACCCTCCTTCTTGCACAAATAATATTGGATAAGGAAGTTTTCCAAATTCTGCTCCATTATTTTTGAAGTCTGATGCTTTTAATGACCAAGTTCCCGTTGGGTCACCTTTGGCTGGGTCAAATCCTAAACTTACAATCAGGTATGCAGGTTTAAATTCTTTAATGACTTTAATGGCTTTTTTAAGGTGAGAAAGATATTCTTCACCTGTTAAGGCTTCTTTTAGCGGATAATTTAAATTGAAACCTTCTCCCTCACCTTCTCCTTTTTCATCAGCAAATCCTGAAAAATATGGATATGCAAAAGAAGGATTTCCGTGTATAGAAACCGTAAAAACGTCCTTTCTCTCATAAAATATTTGTTGCTGCCCGTTTCCATGATGATAGTCAATATCCAAAATGGCTATTTTTCCAAATTTTGAAAGAAAATTTGCAGCAATTGCCCCATTATTGAAATAGCAAAATCCACCAAATACATCTCGTTCCGCATGATGACCAGGAGGTCTGACCAAGGCATAAGAAGTATGATAACCCTCCAATAATAATTCCGCTCCAGTTAGAGCACAATTCACGCCCGATCGCGCTGCTAAAAAAGCATTTTTGTTTATCGGAGTAAATGTATCAATGCAGTAATAACCTGCTAAAACTGTATAATCACTTGGAGGTCGCGTAGCATTTCTAACAGGAAAAACATACGGATAAATTGATTTTCCCGGTGGAAGTTTATCACAAACCGTTTTAAAATAGTTAAAATATTTTGGATTATGTACCTGCGTTATATATTTGTCAGAATAGCCTCTTGAAGGTCGTGTTTTAAAGGCGTTTAATTTTACAATTTCTTTATAAATGCTGCCTATTCTTACAGGAGATTCAATATAACCAACTTCTTTTATATGATGAATATCGTGTTTATCGTTAATTATTAAAGCTATTTCATCTTTAACAGCAGCGCTGATTTCAACAGGTCTTTCCTTAACGATGTATTTAAATTCTCTTAAATTTATGGGATTGTCTTTTATGGAAGACATAATCATTTTTATATAATTTTCAGGACAATACGTTGGATATTTTCGTTCTAAAATAGCCCTTACAATTTTTTTTGCATCTGTTGAAGAAAGTCTGATATCATTTCCTAGATCATCAAAAACAAGGTACGGCGGACAATCATCTTCCGGATTGACATTTGTTTCGTATTTAGTTCCAATAATTGGACGCGCGCCATAACGTTCATAAAAAGCAAGTCTTGCTTGGTTTTGTTTAATTTCTGTTTTGTCCTTACACAATTTTTCATCGTCTGGAAGGCATTCCATAAAAATACCTAATGATTTATGCATTTGTGCTTCTTCTCTTAGCCGTTCATAAATGGCGCCGCCAACACCAGAAGATATTTTGCCGGGTTTCACAGCTATATAATCTAAATAAAAGAAATTTTTATCAGGCATATAAAACAAAATTGCAAATCCCTTCACATTTGATTTTCCATCTTCGGCAACAAATAAATTTGAAGAAAATTTATATTTCAAAGGATCTTTCATTTGCTCCAAGATCTCATTTATTTTATCCTCCTTCACAGAAGGAAAATGAGTTCTTAGAATGCTAAATACCTGATTTATTGCCATATCATTCGATGGAAGATACGGATCTGTAATCTTTCTGATTTTAAAAATTGCCATTATTCCGGATCGTAATATTTATAGGTTTTTCCTTCAAAATTTTTCATTACCACATAATCTCCTTCACGACCTTGATAATATTCAGGGAGCAACGGTATTTTACCGCCTCCACCTGGGGCATCAATCACAAAATGAGGAATTGCATAACCGCTTGTAAAACCACGTAACCCCTGAATTATTTCAAGACCTTTACTTACCGGAGTTCTAAAATGGGAAGATCCTGGAATTGGGTCGCATTGGTAAATGTAATATGGTTTAATTCTAGACATTAACGCTTTGTGCATTAAATCCTTCATAATACCAACTTCATCATTTACACCTTGTAATAAAACGGTTTGACTTCCCATTACAATACCAGCATTTGCGATTCTTGTACATGCTTCTTTCACTTCAGGCGTAAATTCATCAGGATGTGTAACATGAACACTCATAAATACAGGATGGTATTTTTTAATCATATTTACCAGATTATGTGTTATACGTTGTGGCAAAACCATAGGAACTTTGGTTCCCAAACGAATAATTTCCACATGTGGTATGGCACGCAATTCGGATAATAAATAATCTAACTGTTTGTCTGGTAATGTTAAAGGGTCTCCACCAGAAATTACAATATCTCTAATGGTTGGTGTATTTCTTATATATTGAAGAGACTTTTCCCATACTTTAAAACTGTATGATTTTTGATCTTTTGACACCATTCGAGAACGTGTGCAGTAACGGCAATAGACCGAACAAAATCCAGTCGAGAGCATCAAAACTCGATCTGGATAACGATGTACCAAATTTTCAGTTGGACACATTTTTTCTTCATGTAAAGGATCTTCCTCTTCTCCTTCAGAAACTATAAATTCAAGTTTAGAAGGGACTACAGATTTTATTAATGCGTAATTTGTTGGTTTTCCTTCAAAAAGACTTGCGTAATAAGGTGTAATTCTGAGCGGTAATTTTTTTGCTTTAGTCAAAAAATCATCGTCATCACTAATACTGCTGATGTCTAAAACTTTGGAAAGTTCATTAAAACTAGTATAACTGTTTTGAATTTGCCATTTCCAACTGCTCCATTTTTTATCGGGCACATTCGGAAAATAAGTGTTGCGAAAATATTTTGACGATTCGCTGATAACGTCAAAGTCTGAATTTAATAATTCAGCTTCAGTATAGGATTGTTTTTTTGTTGAATTTGTTCCTAAAACAAGTTCAGAAGAAGATAAATCCTGCACTAGGGGAGGCTCGCATTCTTCAGGTAACAGTTCATTCATAGTTTAATAAATTAAGTTTAAATTAACAAATAAATTTACGAAATATTTCAAAGGGGAAGTAAAAAAATAATCTTTATTTTGCCAGATTGTAAAAATGAAAAAAAATCAGACAGTATCTTATTGGTATTAAAGGTGTTAAAAATGAATTAATAAGTAAATGAATTGAATTTTTTATATAAAAAAACGCTGAAATAAATAAATATCTCAGCGTTTTTAAAGTTAATTTGTTTATGTAAAATTACTCGCAAACAGCTTCTAAAGTATCTTCTATATCGCCAGGAGTACCCATAATTTTCATAAAAGTTCCCATGGTTAATTCAGGCCAATGTAACGCCAATCTATATTTTCCTGCAAGCATCGTTGCTTTTTTTCCCTGTAAAATAATTTCATAAGGCATTGCGGCAATGTTGTCCTCTCCAATAATTGGCAAGAAATAAGATTCTCCTTTTTCTTTACTTTGTAAGCCAATGCCGAATACAGCAATATTTTCTTTTTCATATACCAATTTATAAACGAGCGTTGTTGCTCCTTTTTTAGCCTTTAGGTTGGCTTCTATTATTTTTAATCCCTCTTCAAATGATGAAAACTCATTAAGTGTAATTGGATCTGTAAAGTAAGGCATCATTATTTTATAATGATATTTTTTTAAATTTTCTGCTTTCACAGTTCCTCCAAAAGGTTTAAATTCATTGCCAACTGTTGAAAAAGCGGCTTTTAAATCGGCGTCAAACTTTTGAAATGTACTTTTGTAAGTGTTGTAATTATCGGCCAAATAGGCTCTTAAAAGATATTCCGGATTCGTATATGACATGGTTGTTTTTCCGTTTTTTGAAACCAAACCTACTTTAAATACTGCAGCAAGTGCACCTCTGTCTGTAACTTTAACAACCGTGTTTTTTAAATCGGTTCTTGTAAATGCGATTACTTTTAAAGTGCTTTTGTTTGGAGGATTGTAAGAACCTAAAATTGTAAATGAATTGTTTTGTAAAGCTTCTGTAATTTTTTCTGATGCCTGTTGCATACTTTCAGTTGTTTCGCCAATTTTAATATAAGGAGACAAATCTTGTCCGAACGATCCTGTGCTGAAAATTAAAATAAAAATAAGGCTGATAAAGATATTTTTCATAATGTAAATTTAAATTGTTTTTATAGTTTTTATTGAATTTGCATAGTTTCAATGCTATTGTACGGCATTTCATTAGGCTCATTTCACAATGTTAAAATTTATAAATCAATCAAAATTACCTTTAATCGAAGTTGTCAATAGTGATAAAAGTCAGTTAGTAACAATTGTTACAGACATTTAGGTTTAAAAATGATATGATGAAAATCATATTCTTTTATTTTTTTGATTAACTTTATCCTGCTATGATAAAGTTTTTGAAATTTATACCTGCGCAACTTACCTTCTTTTTAATAGTCGGTATTCTCTTTGGAAATTATTTTAGCATTTCCCCAAACCAATTGGTTCTGGTTTTTGGTGGATTAATACTCCTATTCACCGCAATATATTTTCATAGCAACAAACAATTTCAAACACCGTTCTTATTCACCGTTTTGGTTTTTTTGCTTTCCTTTTTTATTGGTTGGGGCTCAATTACGTTTAAAAATCAGTTAAACAACGAAAAACATTATTCTAAAGAACTTCAATTTTCAACAAATAAGCCTTTTTCAGCTTTAATTTCAATTGAGCGTTTGCTAAAATCCACAGCCTATTACAACAAATATGAAGCGGAGGTATATGAGTTTAACGGCAAAAAATCTGTAGGCGAAATTTTAGTAAACATTAAAAAAGACAGTACAAAAAGGCAATTGCAGGTCGATGATAATTTGGCGGTTAAGATGGTTTTCAATTTAATCGCTGAACCTTTAAATCCTTATGGTTTTAATTATAAAAAATACCTACAGCAGCAACAAATTCACCATCAGATTTCTGGGGCTCATTCCCAATTTTTAAGATTGCCGAAAACCAAACAAACTATAAAGGGCATTGCTGCCATTGTAAGAGAGAAAATAACGGAAGCATTAATTTACTATGGGTTCAAAAACGATGAATTGGCAGTAGTAAATGCACTGCTTTTGGGCCAGAGGCAATATATTACTAGTGAATTGCAGCAAAGTTATGCAGGTGCGGGAGCTATTCATATTTTGGCGGTTTCAGGGTTGCACATCGGCATTATTTTGCTGATTTTAACGGCTGTTTTTAAGCCATTACATTATTTTAAACACGGAAAATTAACGGCAACTCTGGCTATTATAATTATTTTATGGATGTATGCCATACTTGCCGGTTTATCAGCTTCCGTGGTTAGGGCTGTGGGAATGTTTACAGCAATTGTCATTGCCATGTTTGTAAATCGACCTTCAAGCGTCTATAAAACATTGGTTATTTCGATGTTCTTTTTGCTGTTGTTTAATCCGTATTATTTGTTTGAAGTCGGATTTCAATTAAGTTATATGGCCGTTTTTTCAATTGTATGGATTCAGCCAAAATTGTATCAGTTATGGAAACCGAAGTTATGGTTTTTAGATAAATTATGGCAATTGTTGACGGTTTCAATGGCTGCCCAAATTGGCGTTTTGCCTTTGAGCCTGTATTATTTTCATCAGTTTCCCGGATTATTTTTTATCTCTAATTTGGTGATTATTCCGTTTTTGGGAGTTGTTTTAACTTTAGGAATTGGAATCATGGCACTTTCCGTTTTACAAATGATGCCTCAATTTTTAGCAGATGGTTACATTTTTATCATTCAGCAAATGAATAAATTTGTAGGTTGGATTGCTCATCAGGAAATTTTTATCATACAACAAATTTCAATGTCATTTTTGTTGATGGTTGCGCTTTACGCCTTTTTATTTTTTGGACTAAAATGGGTTGAAAAGAAGGTTTTTTATCGATTTGTGCTTGTGTTAATTTCAATTGTATTCATTCAAACTGTTTTTATTTTTGAAAAATATATGGCACAATCAATGAATGAATTTATTGTTTTTAATGAAAGCAAGGCAAGCACAATTGGAAAAAGAACGGGGAATAAAATTATATTCCATACTTCTGCAGATTCATTAAAAAGGAGTTCAAATTTTAAAATTGCCTACTTGGTTGGGTCAGGATTGAACGAAATTCTTCCTTCAGAAAAAATAAAAAATCTGTACGTGTTTAAAAATGAAACTATTTTAATGGTAGATAGTTTGGGGATTTACAGCTTTAACTCGGTTAATCCAACAATTGTTGTATTGCAACAATCACCAAAAATAAACTTGGAAAGGTTGCTTAAAAATCTCCACCCGAAATTAATTATTGCTGATGGTTCAAATTATAAAAGTTATTTGGAAGATTGGGAACTAGTTTGTCTTAATAATAAAACTCCTTTTCACAATACTTTGCAAAAAGGAGCTTTTGTTCTCAATAAATAAGTCAATTATTCTTTGAATTCGTATTTAAAATTGGAAGAATATGCATTGAATTCTTCTTGTGTTTTTAAATTTTTATAATCGTCATTTTTAAACATTTTTAAATAAAGTTCCAATTGATTTGGGGTTCTATAACCTGTTAAAGGGGTTATGAAGTTGGTTTCTTCATCTAAAAACAATAATGTTGGATAGGCTCTTACACCAAAAAATGCCGACAATTCATGTGCGCTGTTTCTTCCTTTTGAGTTGGGATTAAAACCAGGGTTGGTATATTTCTTGCCTTTAAAATTAACAGTTTCATTTCCTTCAGCATTAAACTTCACAGCATAATAGTTTTTGTTCATGTACGCAGCTAAATCAGGATTGGAGAAAGTGTTTTTATCTAACATTTTACAAGGTCCGCACCAAATGGTGTAGGCATCAACTAATATTTTTTTAGGCGTAACTTTTTGTGCATTAACAGCTTCTTCAAAACTCATCCAATTAATTTGTTGTGCAGAAAGTGACAGGCTAAATAAAGTTATCGTTAAAATAAGTATTTTTTTCATCTTCATTTATTTTATTTCTTTGTATGTTCGACGCAATAATGTTGCCAAATTTACAAAGTTTTTTAAATTTATTTTACCCCGTGCATTAATTTTTTCAAAACTGGATTTAACGATAATGCAATTAGACCAATAATAATTGGCACAAATGTAAATATTAAAAAGAAAGTCGAGATGTCATATTTCTCTGTAACAATGTCAATCATAGCACCCATTTGTCCAGATGTTTTGTTCCCAATGGCCAACGCCAAATACCAAACACCAAACATAAAAGCAATCATTCTCGCCGGCACCAATTTACTCACATAAGAGAGTCCAACCGGTGACACACAAAGTTCTCCCAACGTATGAAACAGGTAAGCGAGTATCAGCCAAATAATGCTTACCGATGCTGTTTTAGCACCTTGCGGAATTCCTGCTGCGCCATAGGCCAGAAATGCAAAACCGACTCCCAGAAAAAATAAACCAATAGCATATTTATTTGCGGGTTTCGGATTGTATTTGCTTTCCCACCATTTAGAAAATAAAGGGGCAAAAGCTATGATAAATAAGGAGTTTAAAATTAAAAACCAAGTGGCCGGAATTTGAATTTCATTGTCTTTTTTTTGCACAACGGTCGCCGCAATATTCGTATTGATCAATTCGGCCTGTTCGGTTGTTAAATATTTATAACTTTCCCCTTTTTTATCAATATCAATAATGGCGATTTTATCGTTTTGCACAAAATCGTTTGCGGTTCTAATTACGGTTGTATTTTCGACCAAAATTGCATTTTCCGGGATAACGGTTCCTGCGGTTATCGCAAAATCTTTTACTGTTTCTTCACCATTTTCATTGGTTTCGGTAATTTGATAGGTTTGATAACTTATTTCATAAGAATAAGTATTAAAATTGGTATTGACTTTCCAAATTATCAATCCCCAAATAATCATAAAACTAAATCCCAATACCATATTTGCCAACAAATATTTTTTAAAAGTTTGTTTGAAAAATAAAAAGAGTACCCAGGTAATAATTGCAACGGGCACAACGGTTATGATAACATCAACAATATTAAAAATCATTGCTGAATTTCCGGATAATATTCTGCTTGTGTAATCTTTTGCGAAAATACTCATAGAACCGCCAGCCTGTTCAAATGAAGCCCAGAAGAAAATAATGAAAAATGCAAAAATAACCACAGCAAACATTTTATCTCTTGTCACTGCACTGTACCTTATAATTCTTGAACCCAACAGGTATAAAAATAGAATGAGCGTAATGATGATGGTGGTACTCGAATAATCGGTTCCCCCAAATTTCAAAAAATTAACGGCTCCAATTTTGGATAATGGATCATTAATTACCCAGATTAAACCAGCTAGGGCTATGATAATAATAAGAATTCTATCTATTAAAGTAAACGGATTTAATTGGTCTTCAATTTCAGTTTGATCATCTATTTTAATGGTTTTGTCTTCTTTGTTAGGTTTTTTTCCAACATCGCCAAAAATTCCCTGAGCCAAAGTAAATTGAAGCAAGCCCAACAGCATGAAAATTCCTGCCAAACCAAAGCCCCAACTCCAGCCAAGCATTTCGCCCATGTACCCGCAAAGCATAATGCCTAAAAAAGCTCCGGCATTTACGCCCATGTAAAAAATGGTGTAAGCACCATCTTTTTTCTCTGGAAAATCTTTGTAAAGTACAGAAATGAAAGATGTCATATTTGGTTTGAAAAAACCGGTTCCGATAATTAATAATCCTAAACCTGAATATAAAAAAAACGGATTGGATTCAACCGCCATACTTGCATGACCTAAAGTCATAATTAATGCTCCAATAATAATGGCGCGTCTGTTTCCAAGGTATTTGTCAGCTAAAGTTCCTCCTATGATGGGCGTTAAGTATAACAATGCAAGGTAGGTTCCATACAATGCCAAAGCATTTTCACGTGGCCAATCCCATCCGCCAATTCCTAAAGCGCTCACTAAAAAAAGCACCAATAATGCACGCATTCCATAAAATGAAAAGCGCTCCCACATTTCTGTAAAAAATAACACAAAAAGTCCGGCCGGATGCCCTAAAACCTGTGTTTTAAAAAAATCGTTTCTTGATTTATCCATTCATATAAAAATTTAAACTTGAGGTTGTTTTCCAATAACTAATTTGTCATAGAAATACAAACAGATAACTGTAAAAACACCTATTGCACTAAACAATATCCAAATTTTGGAAGGGTTGTAGCTCGTCCATAAAAAATCAGTTAATTGCTGATCGTTCATGCCCATTAATTCTCCAGCTTTAGCAATATAATCGTTTTGTGTAAACCCATCTCCAATCGCCTGAATTTCCAACCCTCTTTTGGCAACTTCTATTTGTAACAGACTTATTTTATCTGACCAGGCTTGATAAACGTCACCAGATAAAAATCCTGTAATATAATTCCCTGCGGCTACAGGTAAAAATGAGGTTCCCATATACAATGCTTCTTTTCCTTTTGGAGCAATTTTACCAACATATTCTGTAAATTTAGGAGAACTGGCCATTTCTCCTAATGCAAAAATGAAAATACCTAAAATTGCATAAAAGCCGTTTCCTGTGCTAAATGCTAATCCAATACCAATTGAACTTACAATAATTCCTGTAATAATTCCATTCAAAGGTTTTAGTCGCATAACCAATGTAGAAATAAGAATTTGGAAAAGAACAATCGAGAGTGCATCTAAATTAACCATCATTTCCGGGGCAATTGTACCCTCATTTGTGCCAATAGCTGCCGCTAATCCTGGAGAAATATTTGAAATTGAATCATAAATAATGCTTGTATTTACCCACTGGTCAATAAAGTTTGGAAGTGTATAAAACAACTGATTGAACATTGTCCAAAACCCTACCATTATTAATAAAAATAAAGTCAGTTTCATGTCGGATAAAGCTGTAAAAATATTTTTTAAGGATGTTTTAACAGTTTGCAATAAAGTTTCAGTGGTTTTTTCTCTATCAGGTTCTTTGTAAAAGAACAATACTAAAAGTAAATTAACCGCAATAGCGGAAGCTGCCATGAAAAAAACAATTTTCCATCCGTATGCTTCCCTTAATTTTGATGAAAATATTGGGCCAATAAAACCTCCAACATTTACCATCATATAAAAAATTCCAAAACCAATGGAAGATGTTGAGTCATCTGTAGTTTTTGAAATGGTTGCTGAAATCACTGGTTTAAATAATGCGGCACCCAATGCAACCCATAAAAAGGCAAGATATACCAGATTATAAGATGTTACCTGTCCCATAAAAAGATAGCCGGATCCCAGTATTATGAAAGCGATAATTAATATTTTTTTATACCCAATCCTATCGGCCAATGCGCCTGTTATGATTGGAAGTAAATACAAGATTCCGGTAACGGTACCCATGATGGCGCCTTTTTGACTTTGAGTAAACCCGAGAGCTCCTTCATCTGTCGAATTGGTTAAGTATAAAGCCAAAACGGCAAATAAACCATACCACGCCCAACGTTCAAATAATTCCATGGTGTTGGCTACCCAAAATGCTTTCGGAAACGTTTTAAATACTTGTGTAAATTTCATAATTATAAGAGTTTTAAATAAAAAAGCCCAAGTAATTAATTACCTGAGCTCTTTTTTATTAAAATAATTGATTTGTTGTCATGTTTTAGTGGATTCCTTTCATCGCTTTGTTTAACAATGGAGAGATTAGAACCGTTATAACTCCAATAATAATCATCACCCACATAATAAATGGGTATAGTGGATAATCAAACTTTTTAAGAATTCCTTCTAGCATACCTGCCATAAAGTTTCCAGCAGCAAAACTAGCCATCCATAATCCCATTACAACTGAAACTAATTTAGGTGGTGCTAATTTTGTAATCATTGATAATCCTATAGGAGAAAGCATTAGTTCACCTAAAGTTAGCAGAACATATACTGAAACCAACCACCAAGGTGAAATTTTAATACCCGTATCCGCAATGACTTGGGCTTGTGTCATCACAAAAAAGGCAATAGCTCCTAAGAAAAAACCTAATGCAAACTTCATTGGTGTTCTAGGATTCCACCCTTTTTTGTCTAACCATATCCACATTATAGAAAATATAGAGGCAAATATTAAAATGGCAAATGAATTAACATTTTGAAACCAAGTTGCTGGCATTTCCCAACCAAACATCATTCTATCTGTGTTATCTTTAGCAAATAAACTAAATGTACCTCCGGCTTGTTCAAAACCAGCCCAGAAAACAATATTAAAAATTGCCAATACAATAATTACCGCCATTCTACTCCATTCATCAGCACCATTTGTGCCTTTTGTAATGGTGTAAGCTAATCCCAAAATGATTGCTGCAAAACCACCATAAGTAATAATTGTTTTTACAATCTCTGGTAATATACCCCATAAGTACATCAAAAGATAAGTACTCACAATTAAACCAATCATCCAAATAAAAATAGTTATCCAATCTTTACTATCTAATATAGTTTTGTCTTCAGGAGAGTTTGGTGGTAATCCATAATATTCTAGTGTGTTTTCTCTCATTTTAAGCCAAAGTACTCCTAAAATCATACCAACACCTGCTGCTAAAAATCCATAACCCCATTCTACACTTTCTCCTAAACCACCGGCAATAAAAGTACCAAGAATTGCTCCTAAATTTATTCCTAAATAGAAGATGTTAAAAGCAGAATCTTTCATTGGATCATTATTATTGTAGAATTCACCAACTACTGTAGAAATATTTGGTTTAAAGAATCCATTTCCAATAATAAGTACTCCTAATCCAAAATTAAATAAGAACTGACGACTATCAGAACTTGTTTGAGTAGTTTGGTATAGCAAAGCACTGGCAGCCAATAAAAATTGCCCAACGGCCATAACTAAACCACCAATATAAACTGTTTTCCGTTGTCCAAAATATTTATCAGATACCCAGCCTCCTAAAATAGGTGTTAAATAAACCAATCCTGTAAAGATTGCATACAATTCAAGGGCTTCTTGTCTTCCTAAACCAAAACCACCATTGACTAATTCAGCAGTAAGATACAGTACCAATAAGGCGCGCATTCCATAATAGCTAAATCTTTCCCACATTTCGGTGGCAAACAAAGTATACAATCCTTTTGGATGATGTTTTCTAAACGGTATTTCTTTCATGTTTTAATTATTTAGAGTTCAATATTAGTTTATTTTCTGATTAAATTTTCTTCGATAAATCTAGTCATTTTTTCATATAAATGTAATCTGGTATTTTTACCTTCATAAATTCCATGAGTTCTGTCAGGATAAATAGCTTGATCAAAGGGCTTGTTTGCTTTAATTAGGGCATTTGTCAACCGCATGGTGTTCTGAAAATGCACGTTGTCATCGCCACTTCCGTGAACCAATAAGAAATTTCCTGTTAAAAAGTCGGCGAAATTTAACGGTGAATTTTCATCATAGCCACTTGCATTTTCTTGAGGCGTTTGCATATAACGTTCTGTGTAAACGGAATCATAAAAACGCCAGCTTGTCACTGGTGCAACAGCAATGGCCATTTTAAAAACGTCATTTCCTTTAAACAAACAGTTTGCCGACATAAACCCGCCGTAACTCCATCCCCAAATTCCAATTTCACTTGCATCAATATAAGGTCTTTTGCCTAATTCTATTGCAGATGCAATTTGGTCTTGGACTTCATATTTTCCCAATTCTTTATAAGTAACTTTTTTGAAATAGGCACCTTTAAAGCCAGTTCCTCTCCCGTCAACACAAACTATAATATAACCCTTTTGTGCTAAAAACTGATACCAATAATCATTCGAGCTATTCCAAGTATTGCTGACCGATTGTGATCCCGGACCAGAATATTGGGTCATAAATAAAGGATATGTTTTACTGGCATCAAAATTTAAAGGTTTTATCATCCAGGCATTAAACTCCCCGTTTTTAGTATTTAAGGTGAAGAATTCTTTTTCAGAAATAGTATAATTTCCTAATTCTTTAGAAAGCACATTGTTATTTAAAATTTCTTTCAATAAATTCCCGTCACCATTATAAAGTGTATAAATAGGAGGTGTATTGGCATCAGAAAAAGTATTGATGAAGTAATTTAAATTTTTGCTGAAGGAGGCTTCGTTTGTACCGGAAGCATTTGTTAAACGTTTTTTGTCCGTTCCATTTAATTTGATGGAATACACAGTTCTATTAATGGAACCATCTTCAACCGATTGATAATAAACAGTTTTATTTTTTTCATTTACGCCATAAAAATTAGTTACTTCCCAGTTTCCTTTTGTCACCTGATTGATAAGTTTTCCTTCTTTTGAATAATGATAAATATGGTTAAATCCGTCTTTTTCACTTGTCCAGATAAAACTGTTATCGGTTAAAAAAGTTAAATTATCATGAATGTCCACATATGCTTTGTCGACTTCATTCAACAGAATTTTTGAGGTAAAATTTACGGCATTTACCGCATATAATTTTAAATCATTTTGATGCCTGTTTAAAGTGATGACAGACAAGATTTCCCGATTATTTGTCCATTTAATTCTTGGAATGTATTCATATTTTCCAAGCTCAATTTTTACGGTTTTTCCTGCTGAAACATTATAAAGATGCAAGGTTACCACTGAGTTATTTTCGCCTGCTTTCGGGTATTTAAAAACCTGTTGTGTTGGGTATAAATCTTCACCAATAATGTCCATGGAAAAGGTTGGAACCTCGGTTTCATCAAACCTTAAAAATGCGATATTTTTACTGTCTCCGCTCCATTCAAAAGCCCTGACAAACGAAAATTCTTCTTCATAAACCCAATCACAAATACCATTAATGATATGATTCTTTTTACCGTCGGAAGTAATCTGAACCACTTCGTTGGTTTCTAAATTTTTAATAAAAATATTATTGTTTTTGGCATAGGCCACTTTTTTGCTGTCGGGAGAAAAAGTTGGTTCCTGAATTTTTTCTTCATCAATTAACTGCAATGATTTTGAAGCCAAATCATATACGTAAAAAACACCCAAACTTGAATGTCTGTAAATAGGTTCAGAATCGGTTCCTAAAATTAGTTTGGTTTCGTCATTGTTAAAATCGTAGCTTTCAAAAGAGTTGATTTCGCTTAAATCTTTGCTGTTTACAATGGTTTCGACTTTTTCCAAAGTAGCATAACTGTATTTATCAACAGTGGTACTTTTGGTGTTTCTGTCAAAATTGAGCAAGGAATAAAAGTCACCATTCATTGAATTTAATGAATTCATGCGCTCTGTCCTAAAAGTGCCATTCCAAATTTCGTCCAGCGTGATGTCCTTTTTTTGCGCCGTTGCCAAAGAGGTGATGGCAATAAAAGCAATAAGTAGTTTTTTCATTAAATTGAGAGTTCTTGAAATTATTGCCAAGTTTAAGAAATTTCTAGCAAATCACGTATGAAAAATGTCATTAAAATTAACAATATGTGAATTTGCAGTAATTTATATTTATTAAATTACCTTTGTGGTGTGCATAAATTCTATTTAAAAATGTCAAAAAGCGTTAACGGATTTTCAAAGTTGAATAAGCTTGAAAAAATAGATTGGCTAATTTCAAGGTTTTTTAATAATGACAAGAAAGCAAAACAGGTTTTGTTGCAATATTGGAATTCGAATGAAATATTGCAGAATTTACATGACGATTTTATTGAAAATACTTTATCCAATTATTATTTGCCATTTGGTGTTGCACCCAATTTTGTAATTAACGAAAAAAAATATACCATTCCAATGGTTATTGAAGAAAGTTCTGTGGTGGCGGCAGCTTCTTTGGTGGCGAAATTTTGGAGCACACGAGGCGGATTTAAAGCTGAAGTAATTTCTTCAACAAAAATTGGACAAGTACATTTTATGTATGAAGGCGATAAAACGGCCCTTGAAAATTATTTTAATTCAAAAAAAGAAATTCTATATAAAGTCACCGAAGCAATTACCAAAAACATGCGAAAACGTGGTGGCGGTATTTTAACTATTGAATTGCGCGATAAAACAGCTGAACTTGAAAATTATTATCAGTTGCATGTTACTTTTGAAACTGCCGACAGTATGGGCGCCAATTTTATAAATTCTTGTTTGGAAGTGATTGCAAAGGAATTTCAAAAAGAGGACATTCAAATTGTGATGAGCATTTTGTCCAATTATGTTCCGGAATGTTTGGTTCACGCGGAAGTGAGCTGTAATGTGGAAGATTTATACGCTGAAAATTCAGAAGCATTGGCCCAAAAATTTGTGCAGGCCATACAAATTGCGAATGCGGAACCTCACCGTGCGGTTACACATAATAAAGGAATTATGAACGGCGTTGATGCCGTTGTGATTGCCACAGGAAATGATTTTAGGGCCATTGAAGCTGGAGTCCACGCATTTGCTGCACGATCCGGAAAATATAAAAGTTTGACAAATGCCAGTATAGAAAATGGAATTTTTAAATTTTGGATTGATATTCCTTTGGCAGTGGGAACTGTGGGCGGCTTAACTTCCTTGCATCCTTTATCGAAATTATCCTTGCAATTGTTGGGAAATCCTTCAGCAAAAGAATTGATGGAAATTATTGCGGTAGCAGGTTTGGCGCAAAATTTTGCCGCTTTACGGGCATTGACAACTGCAGGGATCCAAAAAGGACATATGAAGATGCACCTGACCAATATTATTAAACAATTGGGCGCGAGTAAAAAGGAAAAGGAATTTTTGATTGATTATTTTGAACATAAAACAATTACGCACAATGCTGTGGTTGAAGCGTATAAAAAGTTGGCTTCGGCTCCGCTCAGCCACCAGAAAGGTGATTAATAAATTGGCTTCGGCTCCGCTCAGCCAATATGGAGAGTTAAATTGAGGAAAAAACTATGATAAAAGGTTACATGTACATATTGGAATGTTCTGATGGTTCCTATTATACGGGAAGTACCAAGAATCTTAAAATCCATTTGGAGCAGCATCAAAATGGAAATGGAGCTAATCATACCGCAAAAAGATTACCCGTTATTTTATTGTATTATGAAGAATTTCAGAGAATTGATGAAGCTTTTTATAGGTAAAAACAAATACAAGGTTGGAGTCGAAAAAAGAAAGAAGCATTGATTGAAGATAATTATAGTGATTTGGAAAAGTTTTCAGAGTGTCAAAATGAATCTCATCACAAAAATGGCTTCGGCTCCGTTCAGCCACCTGAGCGAGAAAAATGAACAACAGGAAAGAATATCTTATGAAAATTAATCAAAAGGTGGCTGAGCGGAGCCGATAAGAAAAAATATCTGATGAAAGAAAATCAAAAGGTGGCTGAGCGGAGCCGAAGCCACGGAAAATTATTATTAAGCGGCGAATATTTTGTGCTGGACGGCGCAAAAGCTTTGGCGGTTCCAACCAAATACGGACAAGATTTGGTTGTTGAACCAATAAATGAACCGCAATTGATTTGGCAAAGTTTTTCTGATAAAGGCGAATGCTGGCTCGAAGCCACTTTCAATTTGCCCAAATTGCGATTGACAAACGCCACGTATGACTCAGGCGAAGACGGCGGAAAAGATACCGTTGCTGAAAACTTGAGAGAAATATTATTGGAAACCCGAAAGTTAAATCCGGCATTTTTAAATTCCAAAGGGGGATTTTTGGTAAAAACAAATCTGGATTTTCCTAAAAATTGGGGATTGGGAACATCTTCTACTTTAATAAATAATATCTCAAATTGGGCAAAGGTGAATCCATACAAATTATTGAAAAACACTTTTGGAGGAAGCGGTTACGATATTGCTTGCGCACAACACAATGCGCCCATTTTATTTACGAAACACAATACAGAAATTGTTGTTGAAGAAGTGAATTTCAATCTGACTTTCATTGATCAGCTGTATTTTGTGCATTTGAATAAAAAACAAAATAGCCGAGAAGGTATTGAACGCTATAAAAAACTGAAAGGAAATTTGACTTCAGAACTCAAACAAATATCTGAATTATCTGAAGCTTTTTTAATCTGTGAAAAATTGGAAGATTTTGAAAAATTAATGAAGGAACATGAATTAATCGTTTCAAAAACAATTCAATTAAAGCTGATTCAGGCTGAATTATTTCCTGATTATTTTGGACAAACAAAAAGCTTGGGCGCTTGGGGAGGCGATTTTATATTGGCCACCGGAAATGAGGATACCCCAAATTATTTTAATCAAAAAGGTTTTTCTACGGTGATACCTTTTAAAGAAATGGTGTTATAAAATTTATCAGGAATATTTAAAGAAAAATACGTCAACCTGAACTTGTTTCAGGTTCTCATAATGATTTACGCCCAATATGATGAGATTCTGAAACAAGTTATCCCTCAGAATGACGAAAATATTAAAAGTGGGGTATTTATAGTAAAATTAAAGATGAAGAAACAATTTATAATTATTGGAGGAGGAGCGGCCGGATATTTTGCTGCCATAAATGCTGCAGAAATACACCCGGATTTGGAAGTTATTATTTTAGAAGGAAGCAATAATGTGTTGCAAAAAGTAAAAGTTTCGGGTGGTGGCCGCTGCAATGTGAGTCACGCTTGTTTCACTCCAAATGAATTGGTTGAATTTTATCCAAGAGGCAAAAAGGAGTTGTTGGGACCATTCCATCAATTTATGACCGGCGACACCATGGAATGGTTTGAAAACAGAGGAATCCCTTTAAAAATTGAAGATGACAATCGCATCTTTCCTGAATCCAATTCTTCGCAAACGATTATAAATTGTTTTTTGGAAAGCGCAAAAAATGCGGGCGTAAAACTTAAAATAAGCACAAGGGTTGATGCCATTGAAAAAAGCGGCGATAAATTTATTGTAAAAACGAATTCCGAAAATTTTACGGCCGATTTTTTACTGGTGGCAACAGGAAGTAATGCGAAGGTTTGGGCAATGCTGGAAGGTTTGGGACACACCATAATAAAACCGGTTCCATCGCTATTTACCTTCAATATTGTTGATGAAAGATTAAAAGATATTCCGGGAATTTCCGTTCCAAAAGCTTCGGTGAATGTTGTGAATTCAAAATTGGCGGAACAAGGGCCATTGTTAATTACGCATTGGGGATTAAGCGGACCGGGTATTTTAAAACTTTCTGCCTGGGGCGCTTTGGAATTTTATCAAAAAGATTATCAATTTGAGATTGAGGTCAATTGGTTATCAAAATCATTTGAAAATGTTTTAAATGATTTGAAATCTGCCAAAAAAGAGCAATCGAAAAAGCAAGTGATTTTGCGTTCTGTTTTTGAAGAAATTCCAAAACGATTGTGGGAAAAACTGGTTACAGCTGCTCAAATTTCACCCGATTCGCAATGGGCACAACTGAGTAACAGGCAATTGGAAGAATTAACAACTCAATTTACAAAATGCAACTTCAAAGTATCTGGAAAAAGCACTTTTAAAGAGGAATTTGTGACTGCCGGAGGAATAGACTTAAAAGAAATCAATTTTAAACGTTTTGAAAGCAAACTGCATAAAAACTTATTTTTTGCCGGAGAAGTCCTAAATATTGATGCGGTTACTGGCGGATTTAATTTTCAAAATGCCTGGACTGGCGGTTGGATTGTGGCAGAATCAGTTGACAGCTAACAGTCGCAGTATTCAGTTTGGATTATTTATACCTAAAAAACTTTCGATTTTTAATTTTGTTTTTCAAAAAAGCAATTTTCTTGTGAAATATTTTTATTCTCAGTCTGGAATATTTAGACTTTAAACTCCTACTGCCAACTGCAACTGTTTACTGAATACTATTAAGGCGACTTCGCCCCGATGAGGCTTCAGCGCATCTCTATAGGTTTTCATATCAATTTCATCCACCACAATAAAAGCAATCGCATGCATTTCTGAAAAGACGGAAAAATCAATTTCATAAAAATGCAATTTTTCAATTTGAGCAAACTCTTTCAAATGAACGCAATGGTGTTCGGCAGTTTTTAGAGCAGTTTCCCCTCTAAAATCCCAAATCAGTCTTAATTTTCTGTCCATAATAGTTGTTTTAAACGTTGCTTATATAAACCAATAATTCTCCGCCCTTGAAAGAAATTTGAACATCATTGTTAAAAGCTATGTTTCTGGTGCCAACCCGTTTTCCGAAGGTCAAAGTTTCATTTTTAATAGGATATACCAATCCTTCCGTAAAAATTTCGTGGGCAATTGGAAAAGGAATCAATGAAATATTTTTGCCTTTTACATTGGTTAAAGTAATATGTTCTTCAATAAAAAAATAGGTTCCGAAATCATCAAAAAAGGAAATTTTTAAGCTATTTTTCCATTGCAGTGCTGTACTGATATTTCCTAGGAAATGATCGTGCTCTTTTCCGCTTCCGCCATAAACATCAATGTGAATATAACCCCTGTCTTTTAAAATATTCAACGCTTTGTCGAAATCGGTAAAATTTTGGTCGGGTGTGTTAATGACCTCAATATTGTCTGGAATTTTATGGATGGAATCGAAATCTCCCGTAACCAAATCGGGTTGTATGTTTTTCGACTTAAAATGGTTGTAAGCACCGTCAATAGCGCAAACAATATCATAAATTGATAAATCCGGAAATGTTGAAGGTTCCGCGCCGTTTAGCAGAATAAATGCCTTTTTAGAATTCATGGGGCAAATTTAGCTAAAATTAAAAAGGCAATCGCCATCCTAAGTATTATTTTAGAATGACGATTTTACCTCATTTACTTTTTTAATATCGTTAATACAATAATCCCAATTCTACTTATTAAAAAAGTAACTATACCAAAAACAGTAGCTAATAAGCTTACTTTTAGCCCCCCTGCCATAACTTCCATTGAGATATCCCCAACAGCTTCAATAGAATCAAATGCTGTTATTAATCCAATTGTTTGCCCCAGAAAACCCCAAGCAACAATAAATAAACCAAAAGACGAAATAAGAGAAATTGTTTTTGAATTATCATTTTTCCTATTGATAATGCCTTTTACAATTAAAATAATAATTAAAATAAGTACAAAAAGAATTGGGTACATAAAAAATGGCCCACCTTCGTCTAACCTTTGAAAAAATTGTGACATACGAATAAGTTTTAAAGTTTATAATTGAACTGGTTTAAACTTTTTTCAATTGGCTACAAAATGTTATTTTTCACTCACTTTTTGTCTTTTTTGAACTCCGTAGCGATGCTATGCAGTTAAAAAAAGCCTTCAATTGAGCAAAAAACC
>JAENXD010000192.1 GCA_016649745.1 Flavobacteriaceae bacterium | reverse complement strand
GTAAGCCAATGTATTTTGCCCTTGTCTAAACATTTCTTCCATAGGATTGTATATATCGCCATCAGCAACATCTGATTTTTTGGATTTGGTTTTTAAAATGTTTTTGAGGCTGCTGTTAATGGGGTCATCATTTAAATCGCCAATCATAATGATTTTAGGATTTGGGTCGGTTTCTTTTATTTTAGCAATAATTTGGGTATTTAAAAAAGCGGCTTTTTCTCTGTTTGATCTGCTCTTTGCTTCGCCGCCTCTTCTTGACGGCCAGTGATTTACAATGATATGAATAAGTTCGTTGCCCAAATATCCCGACACCAATAACTGGTCTCTGGTATAAATTCTGTAGCCATTCTCATCCCATAAACGCAATTCAAAAGCCTCATGATAAATGGGTTTAAAATAGTTGGTTTGGTATAATAAAGCAACGTCAATACCTCTTATGTCTGGAGAATCATAATGAATAATACCGTATTGTTTGTCTTTTAAAAATGAAGTGTTTACCAAATCTTCCAGAACCCCATAATTTTCAATTTCTGCAACACCTATAATTACCGGACTGTTTTTGGCTTCATCCACACCTATTTCAGAAAGCACTTTTGCCATATTATTCAATTTAAGTTGATAAATAGCGGATCTGTTTTCTTTAATTTCCATAATGGGGCTTGCTTCATCAAGCTTTGTGGTATCATCAACAATATCAAAAAGGTTTTCCAAATTATAAAAAGCGAGGGTTTTAATGTCGTATTTTTTTTGGCTGAAAATTGGCTGAACCACCAATAAAATAATCGATACAAGAAGAGAAAGTTGTTTCATATGCAAATATTTATTGTTTTAATTAGGTCATATGTAATTCGCATATTAACATTATTGTTTGCATTGTATTTTCATTACGCTCATTTCACAGCAAATTTAAGTGCCTAATATAATCACTAATTTTCGGGCAAAATAATTATTATGAGGCAATATTTTAGGAGCATAATAATTATTTTTTTATTTTTTATCAACAGTATTCTAAAAAAGACTAATTTCATAAAAAATTGTCTATGAAAATATTGGTGTTTACCATTGTTGTAGTTATGCTGTGTGCAATTAACTCAAGTGCACAAACGCAGGCTTCCATAAAAGGAAAAATTATTGAAGGCACTTCAGAAGAACCTTTACAAGAAGTTTCCTTAAAAATTACTGCACTTAATTTTTTTGCGGAAACAAATTTAAACGGAGAATTTAATATTGAAAACGTTCCAATTGGGATTCATACACTGCAAATTCAGTATGATGGGTACATTACGCAAGAATTCCCAGTCAATATTCTAGAACATAAATCCTATAATTTAGGCACTATATTTTTGCAAAAAACTATTGTTGAAAAGTATGAAACGAGCCTTATTGTTTTGACCGATGAAGATTTATCGGATGAAGAAGGAAAGACCTCCGATTATATTGCAGGATTATTCCAATCGTCCAAAGATGCTTATTTACAAGCTGCGGCATTCAATTTCAGTCAGGCTTGGTTTAAAGTCCGCGGTTATGATTCCAGTGATGGAACCATTGCAATCAATGGCATTGAAATGAATAAATTATTTGACGGTCGACCCCAATGGAGCGATTGGGGTGGATTAAATGATGCGTTTAGAAATCAGGAATTTTCCAATGGAATCGCGGCATCTGATTTTACTTTTGGCGGCATATTGGGCGCCACAAATTTTAGCACAAGAGCTTCAGATTATCAGAAAGTCAAAAAAGTTTCGGTATCTTCAACCAATAAAAGTTATACGGGCCGTATTATGGCTACTTATGCTTCAGGATGGAATAAAAATAACTGGGCTTTTGTGGTTTCTGGCTCTAGAAGAACGGCGCAGGAAGGTTATATAGATGGAACTTCCTACAATGCTTGGTCGGGCTTTTTTGCGGTGGAAAAAAAATTAACCAACAGTCACAGCTTAAATTTTACGGTTTTCGCAACGCCCAATAAACGCGGAAAATCATCACCTAATACCCAGGAAGTTTACGATTTAAAAGGCTACGAATACAATGCTTATTGGGGAAATCAGGAAGGTGATAAACGAAATTCGAGAATCAAGGAAATTTTTGAGCCGGTTTTGATGCTAACCCATTTTTATGACCGCGAAAACACGACTATAAAATCATCTTTGGCGTATCAGTCTGGGCACATTGGAAATAGTCGCATTGGTTATTTTAACGCCCCAAATCCCGACCCAACCTATTGGAAATATTTGCCGAGCAATTTTTTAAGGTTTCCAGACAGTCCCGATTATACAAACGCCTATTTAACCGAACAGGAATTTTTGAAAAACGGACAGGTAAACTGGGCTGAACTTTACCAAGTAAATACGGATAACGGAAATTCCCTGTATTATTTGTATGAAGATAGGGTTGATGACACGCAATTTTCAGCAAATTCAACAATAAACACAAAATTTACAGAGAATTTAAACTTTAATGGAGGTGTTTCCTTCAAAAAATTAAGCTCTAAAAATTATGCAAATATGCTCGATTTGTTGGGCGGAAACGGTTTTGTGGATTTGGACCAATATGCGCTTGGCGATGCACAGCAAAATGATTTAAACAATCCAGACAGAACTGTTTTGGAAGATGATAAATTTCAATACAATTATACCATCAATGCTTTTGCAGCAAGTGCTTTCGCGCAATTACAGGGAACGCAGAGAAATCTCGATTATTTTGTGGCATTGAATGTTAAAAACACCAATTATCAGCGGGAAGGTTTGTTTAAAAATGGCACTTATTTTGAAAATTCCTTCGGAAAAGGGGAAAAACAAAATTTTATGGATTTCGGCATAAAAGCTGGTGCCACCTACAAAATTACGGGACGGCATTTGTTAACCGTAAACGGCGCATACACTACAAATGCGCCAACCACAAAAACGGCGTTTTCCAATTCGAGAGTCAATAACAGTATCACACCCGATTTAACGAGTGAAAAAATTTTGACAGGCGATGTAAGTTATGTTTTTAGGGCTCCAAAAATACAATCGAGACTAACCGCGTATTACACAAAATTTATCGATGCCATTGAAACTTCCTTCTTTTTTGCAGAAGGCTTGTTGGGCGACCAAGCCGATTTTGTAAATGAAATTATTACAGGCGTCGACAAAAAGAATATGGGTGTGGAATTAAGTTTTGAATACCAGATTTTACCATCTGTAAAATTGCTGGCAGCTGGATCCATCGGGCAATTTACGTATAGCAATAATCCGCAATTGTACCTGATTTCTGAAAGTTTTTCCAATTCAAACAGCAATTTCGGAACGGCTTATTTAAAAAATTATCACCTTTCCGGAACTCCGCAACGGGCTTATGCTGTAGGCTTTGAATACCGCGATCCTGCGTATTGGTTTTTCCAAATAAATGCCAATTATTTATCCAATAATTACTTGGATATTTCTCCTTTGCTAAGGACCAATAATTTTTATCTGGACTCAGACGGCGTTCCTTTTTTAGATGATGAAACCGGTGAGCAGGTTACGCAGGCACAGGTTGACAATTTATTGACACAAGAAAAATTTGATCCTGCTTTTTTGTTGAATACCGTAGGTGGAAAATCGTGGAAAATCAACGAATATTACCTTGGATTTTTTATGGGTATCAACAATGTGTTGGGAGAACTGTTTAAAACTGGCGGCTTTGAGCAATCCCGAAAATCCAATTATCCCGAATTAAAAGAAGACAAACAATTGGGAAAACCCATTTTCGGTCCAAAATATTGGTATGGAGGCAAAACTTCCTATTATTTAAATTTATATGTAAGATTTTAAAAATAACGCTATGAACTTTTATAAAAACTCAAGAATTTTACTTATTTCAATTATTGTGATAAGCACTTTTTCAACCTGTGTAAAAGACGGGGATTTTGAAACGCCAAATGTGGATTGTGCCGAACCTGAAATTACTGCGACAACCACCATTCAACAGGTAAAAGAGATGTACACTTTTGGCGGTGCAAAAATTATTGAAACCGACTTAATTATTGAAGGTTATGTGGTTTCCAGCGACAAATCGGGCAATATTTACAAATCAATTTCCATTCAGGACAAACCAGAGAATCCTACTGCGGCCATTAAAATTTCCATCAACCAAACAAATATTTACACCAGATACAATGTTGGTCGTAAAATTTATTTGAAATTAAAAGGTTTGGCGGTTGGTTACAGTTTCGGAAGCGTGCAAATTGGCGTAGCATTAGGAGATGGTTTGGAAGGCATTTTAGCTTCAGAACTCGACAAATACATTGTGCGTTCATGTGAAGTTGTGGAAATAATTCCTAAAAAAGTAGCCATTCCTGAATTGAACAAAGATATGCTGGAAATGCTTATAGAAATTGAAAACGTGCAGTTTAAAGCGAACGAATTAGGGAAAGCTTATGGAAACGCAGACAATACCGCCACAGTAAATCGTGTGTTAGAAAGTGTTGACATTTCCTGCAATTTTTTGGATGAAATTATTGTCAGAAATAGCGGTTTTGCCAATTTTAAAAACAATCTATTGCCAGAAGGAAAAGGAAGCGTAGTTGCTATTTTTAGTAATTATTATGATGATTTTCAACTGTATTTACGTGATACGGATGATGTGAAATTAACGGAACCCCGTTGCGATTATGCCAATACTTTTCAGTCAACAATTACCTTGGCTGAAATTAGGGAAATGTACAAAGGAACCATGGTGGAATTTGGTATAAGTAATAATTATGTGGTTGAAGGTTATGTTATTTCATCTGATGAAAACGGAAGTTTTGAGAAAAAATTGGTGATTCAGGATGCTGTTGAAAACGCGACAGCCGGGATTCAAATATTGGTGAATCTAAAAGGCATTTTTGAGCATTACAAACTGGGCGACAAGGTTTTTGTAAAGTTGAACAAACTTTATATGGCTAAAAAAGACGGCGTTTTAACCGTTGGTTTTCCAAAAGGAACCACCATTACCGAAATTGAAGAAGACAAAATTGCCGATTTTATTTACAACAGCGACGTAAACTTTACCATAATTCCCAAAGAAATTTTAATTTCCGAGGTGGTAAACCCCGCATTAGAAAACACTTTAGTAAAAGTTAAAAACGTGCAACTGACCCAAAATGAACTGGGTTCGGCATTCACCTATTTTAGCGGCACCAACAACGGATTTCGGACTTTAGAAACCTGTAATCTGTCCACAAAACTATCAGTTTTTACCAATGGAAAAGCCACTTTTTCCAATGACTTATTTCCGCAGGGAAAAGGAAATATTTCAGGCGTTTTGAGCAATGTTCTTGAACTGAGAACCGTTTCCGACGTGCAGTTTTCAGAACCTTATGAAGCCTGTCAGGTTTTTATCCCAAAAATTATGATTACCGAAGTTGCCGATCCAAAAAATAAAACTTCTGCCCGTTTTGTAGAACTTTACAATGCAGGAAATGGGGAAGTAAATTTAACTGGATGGAAACTGAATAAATATTTAAACGGGGCAACAAAGGTCTCTGGTTCACCTTTGGCATTAACAGGAATTGTAATTCTCCCAGGCGGGTTTGCCATTATTGCAGGAATCGATTACAAATTACTGTTTGATAACATTCCGGATATTGAAACAACCTATATTTCCGGAAATGGAAATGATGTGTATGAATTGGTGGACAATACAGGCGCAAGAATAGATATTTTTGGGGTTATTGGCGAAGATGGCAACGGCACAAATTGGGAATATT
>JAENXD010000104.1 GCA_016649745.1 Flavobacteriaceae bacterium | reverse complement strand
GTGTCTTTTGCTGCTTGAATCACTTCAGGATTGTTTGACAATCCCAAGTAATTATTGGCGCAAAAATTAATAACTTCCTGCCCTGAACTTATTTTTATCACTGCATCTTGTGACGATGTGATAATGCGTTCAGATTTATATAAGCCTGCTTCTTTAATTTCTTGCAGTTCTTTTTGCAAGTGCTGTTGTATTTTGCCGTACATAATAATTTATTTTTTTACAAATTTATACTAATTTAAACTTCTTCAATTAAAATTTCATCAGTAATATAAACCAATAATTTTTTTTCAACACTGTAATTTAAATTTTCCAAAGCCAGCGCATAGGTGTTAATTTGGTGGCGATGCTTTTCTTCTGGTTTTCCAGTTTTATAATCTAAGACCGTTACTTTATTTCCATTAAAAATCAAGCGATCGGGAATTAATATTTGCTTATCAGAAGTCAGTATTTCACGCTCCGTAAAAATCACATTGTTTTGTTCAAAATAACCTGAAAGTTGTTGGTGACTTGTCACTTGATTTAAAATGATAGTGAGTTCTTTTTGTTCTTCAAACGTAATTTCACCTTTAAATAAAAACTGATTTACCACTTCTAAAATATCGTTTTTTGTTTTAATTTTGGATAACATTTCGTGCAGTAAATTTCCGTAAACTATGGCTTTTCCTTGCTCTGTATCCCAAAGCAAGGAAGAATTGGCAACAATTGAAATTTGGTGATTTTTCCATGAATTACCAATAAAACCCTGTTGAATCGTAGTGCTGTTTTCTTCCTTTTTTGAAAAAGGCAATCGCTTTGGGTCTCCAAAACTATATTCACTTTTTTCCGAATTCCATAACTCACTTTTCTTCAAAAATTGTATAAAAAGATCGGAAGTGTATTTGATAGATCCCCCGTTTTTACCACCCGTTTTGTCTTCAGTAATAACGAAGAGTTGCTCTACAGCCCTTGTTAACGTTACATACAGCAAATTAAAATTGTCTAGCTCCAATTCTTCTCTTCGCTGTTCAAACAACTGTTTTCCTTGTTCACCTATGTAATTTAACTTATCACCATAATTTAAAAAAACCTGTTTAATCGAATCCGATTGGTTGTCTGCATACCAAACTTTCGGATTTATTTGTCGGTAAATTTCAATATCATAAGGGAAAATAACTACGGGAAATTCCAGCCCTTTTGCTTTATGAATCGTCATAATTCTTACTGCATTTTCAGCCTCTGGCGCCACAATGCTTAACTTGTCTTTTTTTAATTCCCAGAATTCCAAAAAGCTGCCAACAGAAACTTTTTTCTTTTGTTGAAATTCAAAAACAACATCCAAAAAGAATTGAATATTTGAATCGGAATCTGGAGCCAGATTGAAACTTCTGATGATGTATTCTATACTTTCGTAAAACGGACTTTGGTGAAATTCATCCACATTAAAATACAATCCGAATTTTTTTAGGTCTTCAAAAAATTCAATAGTTGACAAACGAATAAACCGACTTAAAAAATGATGTTTTTCTTCCTCCAAATTAAAATATTCGTGCAAAAAATAGAGCAATTTAATTTTGTATTCTTTGTATGATGGATTTTCAACAACATATAATAAATTGATGATGAAGTTTACTTTTTCGTTATTTTTTAACAAAAGGGTTTCAGAAGAAATAATCTCAATCCCATTTTCCGATAAATATTTTGCCACCGCAATTCCCTGATCTTTTTTTCGAACCAAAACGCACACCTCATTCTTTTTAAATGAAGAGTCCAAATTTTGGATAATTTCAGCAACTTTTTTGGGATAAATCAGCGTTTTATCTTCCTCTTCCTCATTTTTTTCAACAAAAGACAATTGCACAAAACCACCTATTTTTTTGTTGAAAATTTGATTATTGCCTTCAAAAAACAGATTCTCGTAACTTTTATTGGTTAAAAATTGTGCGCTATGCTTAAAAAATGAGTTGTTGAAATCAATAATTTCAGAATAGCTTCTGAAATTGGTTTCTAAATTGCTCAATGTTTTTTCCACAAAAAACGGATTGGTATTTTTGTTTTTTTCTTCGGAAGACAGGGCAATAAACTGCTCCGATTTTCCGCCTCGCCATCGGTAAATTGATTGTTTTGCATCGCCAACCAACAATAATTTTCCCGATTCGCCAAGTTCATCTTCAGAAGAAATTGCGTGATCGATCAACGGAATTAAATTTTTCCACTGCAATTGTGAAGTGTCCTGCATTTCATCTATAAAATAATAGCGAAATTTTTCGCCAATACGTTCGTAAATAAATGGTGCGGGTTCATCTTTAATGGTATCACCAATTAGCTGGTTAAACTCGGCATTCAATAAAATGTTATTTTCGCTTTTTATTTCTTGCAATGCATTATTAATATAATTTAAAACCGCCAAAGGAATTAAACCTTCCACAATTAAATTATTTAAAATATAGCGAGAATACTTTTCCGTGTATAATTTTTTGGATTCATGATACAATTCCTTTAAAACAGGAGCAATAGTCTCAATAATTTGCTTAGAAGAAGCACTGCATTTTGCGGAAAATAAATTTTTGTTTTCTTCAATTGTGGTGTTCAGCCTTCCTTCAAATTTTAAATCATCAACTTTTAAATATTTAAGTTTGGAGAGTTTTATAAAATGATTCGGAAATTCTCCCGCGTAGCCAAATTCACCCAACTCAAGTCCGCTTTCATTAATAATATTCAGCCCCTTGTTGCCCAAATTTAAAAATTCAACTTCAAGCTGTTTGTTTTCTTTTTGAAGTTTTTCTTTCAACAAAGTAAATTCTTCAATTGAAATTTTACGAAGCGATTTTAAATTATCGGCATCGGTTTCATTCAGAATAATTTTTGCAAATGATTTCAGTTCCAGCGAAATATCCCAAGCTTTGTCATCTTCCAGTTTTTGTAGGGAATAGCTTACCAATAAATCGGTTAATTTTTTATCGCTCCCAATTTTAGAAATCACTACATCAACGGCTTCATTTAACAAACTTTCGGCATCCATTTCAACTTCAAAATTTAATGGAAGTCCCAAATCATAAGCGAAAGTTCGTATTAGTTTATGGGTAAAGCTGTCTATGGTCATAATGCCAAATGCAGAATAATTCTGCAATATGGCATTTAAAATAGCTTGTGATCTCTTAAAAATAAGGACTTCCGTTAAATTTGTTTCTTCACAAATTACAGGAAGCATCTGGTTTTTTTCTTCTTTTGAAAACGTGTTTAAATTTTCAATAACGCGTTCTTTCATTTCGCCGGCGGCTTTATTGGTAAAAGTTACCGCCAAAATTTGTTGAAATTTATAAGTGTTGTCGCTAATTAAAAGAATTTTCAGATATTCTTTAACCAGCGTAAATGTTTTTCCGCTGCCTGCAGAGGCGTTATATACTTGAAATGAAGTTGAATTTTGCACGTGTAATTTTTAACGCAAATTACCATTTTAAACACAAAAAGCCGAACATAATGTTCGACTTTTTGATATTTCATTAACCTTTTAAATTCTATTAACCTTTTTTATAGCCTTTGAAAAATCTTCAAAATCGTTGTCATTTAAAATTAAATGAATGACTTCGTCAGTTACTTTTTCTGCATTGTCAACAGAAAAACCAAGTCCAATACATATTTTTTTTAAAACTGCAGCTTCTTCTTTTGAAGCTGCATCGTCTGCAAAAACCATGGTTGCCAAATCGTATAAATGTTCTATTCGGTCATCGTAACTATGAGGAGTACTTTGAGAATAATCAATAGGATTTTCAAGAATTTCCTTGTATTTTTCTTCTAAAATATGAAATCTTTTGGCAAGCCTTTTCAATAATTTTTCTTCTCCTTCAGTAATTACATTGTCCGCCAAAGCAAGTCTTACAATGCTGGCAAAATGTTGGATGTTTCTTTTTTGTTCCCCACTTAAATTATAATCTGATAATCCCATTTCTCTATTTTTTAACCACAAATATACAGAAACCAACAAAACATCCCAGTTAAAAAATTAAGAGGAATGTTTTATGGGATTTACTTTTTTAATAGCATTTTTAAAATCATCAATATCAGGCTCTTTTAAAAAGAATTTTATCGCTTCTTTTACGATATCTCTAACATTCTCAATGTGGAAACCTAAACCTACCGCAATTCTATCCATTGTTGAAGTTTTATCAATAGTTGGATTTTTATCTAAAAACAACATTTTGGTCAAATCATATAAACACTCTAAACGTTCCTCATAACTTACCGGTGAAATTATCGGATAATTATTGGGGTTTTTCAAAATAGCTTCAAACTCATGTTTAGTTATATCAAGCCTTATAGCGAGTCTTTCTAATAATTTGAACTCGTCTTCAACAATTTTATGATCAAGCAAAGCTAGTTTTACAATGGAAGCAAAATGCCCTTTATTTTGCTCGTGTAATCTGGTGGGGTATAAATCCGAAATCGACATATCTTAAACTTTTTATTTTATAAAGATAAATTTAAGGATTATTCCTGAATTTTCTTCATTTTTTTATAAAATGCTATCTTTGCCGAAATTTGCGGCAATTGAGCAAACAAATTATTGTTAAAACCTACGGACAAGTTGTTGAAGAAAAACAATTGGTTCAAAGCTTATTAAAGGACAATCACCATTTTCAAATTTCGAATTTGGTTGGATCTTCATTGTCTTTTATTATTTCTGAAAGTTTTACAAAAGTTGAAAAACCATTTCTTTTAATTTTTAATGACAAAGAAGAAGCCGCCTACTATTTAAACGATTTAGAACAGCTTTTAACCGATAAAGATGTGCTGTTTTATCCGGGTTCTTATCGGAGACCTTATCAAATCGAAGAGATTGATAATGCCAATGTTTTATTGCGTTCGGAAGTTTTAAACCGCATAAATTCGCGCAAAAAACCGGCAATTATTGTCACGTATCCCGAAGCACTTTTTGAACAGGTGGTTACCAAGGCTGAACTTAACCGAAACACTTTAAAAATTAGCCTAAACGATAAATTGAGTCTGGATTTTGTGAACGAAGTGTTGTTCGAATATCATTTTAATAGGGTTGATTTTGTAAGTGAACCTGGAGAATTTTCGGTGAGAGGCGGTATTATTGATGTATTTTCCTTTTCAAATGACGAGCCTTATCGCATAGAATTTTTTGACGATGAAGTGGAAAGCATCAGAACTTTTGATGTTGAAACACAACTTTCTACAGAAAAGCTTAGCAAAATAAGTATTATGCCCAATGTTGAAAATAAAGGATTGAACGAAAAAAGAGACAGTTTTTTAAAATACATTTCCGATAAAACCGTTGTTTTCGCCAAAGACTTAAACCTGCTTTTCAACACCTTAGACACGCTTTTTGATAAAGCAGATATTGCTTTTAAAGATTTGACCTCAACTTTAAAGCACGCAAAACCAAACGAACTTTTTTGTGACGGTGACCTTCTAAAAAAACAATTACAGGAATTTTCTTTGGTTGAAATTGTGAATGCAAGAATTTCTCAAGACGATTCTAAATTAAATGAAAAGATGCTGAAAAAAGCCAGCCTGCCGGCTAGGCAGGTTCAGCATGACGTAGTGGTTTTCAACACAAAACCACAACCTTCATTTAACAAACAATTCGATTTGCTGATTGAAAATTTTCATCAAAACAGCGAAAATGGATTCTCAAATTACCTTTTTTGCGATTCGCAAAAACAAGCCGATCGTTTTCACGACATTTTTAGTGATCTCGACAAGGAATTGGAATACACAACACTCGTTTTCCCATTATACAAAGGATTTATTGATGTAGAAAATAAATTAGCTTGCTATACCGATCACCAAATTTTTGAACGTTACCATAAATTTAGACTGAAAAACGGCTACGCCAAAAAACAAACCATCACTTTAAAAGAATTGACCAATCTTGAAATAGGTGATTACGTAACGCATATTGATCACGGAATAGGAAAATTTGGCGGACTTCAAAAAATTGATGTCGAAGGAAAACAACAAGAAGCCATCAAATTGATTTATGGCGATCGGGATATTTTATACATCAGTATTCATTCGCTTCATAAAATTTCAAAATACAATGGCAAAGACGGCACTGCGCCTAAATTGCATAAATTGGGATCTGGCGCATGGAAAGCCTTAAAGCAAAAAACAAAATCCCACATTCGTCACATTGCCTTTAATTTAATTGAATTGTACGCAAAACGAAAAATGCAAAAAGGTTTTCAGTACCGTCCAGACAGTTATTTGCAGCATGAATTGGAAGCCAGCTTTTTGTATGAAGACACGCCAGATCAGTCTTCTTCAACCCAAGATGTAAAAAATGATATGGAAAATGAACGGCCAATGGATCGTTTGGTTTGTGGCGATGTTGGCTTTGGAAAAACAGAAATTGCTATCAGGGCAGCTTTTAAAGCGGTTGATAACGGAAAACAAGTTGCTATTTTAGTTCCAACCACCATTTTAGCTTTCCAGCATTTTAAAACTTTTAGCGAACGCTTAAAAGATTTTCCGGTTACCATAGAATATTTAAATCGATTTAGGACGGCAACACAAAGAAAAGCCGTTTTAAAAGGATTGGAAGATGGTTCTGTCGACATTGTTATAGGAACCCATCAACTTACCAATTCAGTAATAAAATATAAAGATTTAGGCTTGTTAATTGTTGATGAAGAACAAAAATTTGGCGTGGCCGTTAAAGATAAATTGAAAACTTTAAAAGAAAATATTGACACGCTAACGCTCACTGCCACGCCAATACCAAGAACTTTGCAATTTTCCCTGATGGCAGCGCGAGATTTATCGGTCATCAATACACCGCCTCCAAATCGTGTTCCCATTGAAAGTAATGTGATTCGTTTTAGTGAAGAAGTTATTAGAGATGCCATTCGCTACGAAATTCAACGTGGCGGACAAGTGTTTTTTATTCATAACCGTATTGAAAATATTAAAGAAGTTGCAGGAATGTTGCAGCGGTTGGTTCCCGATGCTAAAATTGGAATTGGTCACGGCCAAATGGAAGGCAAAAAGCTGGAAGGCTTGATGCTCGGTTTTATCAACAACGAATTTGATGTTTTGGTTTCCACCACCATTGTTGAAAGCGGTTTGGATGTGCCAAATGCAAACACCATTTTTATAAACAACGCCAATAATTTTGGCTTGTCCGATTTGCACCAAATGCGCGGACGTGTTGGTCGTTCAAACAAAAAAGCGTTTTGCTATTTTATTACGCCTCCTTTTCATATGATGACCGATGATGCCCGAAAAAGAATTCAGGCCATTGAATTATTTACCGATTTGGGCAGCGGAATTCAAATTGCGATGAAAGATTTGGAAATTCGAGGTGCCGGTGATTTATTGGGTGGCGAACAAAGCGGATTTATCAACGATATTGGTTTTGAAACCTATCAAAAAATATTGAATGAAACCATCGAAGAATTGAAGGAAAATGAGTTTAAAGAATTGTATAAAGACAGCGACGAGAAACCAAAAGATTATGTAAAAGACATTCAAATTGATACCGATTTTGAAATTCTTTTTCCGGATGATTATATCAACGTGATTTCCGAACGTTTAAATTTATACACCAAATTAAGCGAACTTAAAACCGAAGATGAATTGCAAAAATTTGAATTGGAATTGATTGATCGTTTTGGAGAACTCCCTATTGAAGTTGTAGATTTATTAAACAGTGTGCGCATAAAATGGGTTGCCAAATCTTTAGGAATTGAACGTCTTATTTTGAAAAAGAATAAAATGATTGGCTACTTTGTTTCCAATCAGCAAAGTTCTTATTATCAAACCCCTGTTTTTACCAAAATTTTACAATTTGTTCAGCAAAATACAACCAGCTGCACCATGAAAGAAAAAGAAACAAAAAACGGTTTGCGTTTGTTGCTGACCTTTGACAAAATTACATCCATAAACAAAGCGTTAACAGGGCTTAAAAAAATTTAATACTTGAAAAAACAACACCTAAAACATATTACAGAATTAAACATTGCTGTGCTGCTTGTGAGTACTTCAGGCGTTTTGGGCAGGTATATTTCCATGCCGCCGCCAGTTACTATTTGGTGGCGCTGTTTTTTTGCAGCCGTAATTTTAGGTGCTTTTTGTTGGCATAAAAAAATAGATTTAAAAATTGCAAGTAAAAGAGATTTTATAACCATTATTTTAAGCGGTTTGCTTTTTGGCGCGCATTGGGTAACTTATTTTTACGCACTTCACCTTTCAAACGTTGCAATTGGCATGCTTTCCTTATTTTCCTATCCGGTAATAACCGCATTGTTGGAACCGCTGTTTTTTAAAACAAAATTGAATAAGAAACATGTCATTCTGGGTTTGGTAGTTCTCATCGGAATTTACTTTTTAGCCCCCGAATTTAATTTAGAAAACAACCAAACAAAAGGGGTGGTTTTCGGACTTATATCAGCCGTATTTTATGCGATTAGAAATATCTTAATGAAGCAGAAAATAGCAAGTTACCATGGATCTATGCTTATGTTTTATCAAATGGTGATTATTACACTTGTTTTATGGCCCGTACTTTTTGTTTTTGAAGCAAATCCAACAATTAACGATTGGCAGGCTTTACTTGTTCTGGCATTGTTGACAACGGCAATTGGGCATACCCTTTTTGTAATGAGCTTTAAAAACTTTTCCATAAGCACGGCAAGTATTATGAGCAGTGTTCAACCAATTTACGGCATTATATTTGGGATGTTATTATTAAATGAATTTCCGACTTTAAGCACATTATTCGGCGGATTTTTAATTCTTACAACCGTTATAATAGAAAGTATTCATTCACATAGAAAAGCGTAACATGGAATTTTTTAGAATCATTGACAAACAAGCTACTGAAGAACAACTTCAAACAAAAATTCATCCGAAAAGTGTTGAGAATTTTACTGAAAGTATGCTGTTTATTGAAAATGTCGAAAATAATTTTATTGGCTTAACGCTTTGGGGAGAATTCAACATTAGTTATGCTAAAATAAATGGCGGAGTTCGGTTTGCATTATTGGATTGCCCGAATGCTTTATCTTGGACAATTACTTCCGGGTTTCCTCCTGAACAAAATAAAATAGTGTTGCATTGCACCATAAACAGAATTCAAAAACCTATTGAATTTGTTGAAGAAATTGAAGAATTTCTGGAGGAATGGGAAACGGGTTTAAATCGAGAATTTTAATTTGCACAATAAATTTTAAACTCGTCATTTACATCATACATAATCATTTTTCACGAGTCCTTCCTCAAAATTACTGAAGGCTTCCAATTTCAATTGCCTATTGGTTTATTTGGATTTAAAAAAATACGCTGCTAAAAACTGTGGGAATTATGTAAGATTTTTACATAATAATGTAACGCTTATATTGCTATGAAGTATAACTTTGTTCCTTATTAAAACGTCAGGAATACCAAAGTAAGAATAGTCCATTTTGATCCTGAATTAATTAATCATAAAAAAACAAGAAAATGAAAAAAATTATTTTTAGCTTATTACTCTTCGGAGCTATAACAGCAAACGCACAAGAAAAGAACTACAACCAATGGTCTGTTGAGGTAGAAGCAGGGGTTCACAAACCAGCCAGCCCTTTCAGTCCAGGGTATTACACTTCAACTCCTAGCTTATGGCAAGGTGGTCTTGGTGTGCGTTATATGATGAATGAGAGATTTGGTATTAAGTTGGATGCCGGATACAACAGTATTGAAAATCACGATGATAGTCAAAAATTTGAAACCAAATATTTTAGAACCAGTTTACAAGGTGTCGTAAATTTGGGAAATGTGCTTAATTTCAATAACTGGACCAATACTTTCAACCTGTTGGCGCATGGTGGAATGGGATATTCTTTAAATACGCCTAAATCTCCAATTGATTATGACAAAGGAGATGAAATGTTGAATTTGATCGTTGGTTTTACTCCTCAAATAAAATTGAGCGACCGCATCGCCCTTACCGGTGATTTAAGCATGGTTAATCACATCAGACAATCTGTGTCTTGGGATGGCTTACAAACTACAGACGGAAGAGGCCTTAATGGTAAACATATGTTAGTTAATGCTTCTGTTGGTTTAACTTTTTACTTAGGTAAAAATGCCGTTCATGCAGACTGGTTTGAAGGAACTGACACTGATGGTGACGGTATTTATGACAGTGATGATGCTTGTCCAGATGTATTTGGATTGGCTGCATTTAATGGTTGTCCAGATACTGACGGTGATGGTATTGTTGATTCTAAAGACGATTGCCCAACTGTAGCAGGTTTGGCAGCTTTATACGGTTGTCCTGATGCTGATGGTGATGGAATTGCCGATAAAGATGATGCTTGTCCAAATGAAAAAGGAACTAAAGCAAACAAAGGTTGTCCTGATACAGATGGAGACGGTGTTGTAGATAAAGACGATGCTTGTCCAACTGTTGCAGGTCCAGCCGACAATAAAGGTTGTCCTTCAGATACTGACGGTGATGGTGTATTGGATAATGTAGACAAATGTCCAACTGTTGCAGGTCCTGCTTCAAATTATGGTTGTCCAGTAGCGCCAACTGTTGAGGTTATGGCTACTTTGAATGAGTACGCAAGAACTATCTTGTTCGACACAGGAAAAGCAACTTTCCATAAAGAATCTATCGATATCTTAAAAGCAATGACTGCGATATTTAAAGATTATCCACAAGCTGATTTTGT
>JAENXD010000119.1 GCA_016649745.1 Flavobacteriaceae bacterium | reverse complement strand
TAATTTTGTTGAATATTAGTATATAAATATCTGTAAATCAATATGTAACAAAAGTTACACAAAAACGTAACAAAAGTTTCATTAAAAAAAGAACATTAAATTTAATTAAATTAAAATCAAAATTATGCAAAAATTATTAAGATTGGCATTCGTACTTTTAACAACTGCAACCTTCGCGCAAGCAGGGCATATTATGCAGGGTGTGGGTTCTGTAAACATGTCCATGGGTGGTGCTGCAACTGCACAACCGCTGGATATAAGTGGGGCATTACAATGGAACCCGGCAACAATTTCTGTCTTTGACAGTAAAATAATTAACTTTGACATTGGCACTTTCTTTTCGTCGCCTGAATTAAGTTCTAGCTTGCCAGCTGGAGCGATGGGACCTGGTACTCCTGCAGTATCCGGTATAACTAAAGATGACAGAGGGGCTTCGCCTATGCCTGCCTTGGCTTTTGTATATGGTAAAGAAGGAAGCAAACACACATTTGGAGTTTCAGCTTTTGGAATTAGTGGTTTTGGAGTTACTTTTCCTGAAGAGGCAAATAATCCAATGAGTCCAACTTTTAACCCTACCTTAAATTCCAATCCTATAAATTATCCTCAACAAGCAGGTGGTTTTGGGCATATTGAATCAGATTATATGTTATTGCAGATTGGATTGGCTTGGGCTTATGAGTTGACAGATCAATTTTCAATTGGTATTCAACCAACAATTAATTATGCAGCATTGGAGTTGGCTCCAAACCCAACTGCAAATCCAAATGCAGCAGGTTATCCTACAAGTGATAACGCTTCTGCAATTGGTTATGGAGCACAATTTGGTTTGTTTTTTAATTCACCTAGTGGAATAAAATTAGGAGCCTCTTATAAAACGCCTCAAAAATTTGATGATTTAGAATTCACAAATACTTATTTGGATAATTCCACTTCAAAAAATTCTTTTAATATGGATTACCCTGCAATCTTATCATTTGGTGTAGGTTATTCAAATGAAACTATTGATTTGGCTTTAGATTACAGATATGTTGATTATGAGAATACAAATGGTTTTGCAGAAAAAGGATGGACTTCAACAGCGTCAGTTAACGGTTTTGGATGGAAAAACATAAATATATTATCAGTTGGTTTACAATACAAAGGCATTGAAAAATTGCCTTTAAGAGTTGGTTATACCTATAGTAGCAACCCAATTGACAGTGAATTGGCATTCTTTTCAATTCCTGCAACAGCTGTTATTGAAAACGCATTCCAATTTGGAACAAGTTACCCTATTAGCGATAACTTTAAGTTAAACGGCGTGTTTCATTATGGAACAAGCGGAGGTAAAACAGAAGGCGAAATGTTAAGCCCATTGGCAGTAACGCCAACAAATCCTTATGGAGCAATACCAGGAACAAAAGTTGGTTATGAAATGACTACAAGTATGGTTATGTTAGGTATAACTTATACGTTTAGTAAATAAATTTTTGGTTAATTAGTTTGAAAGAGGCTGTCCTGAAAGGGCAGTCTTTTTTTTGTTTAAATGTACAGGAGATTGATAAATTTCTTGTTTATTTGTAGCCTAAATCTTTTAAATGTTAGTGAACAAAAAAAGCAAATTTATTTATTTATACGCATTAACCTTGTTTATTTTATCTGCTTTGTACGGATTACTAATGCGATGGAACTTTGCATTCCCCACAAAATTTATTCCCTATCAAAATTTATTGCAAAGCCATTCTCACGTAGCTTTCTTAGGTTGGGGATACCTTACAGTCATTGGTGCAATTATTCATTTTTTTGTTTCAGATACCGATAAACAGAAAAAAGTATATAAAACAACGCTGGCAATTTTAATGGTGGTTATTCCTTTAATGCTAATTAGTTTTCCTTTAGGTGGTTATAAAGCATTTTCCATTGTGTTGCTCGTTGTTTTTGGGCTCACTTCTTATGTATTGTCCTTTAGAGTTTTAAAAGATTTTCAAGGAAACAATACTTCAGCAAAATTAATCAAATTCGGAATTTACTATTATTTGCTTTCAAGTTTGGCCACTTGGTTTTTGGGTTTTGTGATTGCAACTCAAGGAAAAACAGATTTGTACCACAATACCATCTATTTTTATCTTCACTTTTTGTATAATGGATTTTTCGTTTTTGCACTTTTCGGATTGTTATTTAAAATTTTCGAGAATCAGCAAATTTTAATTTCAGAAAACCTGCAAAAAGGCTTTTTTTTATTTTTAAACATGGCTTGTATTCCAGCCTACGCCTTGTCGGTTTTATGGAGCTCTGATTTTTCATTATTTTATGTGATTGGTTTCTTAGCTTCTGTGCTGCAATTAATTTCATTGGTATTTTTGTTGAAAATAATGCGACAGGCATTTTCACAACTTAAATGGAGTTTTATAGCTAAAATACTGATCAAATTTGCATTGATTTCCTATAGTTTAAAAATTATCAGTCAAATTTTATCGGCATTTCCTTATATCGTTGAAAAATCTTTGGCCTTAAAACCGTTTTTTATTATTGGCTACCTTCATTTATTCACTTTGGGATTTTTAAGTGTCTTTTTGTTTTTAATGGCAGATCAATTGGGGAAAATTAACCTTCAGAAAACAACTTCAAAAGTTGGAATACAGTTATTTTTAACAGGGGTATTTATTACGGAATTGCTGTTGTTTTTACAGGGTTTTTTGTTTATGTTTCAGTTTAATGCCATAAAATATTACAGTTTAATTCTTTTGATTTTTAGTTTTTTGATGGTTATTGGCTTGTTGGTAGTTTATATAAGCCAGTTTTCAAGAAAACTAAGAACTATTTAATTTGGAAGCAAGTATTTGAGGAATAGGCATTTGGCAATAGGCAATAGTGAAACGAGACCGCCTAAAACTTCGGTATTCCGACTTCTGACTTCAGTCTTCCGACTTCTGACCTTTTTCTAAAGACAGCCAATTAAAAATAAACATTATGATAAATTTATTGCCTAACTAAATTTGGAGTAGTACTTTTGAATTCTAAAGAATTCCTGTGACTAAATACTTAGAAAATCTTAACGAATCTCAAAAAGCCGCTGTATTGTACAAAGAAGGCGCAATGATTATTATTGCCGGTGCCGGCTCGGGGAAAACACGTGTTTTAACTTATAGAATAGCGCATTTAATGAATCAAAATGTTGATCCTTTCAATATTTTGGCATTAACTTTTACCAACAAAGCTGCACGCGAAATGAAAAACCGTATTGCAACGATTGTGGGTGTTTCTGAAGCCAAAAATTTATGGATGGGAACTTTTCACTCTGTTTTTGCGCGTATTTTACGTTCAGAAGCGGACAGATTGGGTTTTCCGTCTAATTTCACCATTTATGATACGCAGGATTCTGTTAGATTGCTTTCTTCCATACTCAAAGAAATGCAATTGGATAAAGACAGGTACAAACCAAAACAGGTTTTAAGTCGGATTTCTTCCTTTAAAAACAGCTTAATCACGGTGAAAGCCTATTACAATGATCCCGATTTATTGGAAGCCGATAAAATGGCACAACGTCCGGAAATGGGAAAAATTTACCAGGAATATGTAGATCGTTGCTTTAAGGCAGGTGCTATGGATTTTGATGATTTGCTGTTGAGAACCAACGAATTATTGACGAGATTTCCGGTAGTTCTGGCAAAATATCAAGATCGGTTTAAATATATTTTGGTCGATGAGTATCAGGATACAAACCATTCCCAGTATTTAATTGTAAAAGCATTGGCCGACAGGTTTCAAAATATTTGTGTGGTAGGCGATGATTCACAAAGTATTTATGCTTTTCGTGGCGCGAACATCCAAAACATCATGAATTTTCAACGCGATTACGATGATGTTGCCATTTTTAAATTGGAGCAGAATTACCGTTCCACAAAAAATATAGTGGAAGCTGCCAACAGCGTTATTGAAAAAAATAAAACCAAACTCGACAAAGAAATTTGGACTGAAAACAGCGAAGGTGCAAAAATAAAAGTAATGCGCACCGTTACCGAAGTTAATGAAGGTAGGTTTATTGCGAATTCTATTTTTGACAATGCCATGAATTTCCAGATGAAAAATTCTGATTTCGCCATATTATATCGCACAAATGCGCAATCCAGAGCAATAGAAGATGCGCTTCGGGAAAAAAATATAGATTATGTCATTTATGGCGGTTTGTCGTTTTATCAACGAAAAGAAATTAAAGACACCTTGGCATATTTGCGATTGCTCGTCAATCCGACTGATGAAGAAGCGCTAAAAAGAATCATTAATTATCCGGCACGTGGCATTGGTGACACTACCATTGATAAACTTTCAGTCGCGGCCAATCATTATAAAATATCAATTTTTGAGTTGTTGATGAATCTCAGCACTTTCGATATGAATCTTAATGCTGGGACAAAAAGAAAGCTTTTAAACTTTGTGACCATGATGCAGCATTTTCAAATTGAATCGCAAACTAAAAATGCATTCGAGATTGCTGAATTTGTGGTTCACAAAACACGTTTAATTCAGGATTTAGAAAGTGAAGGTACACCGGAAGGTGTCAGCAGAGTTGAAAATATACAAGAGCTGTTAAATGCAATCAAAAATTTTACCGATGAACAAAGAGAGAAGGAAGAAGATGATTCTTTGGCTTTTTTCTTGGAAGATGCTGCTTTGGCTTCTGATTTGGATAAAAAAGCGAAAGATGACAAGCCTTGCGTTTCCTTAATGACCATTCATTTGGCAAAAGGATTGGAGTTTCCATTTGTATATGTAGTTGGGTTAGAAGAAAATTTATTTCCTTCGGCTATGAGCATGAATACCAGAAGCGAATTAGAAGAAGAACGTCGTTTGTTTTATGTTGCGTTAACAAGAGCCGAAAAACAAGTCTATTTAAGTTACGCACAAACCAGATACCGCTGGGGAAAATTGGTAGATTGCGAGCCAAGCCGATTTTTAGAAGAAATTGATGAAGTTTATTTAGAACATTTAACGGTAAAAATACCACCTCCAAAACAGAACTCTTTTATTGATGAAGATATTTTTAGTGACATCCCTCAAGATAAAGTCCGTTTTAAAAAACCGATACAGCGTGCGCCAACCAAAAAAATAGTGCAACCTTCAATTGAATTTAAAAGTCCGGCAAACTTTAAAAAAGTGGATGCTTCAATGGCTTCCTCAGCAAATTTATTCGACGATAATATTATTGTGGGAACCTTTGTTGAGCATGCAAAGTTCGGAAAAGGAGAAGTGCTTAGTTTAGAAGGTTATGGCGCCAGCCAAAAAGCTGAAATAAAATTTACCTCAGTTGGCGTTAAAAAATTGTTGTTACAATTTGCGAAGCTTGTAATTATACCCTAAATACACATTGTAAAACCAATATTTATATTGTAATTTGCAAAAAATATTATAGAAAGAACAGATCCATGGAATTTGATTTAGAATACAATTCAGAAAGACCTCATTTAATTATCCCGGAATACGGCAGGCACGTTCAAAAATTGATTGACAATTGTGTCGCCATTGAAGATGCGGAAGAACGCAATAAAATGGCAAAAGCCATTGTTGATGTGATGGGAAATTTACAGCCTCATTTGCGCGATGTGCCCGACTTTAAACATAAATTATGGGATCAGCTATTCATCATGTCCGATTTTAAATTGGATGTAGAATCTCCCTATCCAAAACCTGAAAGGGAAGAATTAGCGGCAAAACCAGAACGATTGGCCTACCCAAAATATGATTCTAAATACCGTTTTTATGGCAACAACATTCAAACGATGATTGATGTGGCTTTAACTTGGGAAGAAGGAGAGGCCCGTGAAGCTTTATACTTTGCCATCGCCAACCATATGAAAAAATGTTATTTAAATTGGAATAAAGACACCGTTGACGATCACATAATCTTCAATCATTTACTTGATTTGTCCAAAGGAAAAATTGATTTGGAAGGTAAGAATGAAGCTTTATCTGAAGTTAAAGAATTGATGAAGAAAAGAAAGCCGACGGGTAAAGCTAAAATATTGAAAAAGAAACAATAAATCAATTCATCTACCAATATAATGTCAACATTTGTTATAGAAGGAGGTCATAAATTAAGCGGAAGCATTACACCGCAAGGCGCTAAAAACGAAGCGCTTCAAGTAATATGCGCGGTTTTGTTAACCCCGGAAAAAGTGACTATTAGTAACATTCCAGATATTAGAGATGTTAATAAATTGATCTATATATTAAGTGAGTTGGGTGTAAAAGTTGATAAAATAAGTTTGGATACCTACTCTTTTCAGGCGGATGAATTAGATTTAGACTATTTAGAATCAGAAAAATTTAAGATTGAAGGAAGTTCTTTACGGGGTTCAATTATGATTGTTGGCCCTTTATTGGCTCGATTTGGGAAAGGATATATTCCACGTCCGGGAGGCGATAAAATTGGCAGGCGCAGATTAGATACACATTTTGAAGGATTTATACAATTAGGAGCTACTTTCAGATATAATAAAGACGAACGGTTTTATGGCGTGGAAGCTGAACAACTTGTTGGAACAACTATGTTACTGGATGAAGCCTCAGTAACAGGTACAGCAAATATTGTGATGGCTGCAGTTATGGCCAAAGGAGTTACCACAATTTATAATGCCGCTTGTGAACCTTATATTCAACAATTGTGTAAAATGTTGAACAGTATGGGCGCAAAAATTGAGGGCATAGGTTCTAATTTGTTGCAAATTAAAGGCGTTAAAAAATTAGGGGGCTGTTCACATAGAATTTTGCCTGATATGATTGAAATTGGTAGCTTGATTGGCATGGCTGCGATGACACGATCTTCTTTAACCATTAAAGATGTTAGCTGGAATGATTTGGGTTTAATACCTCGTGTTTTTCAAAAACTGGGAATCAAATTAGAAAAAAGAGGAGACGATATTTTTATACCGCAACAGGACAGTTATGAAATTCAAAATTTTATTGATGGTTCCATTTTAACAATCTCCGATGCGCCTTGGCCTGGTTTTACACCCGATTTGCTAAGCATTATATTGGTGGTTGCCACACAAGCAAAAGGAAGTGTGTTGATTCATCAAAAAATGTTTGAGAGCCGTTTGTTCTTTGTCGATAAATTAATTGATATGGGCGCAAAAGTAATCCTTTGCGATCCGCATAGAGCCACGGTTATTGGAATGAACCATGAGTTTTGTTTAAAAGGCACCACTATGGCATCCCCAGATATCAGGGCGGGAATTTCCTTATTGATTGCCGCACTTTCCGCAGAAGGAACCAGCACCATCCAAAACATTGAACAAATAGACAGAGGTTATCAAAATATTGATGAACGGTTGCAGTCAATTGGGGCTAAAATAATCAGGGTAGAGTGATGCAATTAACTTTGGTTATTGGTTGATAGTTGTTGGCTTTTTTTTAAACTTTTTGTTCTTTCACCTTTTAAAACTTAAAACCTGAAATTTTCCCTTTTTAGTCTCTTTTCTCTTGTCTTTTTTCTCTTGTCTTTTATTTTTCTAACTTTTTAACTTCTAACTTTCCAACTCATCTAATAATTATCGATGTCATATTGGCATATATCAAAAAATGGCAATACTTTTGCAGACGATTACAGGATAACTATTTTATTGAAAAATTATGGGTAAAAAGAAAGACAGCATAGAATCAGAAGAAATAAGAGATCAGGACATAAATGAGCAAGAGACACAGGAATTAAGTGTTGAAGAACAACTAAGAAATGAATTTGCTCAAGAAAAAGACAAATTTTTACGATTATTTGCCGAGTTTGAAAATTATAAAAAACGTACTGTAAGGGAGCGAATTGAGTTATTTAAAACTGCCAATGAAGATTTAATGACAGTTTTATTGCCAATATTGGATGATTTTGACAGGGCTTTAAACGAAATTAAAAAAGCGGAAGATGAAGATGATGAACTTTTAAAGGGTGTAGAACTGATAAATAATAAATTACGAAATTCTTTAGCTCAAAAAGGTTTAAGTGTTATCAATGTAAAAGTTGGAGATGATTTTAATGTTGAATTGCATGAAGCTATTACACAAATTCCTGCGCCAAGTGATGACTTAAAAGGAAAAATTATTGATGTCCTTGAGCAAGGATATAAGTTAGGCGAAAAAGTTATCAGATATCCAAGAGTTGTAATTGGACAATAAACGAAAAAAAATGAAGCAAGATTATTACGAAATTTTGGGTATTTCCAAAAATGCCACACCTGCAGAAATCAAAAAGGCATACCGCAAAAAAGCGATAGAACATCATCCCGATAAAAATCCGGGGAATAAAGCAGCGGAAGACAAATTTAAAAAAGCTGCGGAGGCTTATGAGATTCTGAGTAACGAAAATAAAAAAGCACGTTACGACCAATATGGTCACGCAGCATTTGAAAATGGTGGAGGCAATGGCTACAGCGGAGGCGGAATGAACATGGACGATATTTTTAGCCAGTTTGGAGATATTTTTGGCGGCGGTTTTGGCGGCGGTAGTTTTGGCGGCGGTTTCGGCGGTCAAAGTCGAGGACGAGCTCGGGTTAAAGGAAGTAACTTGCGTATAAGAGTAAAATTAACTTTAGAGGAAATTGCGAACGGCGTAGAAAAGAAGGTGAAAGTTCGCAGAAAAGTGATGGCTGAGGGCGCTACCTATAAAACTTGTAGCACCTGTAATGGTGCCGGTCAGGTGATGCGTGTTACCAATACCATTTTAGGGCGTATGCAATCTGCTTCGACTTGCCCAACCTGTCACGGAGCAGGCGAAATTTTAGACAAAAGACCGAAAAATGCAGATAGTGATGGATTAGAATTTAAAGAAGAAACTGTTTCTATAAAAATTCCTGCCGGCGTTACGGAAGGTGTTCAGTTAAAAGTAAACGGAAAAGGAAATGCAGCACCTGGGAACAATGCAATTGATGGAGATTTAATTGTAGTAATTGAAGAAATTACACACGAAACCTTAAAAAGAGAAGGCACAAATTTACACTTCGACTTATATATTAATTTTTCAGAAGCGGTATTGGGAATTTCAAAAAACATAGATACAGTCTCAGGAAAAGTTAAAATTAAAATTGAGCCAGGGACACAATCAGGTAAAATTTTACGTTTACGCGGAAAAGGATTGCCAAGTATTGATAATTATGGAAACGGTGATTTGTTGGTTCATATCAATGTTTGGACACCCCAAACACTTTCAACAGAACAAGAAGCGTTTTTTGAAGCTAACAAGAAGGATGAAAATTTTAAACCGAATCCATCAAAATTAGACAAGTCGTTTTTTGAAAAAGTAAAAGATATGTTTTCATAAAAAATTAAAATTTATTTTTTTTCTAATTTAAAATTATTTAAATTTGAAAAGTTGTTAGTGAAATATCTAATAACACTTTTTCTTTTTCATAGCAATTTCCCACTCAGTCATGAGTGGGTTTTTTTGTATGAAAAATTAGCGTAAATTTGCAAAAAAATGAGTAGGTCGTCTTATCGCTTCAATTTATTGGAGAGGAAAGTCCGGACACCAAAGAGTAGCATAGCGGATAACATCCATCCGGCGTAAGCTGAGGACAAGTGCAACAGAAAGCAAGTACAGTTCGGCTGTAGTGAAACCAGGTAAACTCTATGCGGTGAAATGCCATGTATATTGAAATTTTAGTGT
>JAENXD010000109.1 GCA_016649745.1 Flavobacteriaceae bacterium | reverse complement strand
TGATAATTACAGCGGACGTATTGTGAAAATTAGCAATGCTTTTGTTTTTAAAGGAGCTGTGCAAAACTATTCGGCTGATTTTCCATTTGTTTGGGATGAAATAGATATTCCCATTAAATATGGATCTGATATTAAACTAGTAAATCAAATTATTCTAGATACTGCCAAAATTTCATTATCCAATTATGCAGATTTTGCTAAGGAACATTGGAAAATAATGGTGAGTAAATATTTAATTGAAAATGCCAATGTTGAATCCTCGCTCACACTAAAACTGACGGATAATTGGATCGAATTTAACCTTAGATATGTTGTTGATTATAAGAAAAGAAGAATCACAAAAAACCAACTTTTCGAAGAAATTCTCAATGAGATTAATAAAACCAACGGAAAAGTGACTTTAGCTTCAGCAACTTTTGAAATAGTTGGATTACCTAATTTAAATATTGACATTAACGATACAAATCAAAAATAAAATTTAGTATTGTAAATCATTAAATTATTACGGTAATTTTATGAGTCAAATTATAGTGAAAAAAAAAGACTGCCTTTTTAGACAGCCTCCTTTTATTAATAAACATTAATAACCAAACTAACTTCTGTTTTTATATGGTCTGTTGGAGGAATTATTTCTTCCATTTCTTTGAAAATTACAGTCTCCTTTTTGTCTATTTCCCATATTCATTTTGCCCATAATTTCATTTTCCCATTTTCCATATTGATTCTCGGTAAGAATTTTTTTCATTTCAGTTTTATGCGCTAATTGTATTTCAATACGCTCATTTTCAAACGCATATTTTTCATTGGCAGTTAACTTACCACTTTGCTTTTTTTGCCTATAATCAGCTCTGATTTTTTCACGTTCTTCATTTGATTTTAAGAGCATCTTTTGAACTTCTTTTTGCTGATTTTCATTTAAATCAAGTCTTAGAGTCAATTTTTTTGCCTGTAAAGTAGCTTGTTGTTCAGTGGAAAGGTCTGAATTTTGTCTAATACCACCTTTTCTTCCTTGAGCGTTAATAGTTAAGGAGAATAAAATAACTATCGCTGTTAATCCTACTAATTTTTTCATAATATTAAATTTTGTTTATATTGCTTAGACCCTTTAAAATTAAAAAGGTTGAAGATGTTAGTGCTAATTAACATTTATTTAACATTTGTTTGGTAAAGTGGTCATTATAAGTATTTAATATAGAATTGCATTATTTCATGTACTTTTGCACAATATGGTGAATAAACTTTCAGATTGGCTACCTACCACAAATAAAGAGGTAAAGCTTAGAGGCTGGGAAGAATTGGATGTAATTCTTTTTAGTGGTGACGCCTATGTAGATCATCCTGCATTTGGCGCAGCAGTTATTGGCCGACTTTTGGAGAGTTATGGTTTAAGAGTTGCCATTGTACCACAACCAAGTGTGCATGACAATTTGCAGGATTTTACCAAATTAGGAATTCCAAAATTATTTTTTGCAGTTACGGGCGGATGCATGGATGCAATGGTAAGCAATTATACCGCCAGTAAAAGAAGACGTGACAATGATGCGTACACGCCTAACGGCGATAAAGGTTTCAGACCTGATTATGCGACAATGGTATATTCAAATATTCTAAAGGAAAAGTTTCCTGAAGTACCGGTTTTAATTGGTGGTATTGAAGCTTCACTTCGAAGAGTGACTCATTATGATTATTGGAGCGATTCCTTAAAGCCAACCATTTTAATAGACTCAAAAGCTGATTTATTGATATATGGAATGGGAGAAAAACCCTTGCATGAAATTGTGAATCTGTTAAAGAAGGGTGTGCCCTTTTCCAGTATAAAAACAGTTAAGCAAACGGGTTTTTTAGTTGATAAAGATGAAGAGATTCCAAAAAATAAAAATTGGAAAGATGTAACCATCAATTCGCATGAAGTTTGTTTGAAGGACAAGAAATTGTATGCGTCAAATTTTAAAGTGATTGAACAAGAGTCAAATAAGTTATTTGCAAACAGAATTTCTCAGGAGGTCAGCGATTATACTTTGGTAATAAATCCGCCCTATGAAACAATGACAGAAGTTGAAATTGATGCTTCTTTCGATTTGCCTTACACGCGTTTACCGCATCCAAAATACAATTCTCGCGGACCTATTCCTGCATTTGAAATGATTAAATTTTCCATAAACATCCATCGTGGTTGTTTTGGGGGCTGCAGTTTTTGTACCATATCCGCACATCAGGGGAAATTTATTGCCAGCAGAAGTCAGGAATCTATTTTAAAGGAAGTGGATAAAGTGGCTAATATGCCAGATTTTAAGGGCTATTTGTCTGATATTGGTGGGCCTTCCGCGAATATGTACAAAATGAAAGGGAAAGTACAGGAGATTTGCGACAAATGTGTTTCGCCTTCTTGTATATCGCCAGTGATTTGTCACAATTTAGACACATCACACAAACCTTTAACAGAACTCTATAAGGCGGTCGATAAACATCCGAAAATAAAAAAATCATTTATCGGAAGCGGAATTCGACACGATTTATTGGTGCCTGAATTCAATAAAAGGGCGGATCCTAAAGAACTGGATGCGTATACGGAAGAAGTCATGACAAACCATGTTTCTGGCCGATTGAAAGTTGCTCCCGAACATACTTCAGACAATGTATTGAAATTAATGCGTAAACCGTCTTTTACCTATTTCCATAAATTTAAAGAACGTTTTGACGCCATAAATATCCGAAAAAAGCTAAATCTTCAATTGATTCCTTATTTTATCTCAAGTCATCCTGCCTGCGAATTGGAAGATATGGCAAATTTAGCAGCTGAAACCAAAGATTTGGGATTTCAATTAGAACAGGTTCAGGGTTTTACGCCAACACCTATGACGGTTGCCACGGTAATTTATTATAGCGGTTATCATCCTTATACCCTAAAACCAACAAATACGCCAAGAACCAAACAGGAAAAAGACGAACAGCACCGATTTTTCTTCTGGTACAAAAAGGAAAATCAGCAATGGATCAGGAATACGCTGACAAAAGTGGGGAGAACAGATTTGCTTCAGAAATTGCTACCCGATAATAACAGTTGGCGGAAAAATAAAAATGCATCGGCTAAAAACACGTTTAATAATGCAATTCCTATTAAGTTAACATCTAAAGGAAAATCTTTCAAAAGAAATAAAACAAAGAATTAAGCAACAAAAATTTAAGGCTTTAAATTAAAATCTTAAATTTGTTTTTACTTAAAACAAATCAAATAATGAAAAAATTATTGTTACTTTTTTTGTTGTTTACAGCTTCTTTAATTGCCCAAAACAAAGTTAAAGTCGATTTAAGCAATCCAAACGCAACTATTCACACCCACTTATATTTTTTAAATTCCGGTTCTTATGAACCTGAAAAAGCAGCAGCTGTAATTTATGGTTATGACAGTATGGAGGCAGAGGAGATTGCGGTCAAATTAAAGAAAATAATGGAGGCTAAAGGATTAAAAGTTGATTTTAGCAAGGTGCCCACCAATCGTATGTATTCAGACACAACAACCACAAAAGAAGGACATCAGTATGTGTTATTTCCAAGTAAAATGCCTGAAATATATTTAGAAAAAATTGAAGATAATTGGTATTATTCTAAAGAAACTTCTGGTAAAGTTAAAGAACTTTATCAAAGCATGTATCCTTGGTATATGGTGAAATTACAGCAAATAATGCCTGATGTTGGGCACAGAACACTTTTTAACATTGAACTTTGGCAGTACTTTGGCTTACTCATTTTAATAATTATCAGTACAGGGTTATTTTATGTGTTGCGAAAAATTGTTTATTTTATTTTAAATAAAACACAACATTTAATCATTAATATATCAAATGATGAGATTAAATCATCTTTAAAAAAATTGACGCGTCCGGTTGTTTTATTGATGTTAATGGCATTTGTAAAAAAAACATTGCCTTCATTGTTGCTTCACATTGATGTTTCCAATTTTTTATTTTTAGCAATAAATATTATGGTCATTGTTTTTTGGATATATGTATTCTTAAAATTGGTGCAGGTATTGATGAGTGTTTATGGCAAATACGCAGAATCTACTGTCTCTAAGTTAGATGATCAATTGGTTCCCGTTTTAAGAAATTTTTTATTGGGATTGGTCATATTTATTGGGATTCTTAAACTATTGACACTTTTTGGTGTTGATCCTGTTACCGTTATTGCCGGTGCTTCTATTGGTGGTATTGCAATTGCCTTGGCATCACAAGATACGGTTAAAAACTTTATAGGAACCATAATGATTTTCGTGGACAAGCCTTTTCATATTGGAGATTGGATTGAAGCAGGTACCGTAGTAGGAACGGTTGAAACAGTAGGTTTTCGATCAACCACTGTTAGGGCTGCTGATACTACAATTTTCCAAATTCCAAATAGCCAACTTTCTGAAATGGTGGTGAATAATAAGGGTTTGCGTTCATTCCGTCGTTATACCACGAATTTGGGGATTCGATACGATACGCCACCTGAACTTATTGAGGCCTTTGTTCAAGGAATCCGAAGTATTATTGAATTGGAACCCTCAACCAGAACAGAACAATTTAATGTTGAATTTGTTGGATTTTCAGATTCTTCCTTGTCCATACTTTTGAATGTTTATTTTGTGAATTTAGATTGGAATAGTGAGCAGTCCTCCAAACATATTTTACATATGAAAATTCTAAAATTAGCCAGTAGTTTAGGTGTTGGGTTTGCATTCCCGTCCTCTACACTTATGATTGAACAATTTCTGGATAAAAAAGGAGTCGAAATTGATTACAATACCGATGAAAAAAGAATTCAGCAAATATTGGATTCCATTAACGTAAAACAAGAAGATGAAAAAAATTAGCGTGGTTTTTGCCTTAATCTTATTGTTTTCATGCAAGGAAAACAACGATGCCCGTAAACCCATAAAACAAGTTATTGTCGAACAGAACTGGACAGAAATGCAAAAGAAACTGAGTAAATATGTAACCTTTAAGCTAACATCAGATTTAAGTGTTTTAACAGAAAATGAACGTAAAATGTTGCCGATTTTGATAAATGCAGCATCTAAAATGAATAAATTGTTTTGGTATGAGGCTTATGGCGACAAAAATCAACTTTTGGACAGCATTACCGATGAGGATACCAAAAAATTTGTTGAAATAAACTACGGGTCTTGGGATAGGCTCGATGGAAATAGCCCATTTATTGATGGAGAAGGCAGTAAACCCGACGGAGCAAATTATTATCCGACAGACATGACGAAATTAGAATTTGACGCCTTTACCGATGAAGCAAAATCCAGTTTATACACTTTTATAAGAAGAAATAAGGAGGGGAAATTGTATACAATTCCTTACCACATTCAGTTTAAAAATGAGGTGAAAAAAGTGGCAGATTTATTGTTGGAAGCTTCAAAATTAGCTGATGATGAAGGATTAAAAAATTATTTGGAATTGCGCGCACAGGCATTTTTAGATGACAATTACCTTGCCAGTGATTTGGCCTGGATGGACATGAAAACAAACACGCTCGATATTGTGATCGGCCCGATTGAAACTTATGAAGATCAACTGTTTGGTAAAAAAGCGTCTCACGAAGCTTATGTGCTGATAAAAGATAAGGTTTGGAGCGATAAACTAGCGCATTTTGTCAGTTTTTTGCCTGAATTGCAAATTGGACTTCCAGTTTCCGATGCTTATAAAGCAGAAATTCCTGGAACCGATTCTGATTTAAATGCCTATGACGTTGTTTATTATGCAGGCGATTGCAACGCAGGCAGTAAAACCATCGCCATTAATTTGCCAAATGATGAGACTGTTCAATTGCAAAAAGGAACAAGAAGGCTGCAATTGAAGAATGCTATGCGTGCCAAATTTGATAAAATATTAATGCCCATTTCAGAAATTTTAATTGATTCAACTCAGCGTAAATATATTACGTTCGATGCTTTTTTTGCCAACACCATGTTTCATGAAGTTGCTCACGGCTTGGGTATAAAAAATACGATTAACAATAAAGGCACGGTTAGAAATGCCTTAAAAGAACAGGCATCAGCTTTGGAAGAAGAGAAAGCCGATATTTTAGGATTGTATTTGGTGCAGCAGTTGCATAAAAAAGGAGAGTTGGAGGGAGATATGAAAGACTATATGACCACTTTTATGGCAAGTATTTTTCGTTCTGTGCGTTTCGGCGCTTCGAGTGCTCACGGTAAAGCCAATATGATTCGTTTTAATTTCTTTAAGGAAAAAGGTGCTTTTACCAAAAATGAAGATGGAACTTATAAAGTGAATTATGAAAAAATGGAGGAAGCCATGAGACAGTTATCATATCTAATTTTAACCTTACAGGGAAATGGAGATTATGAAGGTGTTGCCAAATTGGTGGAAGAAAAAGGAATAATTTCACCCGATTTACAACGTGATTTGGACAAGTTGAGCAAAGCCAATATTCCCGTAGATGTTATTTATGAGCAGTGAGTTGAGGTTTTGGGTTTGTAACAATGGATAATTTTGAGATTTAGGAGTACAGCATAAAGACTATATTTTTTCAAAATATAATTATAGGCTCAAAATGCTATTTGTTTTTATCAATTTCTTTTCAATTGCCTTTGAATTTTTTCAATGGCAGATTCAATAGGTTTATCGGGTTCAATTACGTTGTATGCTCCCCAAAACTCGGGATCTTTAAATCCGGAAGTGTTATCGCTCATAATTACAGAAGGTCTTAAACGAGCTTTAGGTTTAGGAAGTTCACTGTCGTCGCTTTTTTTCCAATCGGTAACGGCCATTTCAATAGTTGTATAATAGATGGTGTTAAACCACTTTTTAGCCCAGTTAATTTTAAATCCGAGTTCAACTCTGCTGTACCCATAATACCATTTGCCTTCTTTTTCCCGATATGCTACTTGATAATAAGCTTGAATGGGGAGAACATCGGCTCTTCTAGGTTTTTTAATAATAAAAAATTGGCTGGCTTTTTGTTTATTTTCAAGATTTAAATAAAATTTGGCATTGGTTAGAGCAAATGTCTGAGCATCTATAAATAATTTTCCGTAAAAATAGGGGTCATTGATGTATTTTTTTTGTTTAAAATTCACAACGTAAATTAGTCTGTTGTCAATTTTTGTTGAATTGTCAAAAGAAAAGTCATAAATATCCAGCATATCATCGGAAAATAGCATCTCTGTATTTTTCATAATATCGAGATATAATGTGTTAAATGGTCCGCCCCTGAGTTTAAAAGCCACCGTGTCCAATTTGTTGTAATCGGTGCTTTTACGAGCTTTATATATTTTTAAAATATCACTTATTCCTGATGTGTAAGGTTGTTTATAAATTTCAACTACCGCTTCAGACAGCGACACATAAGTTCTTCTTTTTTTTATGGTTTCTCTATAAAATGAAGTCATTTTCAGGTTGTCATTATAATAATTATCACCTTTTTTCTTTAATACCTCAAGAACCAAGGATGTGGCGTCTTTCACATTAATTTTAACTTCAGAAAGTTCTTCAATATAAGTTTCAAGTTTTATGATGGTGTTTTTTGTGTCAAAATCTACCAAATTGATCACTTTACTGGTATAGCCTAAAAATGAAATAGTAACCCTTCGCTCTATAATTTTTTTTGGAACCTTCAATAAAAAATCACCTTGCTTATTTGTAATGGTGCTGATATTTGTACCATTGACCAACAGTGTGGCATTTTCCAATGACTTTTTGGTTTTGCTGTCTATAACGCTTCCTCTATATTCTTTATATTCAATGGTGTCATTGAGAATCCTATCGGTTGCATAACTATGATTTTGAAATCCGACAATTAAAAGAAGTAAAAAAAATGAGGTAACTAAGGATTTTTTGGTTGAAAATATTACTTGTTTAATCATGGCTCACAAGTTTAAGTTAAAAACACAAATTTGACTACACAAGTTACTAATTTTTAGTTGAATATAAAAGAAAAAAAGGAACTGCATTTCTGCAATTCCCTTTTAATTAGATTTTCTTTTCAGGAACGGGAAAACCACGATCTCGCAACAACGCATCAATTGTGGCGTCTCGACCACGGAACTGTTTGAAGGCTTCCGCAGGATCCACAGAATTTCTTGGCGCAAATAAATATTTTACCATTTTTGCGCTTAGTTCTTTATCATAAAATCCTCCCGGTGCTTCTTGAAAAGCTTCCGCAGCATCTGCCGTAAGAACATCTGCCCACATATATCCGTAGTAGGCGGTTGCATAACCTTCACCTGAAAAAACGTGGCCGAAATGCGGTGTGCGATGGCGCATTACCAATTCTTTTGGCATATCCATTGCCGCTAAAGTTTCTCTTTCAAAAGCATCTACATCCATATTTGTTGGATCTGCCAAATGCAGTTTCATATCCATAATTGCAGAGGCTAAATATTCTGTTGTAGAAAATCCCTGGTTAAAAGTGGACGATTTTTTTATTTTGGCAATCAATTCTTTTGGCATTGGCAGCCCTGTTTTATAATGTACTAAAAATTGATTGATTACTTTATCTGTTGACAACCAGCGTTCCAAAACCTGCGATTGGAATTCGGTGTAATCTCTTACGCCACCGTTAAGCGTTGGATATCTTACTTCGGAAGAAAAGAAATGCAAGGCATGACCAAACTCGTGTAAAAAAGTTGTTGCATCATCCCAAGAAACTAAAACCGGTTCGCCGGGTGCAGGTTTTACGAAATTTAAATTGTTAGAACCCAAAACGGTTTTTTCACCATCAAAAGTGGAATAATTTCTATAGGTTGTAGCCCAAGCGCCTGAACGTTTTCCTTGGCGTGCAAAAGGATCTAAATACCATAAGCCAATAAATTTTCCAGAAGTTTTATCGGTAACTTCCCAAACTCTTACGTCTTCATGAAATACTGGAACGCTGCCTTCTTTAACTGGTGTAAACTTAAAATTGAAAACTTCCTGAGCAACAAAAAACAAAGCTTGCGTTAATTTATCCAATTGCAAATATTGTTTTACTTCATCTGAATCCAAATCGTATTTTTGTTTTCTTACCTTTTCTGCATAATAGCGATAATCCCAAGGTTCAATGATAATATTATCGCCATTTTCATCTGCAATTGCTTGCATGTCGGCTACCTCTTCTTTAACTCTGGCAATGGCTGAAGGCCAAACGGCATTCATTAATTCCATAGCGTTTTTAGGTGTTTTAGCCATTCTGTTTTGTAAACGCCAATCTGCGTAATTATCAAAACCTAAAAGTGCCACGCGTTCTTTTCTTAATATTAAAATCTTTTTTACATTTTCATTATTGTCAAATTTATCTCCATTATCACCACGAGAATAATAGGTTTTCCATACTTTTTCACGCAATTCCCTTTCATTGGAATAAGTTAGGAACGGATCCATGGAAGATCTTGTATTTGTAATGGCATACATTCCTTCTTTTCCTTTATCAGAAGCAGTCTTTGCTGCGGATTTAATCATTGATTCCGACAATCCGCTCAATTGATCTTTAGTTAAATAGGTGACATAATTTTCTTCATCGGCTAAAATATTATTTGAAAAATTGGTATATAAAGTAGAAAGCTCTTTATTTATTTCTGCATAACGCGCCTTTTTCTCCTCATTTAATTCCGCACCATTCATGGCAAATCTTTCATAAACGAGCAGAACTACACGCTGTTGGTCGGCTTCTAACGGATTTTTCAAAGAATTTTCATAAACTGTTTTAATTCTGTCGAATAATTTTTTATTTTGTGATATTTTGGAACTGAATTCCGACAATACCGGCGCCATTTCACTTTGAATTTTTCTGAAATCGGCCGAGGATAAATTGCTGCTTAAAATGCCGTAATAACTAAAAACCCTGTCTAAAGTTTTACCAGATTTTTCCATTTCTACGATGGTGTTTTCAAATGTTGGAGCATCAGGGTTTTCAGTTATGGCATCAATTTCTTTTAGATTTTCAACCATTCCTGTTTCAAGGGCAGGTTTTACATCGCCCATTTTCATTTTGTCAAAAGCAGGAACACCGCCATAAGGTCCTGTCCATTTTTTTAATAAAGAATTGTTGGTTTGCATAGTTTCGGTTTTTTTCTTGTTTTGTGCAAAACTTGTTGAAACAACAATAGTGCATAAAATAAGCGACTTTACTGTTAAGGATATAAGATGATTATTCATAATTAGGTTGAATTTTTTAAAAAGCTCTTTTTTTTCAAAGGGCTA
>JAENXD010000019.1 GCA_016649745.1 Flavobacteriaceae bacterium | reverse complement strand
CTGGCACCGGGGATGTTCCATTTTTATCGAAAGCTTTTACCATATCATTTATAAACGGAAAAGTTTACGCCAATAATAATTTGGTGGGGATTGGAACAACGGGAAATGGTTATGGCATTCAAATTGGATATTATGATACCTTTGACGGTCGTTTAAATATAGATCATAATTTAGACGGGTTTTACAACTTTGAAGTCATTCAATTGTCAGTTAATAATATAAAATTAAGAGACAGATACAATGATATAACTTATAGTTTAGTGGGTTATCAAAAGTATAATTTTGATTATGATCAAATATTTTATGATAATATAGAATATTTTTTACAGGAATATCAAGCTTGGGAAAAAACATACACAAGCGATGAAGGAGCTATAAATGAATTTGACAATGAGAACTTTTTACAGTTTAGGCCAGAAAATTTAACAACATTTTATTCTTCTCAAGATAATTTTGGCACACCTATTGCAAACCTTTATTGGGATTATGTAGGAGGCTATACGGTAGCAAATGTACAAGGATATGACAATTTAAAAACTTTAACATTAGATTATGATTATTCAGGTACTGAAAAGTTTGATTTGACCGTTATTAATGACAGAGAGATTAGTTTGTATCATATAAGTTCTGGAACAACTTATGAATTTACCGGAAGGAATTATATACAATACTTAAAACCAAGTTCGGCAAAAAGCGCCACAAGCGATACGGGTCGAGCAAGAACAAAAGTGACAAGAGAAACAGTAATTAGAAGAAATTTAAAATAAAGTTTGGTTAGTTGATTTTTGGTTGGTTATTTTATAACCAATTGATGTAAGCCACTCCTTCATTGGAGTGGCTTTTTTTTGTATATTTATTGTTCTAAAAAAACAATTCAAATGGACTATAAAACAGCATTTATTACCGGAGCAACTTCAGGAATAGGAAAAGCAACCGCGCAACTTTTTGCACAAAACAAGATCCGACTAATACTTTGTGGCAGGCGCAAAGAGCGGCTTGATTATTTAAAAGAAGAACTTAGTCAATTAACTGACGTTACGACATTGAATTTTGATGTGAGTAATAGAGAAGAGGTTTTTAATGCCATTGCCTCACTGCCAAGCGAATTCAAAAAAATTGATATTTTGATCAATAATGCCGGAAATGCACATGGATTAAGTACCATTCAGGAAGGAAATATGGATGATTGGGATGCCATGATTGATATAAACGTGAAAGGTTTATTATACGTTTCAAGAGCAATTCTTCCTCAAATGGTGGAGCGAAACGAGGGGTTTGTGGTAAATATAGGCTCCATTGCAGGCAAAGAAGTGTATCCGAACGGTAATGTATATTGTGCTTCAAAATATGCCGTAAACGCATTAAATAAAGCGATGCGCATAGATTTAAATAAGCATAATATTCGTGTTTCCGCAATTCATCCCGGTGCTGTGGAAACTGAATTTTCTGAAGTTCGATTTAAAGGTGACAAAGAAAAAGCGAAAAATGTGTACAAAGGATTTAAAGCCCTTCAGCCGGAAGATATTGCCGATATTATTAACTTTGTGGTAACAAGGCCTTATCACGTTAACATAGAAGATTTAGTTGTGTATCCTACGGCACAGGCAAGCGCCACTATTTGGAATAAGGAATGAGATAAACGAAATGATTAACAAGCGGCTTTTAATAAAAAATTTGTTGACCCACAACGATGAAAATAGCTTTTATGACAAAAAGCTAAAAATTTCATTGCAACATAAAGAAGGGAAAGCAAAATTTTTAAAACTAGTTTGCGCTTTGGCAAATTCAAACCCCGAAAACAATTCATACGTTGTAATTGGTGTTGAAGATCAATTCAATAAAATTGAAGGCGTCGATTTTTTTGATGACAGCAAGATTCAAAATTTAATGAATTCTTACTTTAACAATCCGCCAAAAATTCAATATGAAAATATTGCATTTCCAAGTTTGCCAAGATATAAAGTGGTGGGTTTGGTTACTGTTCATCCTTCAAAAAAAATAGCCTCACTTAAAAAATCAATTTGGAAATATGTTAATGGAACCATTTTTTACCGGAGAGGAAGCAACTCTTTGTCTGGTTTGGGTACTTTTGAAATCACGAATAGCAACAAGGCTATTGTTGAAGCCATAGAAAAAATAGCCAGTAATAATATTCAGCTCACCTTAGATGGTGTTTTTGATTTTATGAATCGACATAAAAAAGCTTACCACCCAACTTACAAAGTTTTTAACGAACAGTTTGTGTTGTGTTGGGCGGGCAAAAAAAGAGTGTTGCGTGGCTCTGTATTTTATTCGCGTGTTGATATTGAGCTTATTAATGAACAGGTGCGACTGTTTTATTCCGCTTTGGATGATGTTAAAATTGAATTTGACAACAATTCTTTCAGAATTACGGAGTATGTTTATTTAGGATTGAAAAAATCGTTCGATTATTATCCTTTAGAAAAAATCGTGATACATTTTAAGGAAAACGGAAAATATGATATTGCAAGTGAATTGCTGTTTGAACCACCGCAGTTTGATAAAAAATTATTGCACCATGTTTTTAACAATTGCAATGCCATTTTAGAGAAATTAAACAAGAATTTGCCGCTTACGGAAATTGAATTGGCAGATGTTCATGAAATACCAACTCAATATTTAATTTGTGTTTTAAATAAAATTCCGAATGCTTTTCTTAGGCTGAAAGATGCAGAGTTGCCACTAAGAAATTTGGAAGACAAAACAGGATACATCAAATATAAAGAAGCGGTTAGGGTTCTAAGAAAATTAAAATATAGCTAAAAGTCACTGTTTTTTATCGATATTTAACAAATTAATTAACCATTTAACTTTTTGTACAATTCTAAGGCATAACCATCGGTTAAACTTGCCACGAAACCACAAATGGCTAAAACTCTTAAATAATGCGATTTTTTAGGTTCTTGGATACTTTCGGGCAATAAATTTAAAATTAATTTATCGTAATTTGTCAGTGAATTTTCATAATTTCTGTTGCTTGCTGCCAAAAAGACATCCAATAGCTTGGCGATTACATTATAGCCAACCAATTCTTTTTCAATGACTTCCTTGCTTTTATAAATTTTTTCGACGCTTATTTTTATGATATCATTTATTTGAGCTTCATAAGTGCATTTATCCAATAAAGAATGCGGGTATTCACCTTTTAAAATAGCATCTTCCTGTTTTATAAAAACATTTGCGGCTTCATTAATCAGATTTCCTATGGCCAATGCACGGAGGTAGCTTAAACGATCTTTTTTAAATTGTAATTGGTAGTATTTTTTGGTATCAATGGTATCTTTTACCAATTTTATTAAATATTCGAGCGCAAAATCTTCCTCAATCAATCCCAAATTTATGCCATCTTCGAAGTCGATGATGGTATAACAAATATCATCGGCAGCCTCAACCAAATAAGCTAATGGATGTCTATTATAAGTTAGTTTTCCTTCTTGTGAGGAAGAAGCAAGTCCCAACTCTTGTGCTACATCTTCAAAACAAGAAACTTCGGATTGAAATATTCCATATTTTTTATCGGAAACATGAGACGTTGGTTTTTTCGGCAAAGATTCTTTGGGGTATTTTATAAAAGTGCCCAATGTGGCGTAGGACAAGCGCAAACCGCCTTCCATTCCCGATTTACTGTCCGTTAAAATTCTAAAACCGTTGGCATTGCCTTCAAAATCCACAAAATCCTGCCATTGTTTTTTGGTAAGATGCGCCTCATATTGTTGGCCGTTTCCATGTTTAAAATATTCGCCAATGGCTTTTTCCCCGCTATGGCCAAAGGGAGGATTTCCAATATCGTGCGCCAAAGCTGCCGTGGCTACAATAGCGCCAAAATCATTCATAGTATAACCTTGCTTCACCAATTCAGGATGATTTTTAAGCATCTGTTCCCCAACTTTTCTGCCTAAAGAACGTGCCACAACGCTAACTTCCAAACTATGGGTAAGTCGGGTATGGACAAAATCGGTTTTTGAAAGTGGTACAACCTGGGTTTTATCTTGCAAACTTCTGAAGGAATCAGAAAAAATAATTCGGTCATAATCCACTTCAAAACCCAAACGGGTTTCATCTTGATCTTTGCGCGGTCGTATTTGTGTATCACCAAATCTCTTGAGAGACAGCAGTTGGCTCCAATTCATTCTCATTATATATTTTTACGCAAGATACTTAATAATTTATATTTCTTTGCCGGCTTCTTTTTTTATAAACTTAACATTCATGTTATAAAACAATAAAGTAGGATTAACCATAAATTAACATGAGTCCGCTTATTTTGTCTTAAATAAATAAACAGAATAACAATGCGAAAATTGGTTACGGCAGTTTTAATTTTTTCTGGCGCTTTTTTATGCAGTCAATCTTTTGAAGTTGGCTCATTCTTTTCAGACTCTCAAAAAAACACAAAAATTGAAGGTATTGTCCTTGATAATGAAGCCAATAATGAGCCTTTGGCATTTGTATCAATTTCAGTTAAAAATTCAGGTATTGAAGCCACCACGAACATAGATGGTTCTTTTGTTTTGAACTTAAAACCAGGGACATATACGCTGGTTTATGGTTTTATTGGCTATAAAACCATTGAAGTTGAAAATGTAGTTGTTTCCTCAAACAACAAAGAGCTGCAAAATCAAACGATGCAGGCCTTGCAAATTGAATCTGGGATTTCGGTTGCCAGTTTGTACTAAATTAAAGGTGTTGTCAAAAGAAGAAATGGATTTATCATTTTTTAGCTAACATTAACTTAACGCTTTTATCAACTTTATATAACCTCTCCATAACTTTTCATTTACCTGCCTGTCATTTCTTTGCACCAAGAAATTAGTTGACAAAATGAACAAAACATTTATTATTATTTTACTGCTTTTTAGTGCAATTGGATTTGCTCAAAATAAAGGAACTATTACAGGAATAGTTCTAGACACAGAGGTTGACAACACACCTTTACCTTTTGCAAATGTATTTATCAAAGGAACAACAATAGGAACAACAACAGAATTTGAAGGAAACTATTCCTTTCAAGTCAGTCCCGGAACATATACGTTGGTATTTAGTTTTATAGGATATCAAACAATTGAAGTTCCCAATGTGATTGTAAGTTCAGGAAAAACAACAACCGTGAACAAAACCTTGAGTGCCAGCGAAGGTGTTTCTTTGAGTGAAATACAAATTACAGCATCAAACAACAAAGAATCTGAAACAGCGTTGTTGACTGAACAAAGGAAAGCGATTGCTATTGAACAAAAAATTGGAGCACAAGAATTGGCACGTAAAGGTGTTAGTGATGTTGCTTCTGCCTTAACAAAAACAACAGGCATTTCTAAGGAAGAAGGATCTGGAGGTGTTTTTGTAAGAGGTTTAGGAGATCGTTATAATGTAACAACATTAAACGGATTGCCATTACCGTCAAACAATCCATCAAAGAAAAATATTGATTTAGATATTTTTTCAACAGACATTGTGGAATATATAGGTATTGATAAAACGTACAATGTTAGAAATTATGGTGATTTTGCCGGTGCCAATGTAAATATAGCTTCCAAAAATTATAAAGGAAATGGTTTTGTTGAAATGGGCATTGAGTCTGGCGTCAATACACAAACTGTTTCAGTAAGTGATTTTTACTTAAATGACGGTCCTAATCTCTCAGGATTTTATACCAATAATTATCCTGACTTTCCATTAAACAATTACAATTTTACTACGAGCTGGGATAGAGAAAAGGCTTCAACACCAATAAATGCAGGTGCTTCACTTAAAGGTGGCGACTCTTATTCTTTGGGAGAAGAAACAAAATTAAATTTCTTTACGGTAGCTTCATTTAATAATGATTATACTTATAAAGAAGGCATAGCAAGAGGTAGCGTAACTTCATCAGGTTTGCCAAGAAAGGATTTAGAATTTACCAGTTATTCATACAACACAAACACAACCTTGATGGGAAATATGGGGGTAAGTCGCAAAGGCCAAACCATAAAATACAATGGATTATTTGTAAATTCAACAAGCCAAGAACAAGAAGAATATGTTGGGACTATAGATGTTTATGACAATGCTTCTGAAGGTGGAGGATTCTTACAACGTGCTATTTTTGAGAAAACCCAACTTATTGTGCATCAACTTCTTGGTGATCATAAAATGAGTGATTCATTTGATATAAATTGGGGAGCTTCTTATAATTTTGTGCTAAATAACGTTCCGGATAGAAGGCAAATTACACTTACTCCGGATAATTGGAGTGAACCTGAAGGTCCAAAATCCTTTAAACAATCGAATAACGCTTCAGACAACCACAGGTTTTATCAAGATTTGGAAGATGAGGAAATTGCTGCTAATTTTTCTGGAACCTTTAAATTCAATAAAAAGGAGTTTGATGAATTTGCAGGGAAGTTAACTATTGGGTATAGTGGTAGGTTTAAGAATATTGATTTTAAAGCAACTCAATTTAACTTTAGAATTAACAAGAAAGCAACTCAGCCAATAATTGATGATATTTATAACCTTGACGGCTATTTTAACCAGACAAATTTAAATGCCAATTTATATAGTATTGAAACCTTTAGAGGGAATGTCAATCAACCCAAAGCTCTAGATCCCCAAACTTTTGGAGGCCCGCAAAAAATTCATGCCGGGTTTGCCTCTCTTGAATATGCATTTAACCCAAAATTCACAGTAATTATTGGCCTTAGAGGAGAGCAAATCAATCAAACCATCGATTGGAATACTTCATTATCTTCTGGCACAAGTGAATTGGATGAGTTAGAAATACTGCCTATGATATCCATGAAATATGAATTAAACGATACTCAGAACTTAAAGTTTGCCGCCAGCAAAACCTACACACTTCCTCAATATAAAGAAAGGGCTTTATTTCAGTTTGTTGGAGCAACGCAATCATCTGTCGGTAACCCAAGTTTATATGCATCAGCAGATTATAATGCAGATATTAAGTGGGAGCTTTTCCCAAAGTCCAATGAAATTATATCAATAGGTGTTTTTGGAAAATATATTCAGAATCCTATTAATGATGTCACCATAAACTCGGCTTCAAATGACATCAGCTATGTAAATTCTGGAGACTTGGCCACTGCGTTTGGCGCCGAACTTGAAATCAGAAAAAATATTTTTGAAAGAGAATCTAGGGAAAGTTATTTAAAAAATAATCTTTCCTTTGGATTTAATGCATCTTATATGAACTCTAGCCAAGACCTTGATAAAGAAAAAGTTATAACTGAAACAACAGCGGCCGGTTACCCAATTAGTGTCGACTTTACAAATACCAAAGACGGACTCTCCGGTGCTTCTGATTTACTTTTAAATGCAGATGTCAGTTATTATAAGGAATATAAAAAAGACAAAAGCATTCAAGCAACTTTGGCTTATAATTATTTTTCTGACAGAATTTTTGCCATCGGCACAGAAAATAAAGGAGACTTGATAGACAAGGGTGTCGGTACTTTAGATTTTGTGTTTAAAACAATGCTCAACAAGAATTTAGGTCTGGGATTGTCCGTTAAAAACTTATTGGAACCTACAATCGAAAGAATACAAGAGGTGCAAAATGTCACGGTTTCTTCCTACAAAACAGGAATAAATGCCAAACTATCAATTTCATATAATTTTTAACGCATAATTAATAAACAATTGAATTTTAAACAATAATTAAATTAAACACAAACAATTAAAACCAAAATGATGAAAAAACAATTTTTTACACTGATGATAATGATTGCCAGCGTGGCATTTATTAGCTCTTGCAGCAACAATGATGATGATGTTAATTCAGCAACTTGTACTGATGGAATACAAAACGGAGATGAAACAGGAATTGATTGTGGAGGATCTTCTTGCCAACCTTGCTCAGCTAACAGTACTTTAGAAGGTGATGTTACAGGTAATGTTACTCTTGACGCTTCTATAGAGTACCAACTTACTGCTGCTTATGTTGTTCGAAATGGAGGTTCTTTAACGATACCTGCCGGCACAACTATTAAGGCAACGGGAGGAACAAGTGCATACATTGCTGTTGCCCAAGGCGGTAAAATTTACGTTCAAGGAACTGCAGACAAACCAGTAGTAATGACATCAAGCGATGCTACTCCTGTCGCAGGTAACTGGGGCGGATTGGTAGTTTGCGGTAAAGCGCCAACAAATGTTGGTTCTACGGCTACTTCTGAAGTTGCAGATCTTACCTATGGCGGTACTGTATCTAATGACAACTCTGGTTCTATAAGATATCTAAGAATTGAATATACAGGAGCAAATTTTACTCCTGAAAAGGAATTCAACGGATTATCTTTATTCGGCGTTGGTGCTGGAACCACTTTAGAGTATGTTCAATCATTCGAGGGTGGCGACGACGGTATTGAGTTCTTTGGAGGGACTGTAAACGGAAAATATTTGGTTTCCACCAATAGTGGCGATGACTCTATCGACTTTGCTGATGGATGGAATGGAACCGGTGAATATTGGTACATCTCCGGAAGCGCTAAAGCCGGTATTGAAGGATCTAACAATGGTGATAACGGAAATGCAACGCCTGTAACCAATGCAACTATTAGGAACATTTCAATTGTGGGGCCTGTTACTGAAGGCGCTCTTTACTTCAAAGAAGGTGGAGGAAACTTCAATGTGGATAATTTATATATTGCCGGTGTTAATTTAGGCGTAAAAGTTAAAAGTTCTGATGCTGAAGCTGGAGCAAGGATTGAAGCCAATGCCTTAGTAATGACGAATGTACAATTTGCCAATAATGCTTCTGGTTTTTCTTTTACAGATTATGCTGGTTCAAACCAAGATTTTATTCAAGAAGGTATTGCTACTGGTGCCGGTTCAGGTGCTGCTGCTCCTAGCTGGGCTGCAGGTTGGACAAGAGGACTTAGCAATAGTGGAGTGACTACCGAAAATTTAGCCGGTACAGTTTCTGGAAATGTTACTTTAAATGCAAGTATAGAATATAAATTAACAAGTTCATTTGTTGTTAAAGATGGAGGTTCTTTAACAATCCCTGCCGGTACAGTTATTAAAGCTACTGGTGGAACTTCTGCTTATATAGCTGTTTCACAAGGTGGTAAAATATTTATAGAAGGCACTTCTACAAATCCGGTTGTAATGACATCAAGCGATGCTTCTCCTGCTGCCGGTAACTGGGGTGGATTGGTAGTTTGCGGTAAAGCACCGACAAATGTTGGTTCTGTTGCTACTTCTGAAGTTGCAGATCTTACCTATGGAGGTAATGTATCCAATGACAACTCTGGTTCCATAAGATATTTAAGATTGGAATATACAGGAGCCAATTTTACTCCTGAAAAAGAATTCAACGGTTTATCTTTATTCGGTGTGGGTTCTGGAACCACTTTAGAGTACGTTCAATCGTTTGAAGGCGGTGACGACGGTATTGAGTTCTTCGGAGGAACTGTAAACGGTAAATATTTGGTTTCCACCAATAGTGGCGATGACTCAATTGACTTTGCTGACGGATGGAATGGAACCGGTGAATATTGGTACATCTCCGGAAGCGCTAAAGCCGGTATTGAAGGATCTAACAATGGTGACAACGGAAACGCAACTCCTGTAACCAATGCAACCATTAAAAACGTCACCATTGTGGGACCGGTTACTGAAGGAGCTCTTTACTTCAAAGAAGGCGGAGGAAACTTCAACATAGATAATGTATATATTGATGGTGTTAATTTAGGCGTGAAAGTTAAAAGTACAGATGTTGAAGCTGGCGCAAGAATTGAAGCCAATGCTTTAATAATGACCAATATCCAATTTGTAAATAAACTTTCTGGTTTTAAAACTACAGACTATACTGGTATAAATCTAGGCTTTATAATGGAAGGAACAGCTACAGGAGCAGGAAATGGATCTGCGTTGCCAACTTGGGCAGCTGGCTGGACTAGATTTTAGATCTTAATAAAGTAGTTGTAAATAAGGAAGGGCACTAGTTTAAACTAGTGCCCTTCCTTATTTACAACAAACAATAAATTTATTGCCTAATTAACCACCAATGCTTTTTCTTCAACATTAATTAATTTGTTGTCTTTATAGGTAACTATATTAATTTTATCTTTTTTGAAGTAAATCCAAACGCCCTCTTTTTTACCGTTTTTGTAATTGGCAATCGCTGTTTTATTTCCAGCCAAATCATAGCTAACCCATGTGTCATGAAGCTTTCCTTCTTTATTAAAAAATCCTTCACGTTCAACAATGGCACTATTATCAGCAAAATAATATGTCGCTTTTATCATATTGTTGTCCATTTTTTGATATTCCACTTTTTGTTCTTGTGAAAATGCTGTTATACAAAACAACATAATAACCAGGTTTATAAATGCTTTCATGATTTTTTATTTTTTTAATTAATAATTCGGGATTTAAGCATACTCAAAGTTAAATACTTTACACTTAAATGATTATTTATTAACGTTAAGTTTACATTAAGTTTTTTTAAAACAATAGTATAACGCTCATTATTAGTAAGTTGATAAATATTAAATTTTAAACTTAAATTTGTTTTTTAAGAAAAAGTATATTCTTAACATTAAAATTACATTGGATTCTTGTATTTCTACAAATTACTGCACAATTTTTTAGGAAGAGAAAAATTGGCACTAAAAATATAATATGCCTTAATTAAAGCAAGTATAATTAAAATTAAGCTGAATCTTCTCAAAAAAAGAACGATAACGGATTAATCTATAATTGAAAAGGCTAAATTTACACTTTATTATTACATATAAAATATGGAAACAAGAATTCATAAAACACTATATCAATGGTTTCCGGATGCTTTCTCTGATGACAAAAAATCAGAGTTAGAATCTGACAATATTGCTCTTCGCCGTTTGGCAAAATATGAGATGAAATTAATAAATGATAATTGTAAAAATAAAAGTGAACCTTTTAAAATCATCAATTTGCTATACTCGGAAGGGTCTTTGTATGAAAAAAATATCATTGAAAATGAATTTTTAAAAGTAATAGCAACTGAGGAAAAATCAATGACATTAAACGAACACCTTAATTTAATGCCTGAAGGTCTCAGGTCAGTTTATCTTAAGGTCATATTACAAAACTAATATTAAATGAAAATAATAATTGCTGGTGCTGGATAGGAAGAAATCCTAAAGTAATCTGATTTTAGTTGGGTGTACTTTTCAATGCAGTTTAAAAAAATATTTATATTTATTCAACAAAAAGATCAAAAGTAAATTTAAATGGAAAGTGTTAAAAGCGAAAAAAAGAATTTAGGAATATTAAGTTTAACGGCTCTTGGAATTGTATTTGGCGATATTGGAACAAGTCCATTATATGCGGTTAGAGAATGTTTTTACGGCGGTTTTGGTGTTGAGCCTAATACTGCAAATATTATGGGTGCCATTTCTTTAATTTTTTGGGCCTTAATAATTGTAATCAGCCTAAAATATTTGATTCTTATTCTTAGGGCAGACAATAAAGGTGAGGGAGGTATTTTAGCGCTTATGCATTTGGTGTTGCCAAAAAACAAACGAAGCAAAAATTATATGTTAATGAGTGCCATGGGTTTGTTTGGTGCAGCACTGCTTTATGGAGATGGGATGATTACGCCTGCAATTTCTGTTTTAAGTGCCATTGAAGGTTTGAGTATTGCAACACCAGTTTTTGACTCTTTTGTAATTCCAATTACTATAGGAATATTAATTGGGCTTTTTCTCTTTCAAAAAAAGGGAACACATAAAGTGGGATTTGTATTTGGTCCGTTGATATTAATATGGTTTATAATACTTGCAGTATTGGGTTTTAACTCAATAGTGAAGCAGCCTGAAATATTGGAAGCCCTAAATCCTTATTTTGCTTTTCAGTTTTTTGTGATTCATCATTGGCATGGGATCTTCATTTTAGGAGCCATATTTTTAGTTGTTACCGGGGGAGAAGCTTTATATGCTGATATTGGCCATTTTGGCAAAAAACCAATCAGAATTGCCTGGTTTGCGGTAGTTTTGCCTGCGCTTGTCATTAATTATTTGGGGCAAGGGGCTTTGTTGCTTGGAGATCCTTCATTGGCCATTAATCCTTTTTACCATTTAGCGCCTCAATGGGCTATTTACCCTTTGGTGATTATGGCCACAATGGCTACGGTAATTGCATCTCAAGCTGTTATATCGGGTGCTTTTAGCCTAACTTTTCAGGCAATACAATTAGGTTATTTTCCAAGAGTGAATGTTATCCATACTTCAGGAAAAGAAAGAGGGCAAATATACATTCCACAAATAAATTGGATTCTTTTTATTGGAACCATAGGATTGGTTTTCTCCTTTAAAACATCGGCTAATTTAGCTGCTGCTTATGGGGTTGCCGTTTCTACCACGATGGTAATTACAACGTTGCTGGCTTTTCATGCCATGCATGATTTGTGGAAATGGAAGCTTTCCACCTCAATTATGGTGACATTGCTATTGCTATTTATTGATTTGTCTTTTTTAATGGCCAACTTGAGTAAAATACCTGAAGGTGGTTGGTTCCCGTTATTGTTAGCAGGCGGTATTTATTTACTTATGACTACCTGGCACAAAGGCAGAAGAATTGTGATGCTTCAATTTCGCAAATTATCGGGCCTTCTTTCCCATTTTCTTGAAACATATAATAAAAATCCTTCCGCAAGAATAAAGGGGACTGCATTTTATTTTGTCAGTAATAATGAATATGCACCTCCTGCCTTATTGCTTAATCTTAAGCACAATAAAGTACTCCATGAACAAGTGATTATTCTCTCGGTAATATTTCATACTGTGGCGCATATTTCAATAGATGAAAGGTTGGAATTAAACGAATTGGGGAATGGTTTTTATTTGGTGAATATCAATTATGGCTTTATGGATAACAAAGATATTCCTGAAGCATTGGATCTAATTAGAGAAAAAGGCATTTCACTTAATGAAGATGATATCACTTACGTACTTGGACGGGAAACATTTATTACAGACGGAAAAAAAGGAATGGCAGAATGGAGAGAATTGATATTCGCTTTTCTGTCGCGAAACTCCCTTAGAGCCACAAAATATTTTAATTTACCAAGTAGTCAAGTGTTAGAAATAGGAAGCCAATTGGAAATATAATTTTTACCATCCTAAAAAAAGCGCTTCATAAAGACGTTAGTGCAATTAATATGAAAATAAAATCTGCCGGGAATAGTGTCTATATATTAACAGAAACAGTTATATAGTGTTATTTTTAATAGCGGTGTTCAAAAAAGTAAAACATAAAAATTATCGTTATCCAACCGAAGAGATAACCATTAATTAATTTTAAAAAATAATTAAAAAGTGCTGAAATTAGTAACAGATATTTTCATATCTATTAGCAAAATTGCAACTAATAGTTAACAATAATAAATTTTACTCGAATTTTAAAAACTAATTTCAAAGTATTTGTACCTTTGTTTAAAATCATTCTAAATAATTATTTTGGGGACTATTGAAAATTCTGGTATTTTTAACTACGATTTTGATTGGGGCAATTCAACCGAAAAGAAAAAGCCCATTGGAATAAATAAAAAATGCTGTGAAAAATTCAAGAACAAAAGCAACAAGACATGTAAAAAATGTCCAAATCGTGTTCTCTAACCGTTAGATTTTAATACTTTTGCACTTCCTTTTTATAATCATAAAATGCCAGGCAGTTCAAAAAAGTTATTTCTTAAATTTTTAAAATGGAGATATCAGTATATTTCCAATAGGCAGTTCACAAATATTGCCAGTGCCGTTATCGGACTTTTGGCAGGTTTAGGAGCTGTAATTTTAAAAAACCTAACGCATTTAATTCAAAATTTATTGGAAGGCGAATTTATAAAGCAAATGCATCAGGCATTTTATTTTATTTTCCCAATTATAGGTTTGTTAATTGTTCTTCTTTTTATAAAATATGTTATTCGAAAAAAAGTAGGACACGGAATTCCATCCACTTTATATGCCATTTCAAAACAAAAGGGAATTATGCCCAGACATCAAATGTGGGCGTCGTTAATTACCGCACCGATAACAGTTGGATTTGGTGGATCTGTAGGGTTAGAGGGTCCAACGGTTGCCACAGGCGCTGCCCTTGGTTCTAATTTTGCACGGTTTTTTCACTTAAACCAAACTACCAGAACATTGCTAATTGGTGCCGCCGCCGCAGGCGCTATGTCCTCAATTTTTAAAGCACCCATTGCGGGTATAGTTTTTGCTGTGGAAATTTTTAGTTTAGAACTCACACTTGCCTCAATGATTCCTTTACTTCTGGCTTCTATTACGGCTATACTTACCTCTTATTTCTTTTTGGGAGATGATGTGTTACTGCATTTTGATTTGCAGGATAAATTTGTGCTAAATGATGTTTTATTTTATGTTTTTCTAGGTGTGGTATCTGCCGCAACTTCTATTTATTTTAGCAAAGTATATTTTGCAATTAGTGATTTTTTTAAAAAATTTGATAATCCATATAAGCGTTTATTAATTGGGGGTCTTTTATTAGGTATTATTGTCTATTTTATTCCTCCGCTTTTTGGGGAAGGTTATGAAACCATCAACAATATTTTACGGGGAAATGTTATTGATGTTGTGCAAAATAATAGATTTCAAATAGCTACTGACACGACTTTGGAAATTATAATGTTCCTTGCTGGTTTAATTATGTTTAAAATAGTTGCCATGTCATTCACATTTGGTGCGGGTGGTATTGGAGGTGTTTTTGCACCAACACTTTTTACGGGAAGCGTTACAGGATATGTATTTGCATCAATTGTCAATTATAGTAATTTATTCAGCCACCAACTATCTTTAACCAATTTTGCCATGGTTGGCATGGCGGGTTTAATGGCAGGAATTTTACAGGCGCCGTTGACTGCAATATTCTTAATTGCCGAAATTACAGGTGGTTATGAGCTTTTTGTTCCGTTAATGATTGTCGCTTCTATTTCTTTTATTGTTTCAAAAAAATATATTCCGCATAATATTTACGCATCTGAATTGGCGAAAAAAGGTCAGCTTATTACGCATGATAGAGATAAAAATGTTTTAATGATGCTCGATTTGGATAAATTAATTGAAACTAATTTTGTCTTGCTTTATCCTGAAATGACCTTGGGTGACGTAGTAAATAACGCAGTTGCAAAGTCATCTCGCAATCATTTTCCTGTTGTAAATGAAGAAAATGAATTTTTGGGAATACTTACCATCAACGACATTAGAAGCATCATGTTCGACAAAGAGTTATATGAAACCGTAAAAGTTAGAAGTTTGATGCACGCGGGATCAGATATTATTTATTATGAAAAAGATTCGGCAGAGGAAATTTTAAATAAGTTTAAAAGGTGTGGCGCATGGAATTTAGTGGTGCTTAAAGAGGGCAAATACTTCGGTTTTATTTCTAAATCGCGTTTGCTTACCGCTTATCGAAGAAAGTTAATTGTTGTAACTTCTTAGTTTTTATTGATAAATTGAACCGCTTTATCAGGAAAATCGGTAAATATGCCATCAACATTTGCTTCGTATAAAGCCACCTGCAACAAATCTTCAAACGAATTAAAATCACCCAATTGATCAGTTCTGAAAGTATAGGCGTGAACTTTTAAATTAAGTTTGTGAGCGTTGGCGACTAAATTGGAGATTTTCCATTTCCCGTTTTTGTCTTTTCCATCAATAATTTGATGATACTAAGATCCGATTCCATCAGCGTAAATGGCAATTTCTTCCAATTTTACTTCGGTATTAAATTCCATCAATTGCACCAAAAAAAGTTCGCTTTTAAACCCACTTCTAATTCGTTTTAACTCCTGAGCATCAAAACATTGTAAAATACAGGGATCGTTTTTAATTTTGTAGCCGTAATTATTCAATATTTCCAACAATATTTTGAAAATGTCCTTGCCTTCTTTTTGGTGAAACGCAGGTTCTTTAATTTCTGGATAAATCCCAATATTTTTTCCGGTACTTTTGTTCAATCCCTGAATGAATTCAATTTCTTCCTGCAAAGAATGTAACTTAAAGGTTGAAGTAAATGCCGGAAATCGGTTTGGGAAAACAGCTTCATTAGTTTTAGGATCAAATCTTTCCGAAACATTTAATTGCTGCAATTCCTTAAAAGTAAAATCGATCACGTAATATTTTCCGTCCTTTCTTTTTTGCTCAGGAAATTTCAATTCAACATCAGTAACGGTTTCTAAATGAATATCATGAATTACGATTGGTACATTGTCTTTGCTTAAAACAATATCCTGCTCCAAATAATCTGCACCCATTGCATACGCCATTGCTTTTGCCGGCAAAGTATGCTAGGGTAAATATCCTGAAGCCCCTCCGTGTGCTATTACTACTTTATTGTTATTTTGAATTTTCACTTTTTCCTGAAACTTATGCTCGCTGCAAGATAATAACAACATAAAAAAACGAATAAAAAACGATACATATTTTACAATTTAAAATTCATTTAAATGTATTGCTTTTTGTAGTTTTGTGCCACAATAACAAATTATTTTTTGATGAAATTTGTAATCTTATTTATTTTGATACTTGTTTTAGGAATGTTGGGCGCAGGCTTTTATCTTAAAAGTTCGGGCGATACCAATGGCGAAATTGTAATTGGAATTGGGGTATTGATTGTGGCTTTTATTTTAATGCCATTATTTATTTACCATCGGTATAAAAACAAAAATCTAAAAGACTTCACCTTTGATAAATTCAAAAAAGACCTTGAAGAAAGAAGCAAGAGCGAAAGCAAGTAAATTTTTATTTACTAATTTAAATTACGTTTTTCAATAAAAAATCGTTTTAATAATTTGCCGCATTCTTCTTCTAAAACACCTCCAACAACCACTGTTTTTGGGTGCAAAGTAGTATTCATCACCAAAAACCCTCTTTTTTCTTCAGAAGCACCATATACTATTCGTCCTATTTGTGTCCAATAACTGGCACCTGCACACATTTGGCAAGGTTCTAAAGTAACATACAGCGTACACTCTTTTAAGTATTTTCCCCCTAAAAAATCTGCGGCAGCCGTAAATGCCTGCATTTCGGCATGAGCGGTTACATCATTTAAAGTTTCCGTTAAATTATGGGCACGAGCAATAATTTGGTTGTTCATTTCAATGACAGCACCAATAGGAACTTCATTTTTGTCCAAAGCTATTTCAGCCTCCTGCAAAGCGCGTTTCATAAAATAAATGTCATCAAATGGATCCATCATGCACCAAAAGTAATTATTTTAATTCAACAAACAATTTAAATAGTTTAGTTTTGTAGTGGTGAAAACAAACTTGTTAGAACATATTAATGATCCCAAAGACCTGCGGAAGTTGGCCAAAAATCAATTGGAAACAGTTGCAAAAGAATTGCGTCAATTTATTATTGACATTGTTGCGGCAAAAGAAGGGCATTTAGGTGCAAGTTTGGGTGTTGTGGAATTAACCATTGCGCTTCATTATGTATTTGATACGCCAAACGATTTATTGATTTGGGACGTAGGGCATCAGGCATACGGACATAAAATTTTAACTGGTAGAAGACAAATTTTTCATACAAACCGTCAATTGGGCGGAATTTCTGGTTTTCCAAAACAAAGCGAAAGCATTTATGATGCCTTTGGCACAGGACATTCCTCAACCTCAATTTCGGCAGCATTGGGAATGGCCACTGCCTCAAAATTGAAAGGTGATTTTCAAAAAAACCATATTGCAGTAATTGGTGACGCTTCCATTGCCAGCGGAATGGCTTTTGAAGGATTGAATCATGCCGGGGTTACCGATGCGAATCTTCTGATTATTTTAAACGACAATGCGATGGGAATTGACCCAAGTGTTGGCGCTCTAAAAAATTATTTTACCAATGTGAAAGCGGGTAAAAAAGTTAGGAAAAATAATATTATTGAAGCATTGAATTTTACTTATTCCGGGCCGATAGATGGACACAATATCGGTGAGATTATCACAGAATTAGAGCGTTTAAAATCGATTAAAGGTCCTAAATTTTTACACATAATTACCACAAAAGGAAAAGGATTGCAGCAGGCAGAACTTGATCAGGTGACTTACCATGCACCAGGAAAATTCGATAAAATTACCGGTGAATTAACAGCTAAAAACAATCTTCCACAACCTCCAAAATATCAGGATGTTTTTGGGGAAACCATTGTGGAACTGGCGAAAATTAATTCAAAAATTGTTGGAATTACGCCCGCAATGCCCACTGGAAGTTCTCTAAAATTAATGCTTGACGAGATGCCCGAAAGGGCTTTTGATGTTGGTATCGCTGAACAGCATGCAGTGACTTTGGCCGCAGGAATGGCCACGCAGGGATTGATTCCTTTTTGTGCCATTTATTCCACGTTTTTACAGCGTGCCTACGACCAAATAATTCACGACGTGGCATTGCAAAATTTACCGGTAATTTTTTGTATCGACAGAGCAGGAATTGTTGGTGAAGACGGTGCTACACACCACGGCGCTTTTGACATCGCTTATTTACGCTGCGTTCCTAATATGGTTATTTTTGCACCTTTAAATGAAATTGAATTGCGCAATATGATGTACACTGCGCAATTGGGAATAGACTTTCCTCTAGCGATTCGTTATCCTCGCGGACGAGGAACGCTTATTGACTGGAAAAAACCCTTTAGAAAAATTGAAATAGGAAAAGGAGAATGTGTTTTTGAAGCTTCAGAAATTGCAGTGTTAAGTATTGGTACAATTGGAAATAAATTGATTGAACTTCAGCCTGAGCTGCCAAAAAATAAGATTGCGCATTATACCATGCGTTTTGTAAAGCCTTTGGATGAAGATTTGTTGCATCAAGTATTTAAAAAGTTTAAAACTATTGTCACCATTGAAGACGGAACAATTATAGGTGGTTTTGGAAGCGCAATTTTGGAATTTGCCGCAAACCACAATTATAAAAATAAAACCATTAAACATTTAGGGATTCCAGATCATTTTATTGAACATGGGAAAGTTGATGAGTTAATAGAAATCATTCATTTATCAAAAGAAAAAATAAGGGAATTTTTGTTGAAACTTTTATAAAAAAATATTTTATGTATCTTTGCTTAATATTTTTTTTACCAAAATTCATAGTGAAATGCGATTAAAACTTTTCCTGATATTTACAGTTATTTACATCCTTAACACAAAAGCTGCAATTTTAAAAGATACATTGGATATTAATCAGGAGCCTCTTACTCATTGGAAGGAAACCAATAATTTCCGATTAATTTTTACCCAAAACTCATTTGTAAATTGGAGTGCAGGCGGTAACAACTCAATTTCCGGCATCGCAAAAATAAATATAAAAAGAGATTATAAAAACAATCACACTGTTTGGCAAAGTGAATTGAAAGGCAACTATGGTTTAAATAAAGAAGACCGTCGTGAGTTGCGGAAAACAGAGGATTTAATCGAGTTAAATTCAACATTTGGCTATAGAAACAACATTAAGTCGAAGTGGTATTCTTCCGCAAAATTTAATTTTAAAACGCAATTTGCGAATGGCTATAAATATCCAAATACTGATAAACCCATTTCAAAATTCTTTTCACCCGCTTACAATTTTTTGGGAGTTGGGTCTGAATATTTCTCAAAGGAAGACGAACTAAAAATATATCTTTCTCCAGTCACGAATAAAATGACTTTTGTTTGCAATCAATTACTGGCTAATGAAGGTGCTTTTGGGGTTACACCGGCTATTTATGATGATGCGGGAAATTTAGTAATAGAAGGTGAAAATCTTAAAGTAGAGGTTGGAACTTTTATTGCCAGCGAATGGAGAACTGAGGTTATGGAAAATATAAAAATGAATAATAAATTGATTTTATATTCTGATTATTTGAACAAGTATGGCAATGTGGATGTCAATTGGGAATTAAATTTTGATTTGACTATTAATAAACATGTGACAGCAAATGTAGGTACCCATATTTTATATGATGATGATGTAAAGCACAAAGAAGATATTAACAATGATGGGGAACTTGTAGCCTTAGGTCCCAAAATACAGCTAAAACAACTTTTGGGCGTTGGTTTGTTTTACGAGTTTTAACATTGGTTTTTTTATAAATAATGTTCTACAATAAAAAAGTTCTTAAAACCAACTAATATTTGGTTTTAAGAACTTTTACTTTTAAAGACAATCTTAAAAATCTATTCTAAATCAAATTTTATGCCTTGGGCCAAAGGCAATTCCGTAGTATAATTTATGGTATTGGTTTGACGTCTCATATAAACTTTCCAAGCGTCGGATCCCGATTCACGTCCGCCGCCGGTTTCTTTTTCTCCACCAAAAGCCCCTCCAATTTCGGCGCCGGAAGTACCAATATTGACGTTTGCGATACCACAATCTGAACCCTGAACAGATAAAAACAGTTCGGCTTCGCGCAAATTATTGGTCATAATTGCGGAAGAAAGTCCCTGCACAACGCCGTTTTGCAATTCAATAGCATTCTTTAGTTCTCCGGTATATTTTATCAGGTATAAAATGGGCGCAAATGTTTCGTGCTGCACAATTTTAAAATGATTTTCAGCTTCAACGATTGCAGGTTTTACATAGCAGCCGCTTTCATAGCCTTTTCCACTTAATACACCGCCTTCAATCAAAATTTTCCCGCCTTCTTTTACCGCTTCTGCTAAAGCATATTCATACATTTTAACTGCATCAATGTCAATTAATGGACCAACATGATTGTTTTCATCTAAAGGATTTCCAATGCGTAATTGTTTGTAAGCTTTCACCAAGGCGTTTTTTACTTGCTCATACATAGAATCATGTATAATTAATCTTCGTGTTGAAGTGCAACGTTGTCCGGCAGTTCCTACAGCGCCAAAAACAGCACCAATAATCGTCATTTTTATGTCAGCGCTAGGCGTGATAATAATGGCATTGTTCCCTCCTAATTCCAACAATGATCTTCCTAAACGTTCCGCAACGGTTTTCGCAACAATTTTTCCCATTCTAATAGATCCTGTCGCAGAAATCAAGGCCATACGTTTATCAGTGGTCATATATTCGCCCACTTTATAATCACCATTTATAATGCAAGAAATACCTTCAGGCAATTTATTTTCTTTTAAAACATCTGCAATTATATTTTGGCAGGCAATGCTGCATAAAGGTGCTTTTTCTGAGGCTTTCCAAATGCAAACGTCACCGCAAATCCAAGACAATGCAGTGTTCCAAGCCCAAACGGCCACAGGAAAGTTAAATGCTGATATAATGCCCACAATGCCTAAGGGGTGATATTGATCGTACATTCTATGTCCTGGACGCTCGGAATGCATGGTAAAACCGTGTAATTGTCTTGACAACCCAACAGCAAAGTCGCAAATGTCTATCATTTCCTGAACTTCTCCTAAGCCTTCTTGCAGCGATTTCCCCATTTCATAAGAAACCAGTTCTCCTAAAGGTTGTTTTAGTTCGCGCAGTTTTTCGCCAAACTGACGAACAATTTCTCCGCGTTGCGGTGCCGGAACAATTCTCCAACTCGTAAAAGCTGCCTGAGCAGATTCCATAACTTTTTCAAAATCTTCTTTTGTTGTTGTGGTAACTTTACCTATCAATTTTCCATCTACAGGAGAATAGGATTCCATAATTTCACCGTTTCCAAAGAAATTTGAACCTGTTGATGTTCCGTTATTTAACGCTTTAACCCCTAGTTTATCTAAAGCTTGCTGTATTGTTTTTTCTATTGTTGTAATTTCCATAAGAAGGATTCAATTTAGATTTAAGATTGTGCAAAAATACGAATAATACCGACGAATCCTTGAAATTGCCGTAAAAGAAATGAACGATTTTTTTCGTTATTTTTTTTGCTGAATAATAAAAGTGCTTTCAATGAGTCAATTAGCCAATTATTCATTTTTAATTTAAAGGTTAAGGATAGAGCGGTATGTTTGAGCGCTCCCGTTTTTACGGGATGCGAGTAGCGATAGCCTGACCCGCAAGGGAACGCCCAAAAATTTCTTTAAAAAATTGCGATTGAAGCAGTTTTTTTAAAAAGAAAAACCATTTCAAATTAGAAATGGCTTTCTTCATTCAATATTTGGTAACCAGCCAAATAATAAACCAACTAAAACTTATAATTTAAACCTGTATAAACTCCTAAATAGTAAGGTTGAATACTTCCGGAGTTTTTAGAAAAGGTACTTGTTTGCATTTTAAACATTGGTGAAACATTAATAAATAAATTTTTATAAATGGAATAATCCACATCCAATCCAATATTACCGCTAAAATTTAGGGGTCTTAGGTTATTTGAAGATCCTAAGCTTTGCGTAAAGCCATTGGTTTCAACAAAAACTTCATCCCTGTTTAAAAGTAGCGTACTAAATCCACCCACTAAATTTATTCCGAATTTTCCATCAGTTACGTTGTACTTTATTTCAACCGGAATTTCAACATAACCAAAAACCTGATTTAAACTTCCACCTGAAAGGTCATCACCATTTAATATATTTTCTTTAAGGTTTGAAGTATTTTCGCTTCTGGCTAAAAACGGATTTGCCGATAAATTTGAAAAACCAATATCGGAAACACCGGGTGTAACATATATGTTATTGGTTGTTAAACCTAGATTAATTAAGTTAACTCCCGATTGTAAACTGAATTTGTTTGTGAGTTGATAAGCCACTTTTACGCCGTAAGAAAAAGATGAATTTCCTGAAGACGGATTGTCTTTAAACTGCGCGTCAACGCCAGAACCTTCACCAAACGAATTGAAATAAATTGGAGCAAAAATGGTAGCAATACTAAATTTACTTTCTATTATTTCTTTTTTTGAAATTTCTTTATCAGCAAATTTTGAAAGCGGTAATTTTTTAATGTCCTTTAATAAAAAGCTGTTTATTGATTTTTGGGACAAAGCCGTCTCTTCTGTAATGTTTTTCTCGGCTTCTACCGCAAATTTGGCGCTGTTTTCTATTTCTGACAATTCTTCACTTAAAGCCGTCACTGCTTTTTGAATAGCCTTTATTTTTTCTTCAACAGATACTGTAGTTATTGTATCTTTTTGGTCTGAAATTTCCGGAATTCTATTTTTGTTAGGAAATATTTTTTGAGAAAATTCATTTTTTGGAAGAAAATAAATAGTTCCGATACTAAAAAAGAGAATAAGCAATGCCGCAATGCTGGAAATTTTTAGCCAGAAAGGAATTTTACGTTTTTTAGGTCTGCCAATAAGCCGATTTTCAATAGAATCCCAAGCATCGTTAGGCGGGGAAACCTCAAAGTCTTTTAAATTCTCTTGGAATAACCTATCGATGTTCTTAAAATCTTTCACTATTATCTTTTATCTTAAATAGAGTGTTGGGCCTTTTGATGATTTTCTATTTTTTGTTTTAAAATGGCTCTTGCTCGGGCTAAATTCGATTTTGAGGTGCCTTCTGCGATTAGCAACATTTCTGAAATTTCCTTATGAGAATAACCGTCTAAAGCATAAAGGTTAAAAACCATTCTGTACCTATCTGGTAATTCATTTATTAGATTTAGTAAAAAATCTAAAGAAATTTCATCATCATCAACGTCAACAATCACCTCATCAGGAATATCTTCCGTAACAATATTTAACACATTTTTTTTTCTGTACTTCAGTAAAACCGTGTTAACCATCACTCGCTTCAACCAGCCTTCAAACGACCCTTTAAAATTAAACTGCCCAATTTTATCAAAAATGACAATAAAGCCATCTTGAAAATTGTCTTGGGCCTCTTGTTTGTTTTTAGAGTACTTTAGGCATATCGAAAACAACTTACCTGCAAAAAGCTGGTAAATTTCCTTTTGTGCCTTTCGATCGTTATTAGCACACTGTTTTATGAGTTCATCTAAACCCAAATACGAGCATTTTAATTGTTAATAAGATACCTAAAAAGATAATAGGTTGCGTAAATTTACATTACTTTTGTTTTGTTTCACAATTTTTATGAAAAAAATTAACATTTTTAATCTTCATAATAGTAACGGGTTTGAAAAAATGGCACTTGAAATATTTCAATTTCAGGCCAGAAATAATGTGGTTTATAAAGAGTTTATAGACCATTTACACATTGATATTCTTAGCGTTAAAAAAATTGAGGAGATTCCTTTTTTGCCAATTCAATTCTTTAAATCACACCTTGTTTTATCTTCAAATGAAGTTATTCAATCTCTCTTTTTAAGTAGCGGAACTACCGGAAATGAGCAAAGTAAACATTTTGTTACCGACTTATCCGTCTACGAAGAAAGTTTCACTAAAGGCTTTGAGCATTTTTATGGCGCTATTGAAGAGTTTACTGTTTTGGCATTATTACCTTCTTATTTGGAACGCGAAGGTTCCTCGTTGATTTATATGGTGAATGATTTTATTAAGAAGTCAAAAAAGGAAAAAAGTGGTTTTTATTTAAATAATTTAGAAGAATTGGCTCAAAATTTAGTTGAATTGGATCATAAAAACCAAAAAATACTGCTCATTGGTGTTTCCTTTGCTTTGTTAGATTTGGTTGAAAAATATAATTTTAAGCTGAAGAATACCATTGTTATGGAAACTGGCGGTATGAAAGGCAGGAGAAAAGAGCTGATTAGGCCGGCATTGCACCAAATGTTGCGCGAAGGTTTTGGGGTTTCCAATATTCATTCGGAATATGGAATGACCGAATTGTTGAGTCAGGCCTATTCAAAGGGAAACGGAATTTTTGAATATCCGCCTTGGATGAAAATTCTAATTCGAGATACCGAGGATGCTTTAACTATTTTGCCCGAAGGAAAATCGGGAGGAATCAATGTTATTGATTTGGCAAACATCAATTCCTGTTCGTTTATTGCAACCCAAGATTTGGGTAAAACATATGCCAACGGAACATTTGAAGTTTTGGGAAGGTTTGACAATTCCGATATTAGAGGCTGTAATTTAATGGTAATGTCATAAAAAAAACGGGATGCAAATTCCCCTCCGTCGGAGGGGAATTTGCTTTTGGTTTGGAAGAATGGTTGAGTATTGCAGATGTTTTCTCCGAAACAAAATTTACCCCCAATTTCTCTGTTAGTTTCTTGCCTTTGTTCATTTGTAAAGCTGTTTTTAAACTTCTGTATTATAACTGTACACTAAACATTCAAAAGGGACATTTTTGGGTTTTAACATATTATTTTTAACAATTTTTATTTCGAATAAACAAGTTTTTGTCAACCATAAATGAAAAAACTGCCTGAATTAACTTTAGACGGTTTCCCTATTTTAATTTTAAAGCAACTTTACATTGCTAAATACATTTTGCTATACCACTTTCAACAAAAAATAACTTTTTTTACCGCGTTGCAGTAACACAAATTTATTTGCAATTAAATCATTTGAGGTGATCACAAAATCTTCTGTTACTTTTTCTTTATTTACTGAAATTGAATTTTCACTTAAAGCCCTGCGCACTTCGCCATTTGATTTTAAGAAGCCATAATCAGCAAAAGCAGCAACAATTTCCAATCCATTTTCAATAACGGATCTGTCAATATCTGCTTGAGGAACGCCTTCAAAGACATCCAAAAATGTTTGTTCATCCAATGTTTTTAAATCTTCCGCTGTAGAATTTCCGAACAAAATATTTGACGCTTTAATGGCGTTTTCATAAGCTTCATTTCCATGCGTCATTATAGTCACTTCTTCTCCGATTTTCTTTTGAAGAATGCGCAAATGAGGAGTTTCTTTGTGCTCTGCAATTAAACTTTCAATGGTTTCTTGGTCTAAAAAAGTAAAAATTTTAATATAATTTTCGGCATCTTCATCAGAACAGTTTAGCCAATATTGGTAATATTTATATGGGGATGTTCTGTTGGCGTCTAACCAAACATTTCCGCCGGCAGTTTTTCCAAATTTTGTGCCATCGGCTTTTGTAATTAATTTGCACGTTATGGCATACGCTTTTCCTTGCGCTTTTCTCCTGATTAATT
>JAENXD010000099.1 GCA_016649745.1 Flavobacteriaceae bacterium | reverse complement strand
TAATGACAGCGCGACCGCTTTTTCAGCGGGAACGCCAAAATTTATATCCTGATTCTAAAGGGTTGGATTGTATTTTTTTGCTGAAGCAACTAGTTTTTCTGATAAATTGTATAGCCATTTTAACTGTTCTGAAACCAATAAGGTTTCTCTTAACTGAACTCGGGTGGTCATGGAATGCTCCTTGCCTAACGCTATTTCTTTGTCGCGCTTTTTTGATAGATTGTCAAAAAAAGTTTGATATAAATTTTCGGCATCCTCAATATTTGATGAATTTATTGTTTTAATATCAACACTTTTTCCCAGTAGTTGCTTGGTCATGTCAAGGTTTGAGCAGATATTTTCAACATAAATATTGAATTCGGCAGGTACTTCAGAGGTTTTGTTATTTCTCATAAAAGTTCCCAAAGCGGTTAAAGACGACAAAAAAGTATTGTTAAAAACAACAATTTCATAAATTGTGGAGAGTTCTATTTGTTTGGACTTTGGATCCTGGCTCATCCGCTGAAATGCAGCATTTAAATTTCCTATGTTTAAAAAAGCTTCTTTCCTTGCCAATTTATAAACTGTGGAAACTTCACCCTTTTTCTCATAAAATATAGCAATTTGTTTTAAAAAATTTTGATTGGAGGATATCGCATTATTAAAACTTTCAGTAATATTTTGAAATTGCCAAGTTGGCCATAAAAAATAATTTGAAGCAAATGCCAATGAAGCGCCGATTAAAGTATCAACAATTCTAAACTGAACAACCGATAAAATATTGGGTGCAAACAAGGCGTACACAAAAATAACGTTTAAAGTGATAAAAATAGCGGCATTTCTAAAATTTAATTGCACTAAAGAATAGGCCAATGGCAAAGAAATTACTGCAATAACACCGTAAACAACAGTATTTTGGGTAATTAATATAATTGCGGTTGCAATTGTGGCACCTATCAGCGTACCAACAACCCTATGAATAGACCTTGATTTTGTTAAGCCAAAACTTGGGCGCATGATGATGATGATAGTCAATAAAATCCAATAAGGATTTTGCATGGAAAATGATTTACCAATGGCAAAACCAACCAAAACAACAATTGCCAATCTCAAGGAATGTTTGAATATTGGAGAATTGAAATTGAAATTTTCTGTTAACTTCTTGAAATCATAATCTTGGGGCGTAATAAACCTATTTGCTTCCTTAGCACTTAAAATTTCATCATTTTTCCTGTAATTATTGAGTATCCGTTCTATTGCAATTACGTTTTGAGCTTGTTTTTCTTGGTAATTTTTCAGATTTAACAACATTATAGCTCCAACTCTGGCCTTTGGAAGACCAACTAAAATGCGGTAATAATCTATATGCCTGTCAATATTTTTTAAAATTTCAGGAATTTTATTATTTGCCTGTAATTTTTCTTCTTTTCTGATCACTTTTGAAATGTGTTCCAATTGATTCGCAATTTCAAAAACCAGCAGCTTAAATTCCTTAATTTTTTCTTCGTGTTTTTTAAAAACCTCATCAAATTGATCATAATCTATCGGGTTTGCTATGGCAAGTTCCAATATGTCAACCAACTCAGTAAAAATTAAATGATGCCTTCTGGTTCTGTTAGAGAATCTTGATTTACCGCTGCTCGTTAAAATGATTTCCCTAAGCGTTTCATGAAGTTCATTTATTTTAATTTGAAGCTCAAATAATTTATGCCGCAATTCGTCCCTATTTTCTGAACTGCCAAACAATTCGGCTCGAACTCTTAAATATTCGGCAGTTTTTTCAATGGTTTTTATAAATAATTGATCGACTTGAATTTTTGGAAAAAGAAATAATTTTAAATAAGTTAGCGATAAATACCACAATCCACCCAACGCAATTAATGAAGCATGCAACATTAAACTAAACTCGGAATAATCATGGATAAAACTTAAAACAATGGATAATAACCCCACAAACGAAATCAGTGAGGCCCTAAAACCGAAAACTGAAATATAAGAGACCAGAAACACAAAAACGCCCAATAAAGGCAGTAACAACCATAAAATATTAGCGACTGAACCAAAGAGTAACGTTAAACCAAACGATAAAAATGTGGCGATTAAAATTCCAAAAAATACGTGTTTGTTACTCCCAGGGACATCCGTTGGCGAACAAAATAATACGCCAAGCGCAATGCTAAAACCAAAATGAATATCCCCAAAAATAAACTTACTTAAAAAAACAGGAATCAATATGGCCACAGTCAATACAATTCCCTTTAGAAAATCTAAACTTTTGAAAAATCTGTTTAACGTTTCAAACATATCCATTTATAAATGGCAAATTTACATGGTATTTTTTGTTTTAATTGTTTATTTATTTTTTATTAGTTCATCTTATTTTTTCATAAATTGCAAATAAAATTTAGCCAAGCCTAAAAATATATTTTATTTAATGTAAATTTGCGGCTAACAAACAAATAAATGCTAACATTCTCAGAAGAAAATTATTTAAAAGCCATATTTCATCTGGAGCGAACACACCCAACCGGAGTGAGCACCAATGCGCTTGCCAAAGAAATGGAAACGAAAGCTTCTTCAGTTACCGATATGATTAAAAAGCTTTCAGAAAAAAACCTTATCAATTATAAAAAATATCAGGGGTTTAAATTGAGTCAATTCGGTATGGAAACTGCAATAGCTATTATTAGAAAGCATAGATTATGGGAAGTTTTCCTGGTAGAAAAATTAAATTTTTCTTGGGATGAAGTCCATGAGGTTGCCGAACAATTAGAGCATATAAAATCGGAAAAACTCACCAATAAATTGGATGAATTTCTGGCATATCCTAAAATAGATCCTCATGGAGACCCGATTCCGAATAAAGATGGAAATTTTCCAAAAATTGAAAAAAAGTTACTCTCTGAATGTCAAGAGGGGGATGAAGGTGTTTTCATAGGAGTTAAAGACTCCTCTTCGGTTTTTTTACAATTTCTCGATAAAAACAATATTTGCATCAACGCTCAGATTAAAATTTTACAAAAAGAAGAATTTGACCACTCCTTAAAAATTGAGATCAACAACAATACAATTATGGTGTCGCATAAAACGGCTTCCAATTTATATCTTCAACTATAAATAAAAAATGATTGATAGAAAGAACAGAAAATCACTGGGAGAAGTTCACGGATCTGTTAATACCTCCGGAAAGAAATCGACTTGGAGAAAAATATTGGCATTTTTAGGCCCAGCCTATTTGGTGAGTGTTGGCTATATGGATCCCGGAAATTGGGCTACAGATATTGCTGGGGGAAGTCAATTTGGTTATGCTTTAATTTGGGTTTTATTAATGTCCAATTTGATGGCGCTGTTATTGCAAAGCCTGGCAACACGTTTGGGGATTGTACGTGGCTTAGATTTAGCGCAAGCTTCCCGGGAAGCTTATCCTCGGGCAGTAAATTTTATTTTATACCTATTGGCAGAAATTGCTATAGCCGCTACCGATTTAGCCGAAGTTTTAGGAATGGCGATAGGATTGCAACTTCTTTTTGGTATTCCAATGATTTGGGGAGTTTCTATCACGGTTTTTGACAGTTTTTTGCTATTATTTCTTATAAACAAAGGAATTCGTAAAATGGAAGCTTTTATTATTGGGCTGATTGTGATTATTGGATTGTCTTTCTTTTTAGAAATGTTTTTCGCCAAGCCAGATATGGGTGAAATTCTACATGGTTTTATACCTTCTTTACCAGGTGATGGCGCACTTTATATAGCTATTGGAATTATTGGGGCAACTGTAATGCCACATAATTTGTATTTGCATTCTTCTTTGGTACAAACCAGAAAAATAAAACACACCAAAAAAGGAATTAAGCAGGCATTAAAATTCAATTTTATTGATTCTACAATTGCATTAAATTTCGCATTTTTTGTAAATGCCGCAATTTTAATTGTAGCGGCTGCCGTATTTTACAAAAACGGAATGTATGAAGTGGCTGAAATTCAGGATGCACACAAATTACTAGAACCTTTATTGGGAACCAAATGGGCACCAATACTTTTTGCATTAGCACTTATCGCCGCCGGACAAAGTTCAACAATTACCGGCACACTGGCTGGACAAATAATAATGGAAGGCTATTTGAATTTACGTATTCAGCCATGGGTACGGCGATTACTCACACGTATAATTGCAATAATACCGGCATTAATCACGGTCATTTATTTTGGAGAAGAATATATTGGTGAGTTGTTAGTTTTAAGTCAGGTAGTGCTAAGTTTACAACTGGGATTTGCCATAATACCTTTAATTCATTTTGTGAGCGACAAAAAACTGATGCAAGGATTTCACATAAAAATTCTCATGCGCATAGCAGCTTGGTTTATTACAATAATTATAATTGTGCTTAATGCCAAACTTGTTTCGGATGAGGTTAAAACATGGCTAGAAACATCATCATCACCAATATATATTTGGTTATTTATAATCCCAATTATTATTGGAGCAGCATTATTATTAATTTTTATTACAATTTGGCCACTGATAAAAAGATTACCAATAAAAACATCCATTATGGTACCACATATTAAACCTGTTAAAATAGCCGAAATCTCAGCATTGCACCCTTATAAAAATATTGCAATAGCAATCGATTTTTCAGCATCAGATTCTAAAACCATTGCTTCTGCTTTGCAAATTGGTGGAAAAATAGCCAAATATACCTTTATTCATATTGTTGAAACACCAGGAGCATTGGTTTATGGAAATCAAATTAAAGATTATGAAACCTCCAGTGACAAAGCATTTTTAAATAATTATAAAAAAGAATTAACAGATCGAGGTTATAATATTCGGATAAAACTTGGGTTTGGCAATCCAAAACGGGCAATTCCACAAATTGTGAATACAGATACTTTTGATTTATTGGTTATGGGCAGGCACGGTCATGCGGTACTCAAAGATTTAATATTTGGAACTACCATAGATCGTGTAAGGCATAAAGTAAATGTTCCGCTCTTTATTGTATAATTTAAAGAATAAAAGAATTCTTGAAACCGATTATCCTCGAGGCAAAGCCATTGCGGAATTATTTAGAATAATTAAAATTAAATCTAATGTTTTATCAAGTTCATCCTTACAAACCATTTATTCCTAAAGGAGCTACAAAGCTCATTGTTGGCACCTTGCCTCCACCCCGTTTCTCAACAGGAAATTTAAAAAAAGGGGATGTCAATTTTTGTTATGGAAGTATTGATGGGCAATTATGGAAAATTTTAGATGAGTTATTTAAGCTGAAACTACATTTTGAAACTACAGATTTTGCCATTCAACAGCGCAAGGATTTTTTAATTCATCATAATATGGGCATTTGTGATATTGTCGAATCCTGCGAACGAAAAAAAATGGATGCATCAGATTTAGGAATGGAAAATATAGTGTTGAGGGATTTACTGTTTTATATCAAAAATAACACTTCTGTTCATACGCTTTTACTAACTGGCGGAAGCAGTAAAAACGGACCCGAATATCATTTAAGAAGACAACTGAAAGCGCAAAATATTGCCCTAAAATTAATTTCTGCTGAAACGCCAAAAATTCACGAATTTGAATTCAATGAAAATAAAATACGCAGAAAAATAAAAGTAATTTCATTAACGGCGCCTTCCGGAAGTGCAAACAGAGCTGTTGGAAGTAACCCGCAATACCAATATTTAAAAAAACAACACCCTAAATTCAATACCTTTGATTTTAGGGTGTTGCAATATAAAAAGTTCTTCTAATTATTTATGTGATCCGTCGCAAAATGGTCCGTTTTTGGTTTGTTTACAAGCACATAAATACTTCGTTTCTGTTTTTTCTGCTGTAAAAACTATTGGACTCATTCCTGTGCCTTTGTGTAATCCGTTGCAAAACGGCTGACTTTCCGACAAACCGCAAGCACACCAAGCATATTTTTTTCCTTCTTCCAATTCAACTGCCAAAGGATTGTCTCCGGCTCTTTTAGGTAATTCCATTTTTTAGATTTTTTTAGATTTGGTTAAAGGTATTAATCTATGATACTACCCACAAATTTATTGATGTCTTTTGTGCCATTTTCGTTCAAATATTTCACAAATGCAGAGCCAATAATAGCGCCTTTTGCATATTTTGTAGCTTGTTTAAAGGTTTCTGCATTGGAAATTCCAAAACCAACAATTTGAGGCGATTTTAAATTTAAGTCGGCAATGCGTTTAAAATAATCATCTTGGACTTTCCCAAAAGAATTTTGAGAACCTGTTACACTTGCCGAACTCACCATATAAATAAATCCGTCCGAAATTTTATCGATAAACTGAATACGCTCCAAAGAAGTTTGTGGCGTAATTAAAAACACATTGATCAATCCGTATTTTTCAAAAATAGTTCTATAATGATCATTATAAACATCCAAAGGCAAATCGGGAATAATCAATCCGTCAATACCTATTTCTGCACATTTCTTGCAGAAATTCTCCACGCCAAATTGCATCATCGGATTAAAATAGCCCATAATTATTAAGGGAATAGCTACCGATTTACGAATATCTTTTAACTGATTGAATAAAACTTCAGTCGTCATTCCATTGTCCAATGCTTTTGTTGAACTTGCCTGAATGGTTGGTCCGTCTGCCAAAGGATCACTAAAAGGCAGGCCTATTTCAATAAAATCTACTCCGCTTTTTTCCAAGTTTTCAATAATGGAAACCGTATCGTTTATTTGTGGAAAACCTGCCGTAAAATAAATGGACAACAGTTTTTTGTTTTCCTGTAATTTCTGATTGATTCTGTTCATTTTTAATATTTGTTTAGATTTCGTTACCTTGAATTTATTTCAGGGTCTCATCAAATTATTTCTATTTTAAAGCTGTCTTAAATTCATTTTTGCTTCTATACCGAAAATTAATTATAACATGCAACTTTGTGAATCTTTGAGTATTTTCTTTGTGTAGCTTCGTGAAATGGCTATTACACAAAGGTTCACCAAGATTCACGGAGTTTCACTAAGATTCACTTCAACTTCATTAAAATAATGGTAAAACATATCAACTTCTCCAATGGTATTGAAATTGAGCTAAAGTTTAAAATATTTCACATAAGTATCCAAATCCTTATCGCCTCTCCCCGATAAATTCAACACCACAACATCGCTTTTCTTAAATTTTTTCATCTTAAAAACCGCCAATGCATGCGCACTTTCAATGGCTGGAATAATGCCTTCTAATTGACACAATTCCAAGCCTGCATCCATTGCTTCTGCATCGGTAATTGATATAAATTCAGCGCGTTTGGATTTGTATAAATGAGCGTGCAATGGACCAATGCCGGGATAATCCAATCCGGCAGAAATAGAATAAGGCTCAGTTATTTGTCCGTCCTTGCTTTGCATCAATAAAGTCTTACTACCGTGAATAATGCCTTCTTTACCCAAAACACTGGTTGCTGCACTTTCCCCGGAATTAATTCCCAAACCGGCCGCTTCAACTGCGATTAATTTTACGTTATCTTCATCCAAATAATGATAAAACGCGCCTGCGGCATTGCTTCCGCCACCAACACATGCAATTACATAATCCGGATTTTCGGTATGTTCCTTTTCCAACAATTGCTTTTTAATTTCTTCTGAAATAACCGACTGAAAACGAGCCACCATGTCGGGATACGGATGCGGTCCAACCACAGAACCAATGATATAATGCGTGTTTACCGGATTGTTAATCCAATCCCTGATTGCTTCATTTGTGGCATCTTTTAAAGTTCTGCTGCCAGACAATGCCGGTACAACTTTAGCGCCCAACATTTTCATACGGGCCACATTTGGTGCTTGGCGTGCAATATCAACTTCACCCATATACACTACACATTCAATGCCCATCAACGCACAAACCGTTGCGGTCGCAACTCCGTGTTGCCCAGCGCCAGTTTCTGCAATCACCCTAGATTTTCCCAACTTTTTAGCCACCAATATTTGTCCGATCGTATTATTAACTTTATGCGCGCCGGTATGACACAAATCTTCGCGCTTTAAATAAATTTTAGTGTTGTATTTTTCCGATAATCGTTTTGCAAAATATAACGGCGTTGGGCGGCCTACATATTCTTTTAATAATTCCTGAAATTCTTTCTGAAAATCAGGTTCTTGCATAATTTTCAAATAATTATCTTCCAATTCTTTAACGTTTGGATACAACATTTCGGGGATAAAAGCACCTCCAAATTCTCCGTAATAACCTTTTTTATCAACAAAATAGCTCATATTAATCTACTTTTAAATTCTTTAATTTCATCTACATTTTTTAATCCCGGTTCCAATTCAAAACCGCTGTTAATGTCGACACCCAAAAATGCGGGATGTCTAATTTTCCTTAGTTCAAAAACATCCTCTTTTGAAATGCCTCCACTTAATAAAAAAGGTGTTTTTCCCTTATAGTTTTGAAGCAAATCCCAATTGAATTTCACCCCATTTCCTCCATAATTTTTTCCCTTTGTGTCGAATAAAAAAAGAGAAACGTGCTTTTCAAAAGGTTGGATTACATCAAAATTAAAATCTTCGTCAATTGAAAATGCCTTAATAATTCCTATTGGATGAGATTCTGAAACAAGCCTGCCTACCGGACAGGCAGGTTCAGAATGACGTAATTTATTCTCATTTCGACTTTGCACAGTAATTATAGCAATTAATTTTTCACAATATTCCGGCGTTTCATTTCCGTGCAATTGCACAAAATCCAACTTATATTTTATTACTTTTCCAATAATTTCATCAATGGTCTCATTTACAAAAACGCCCACTTTTTTTGTTGAAAAAGGAATTTCAATTTGCGGAAAATCGGTAACAAAGCGTTTTGATTGAGCGTAAAAAATAAATCCGATAAAATCAGGTTTCAAATTCAACAAACCTGAAATATTTTCACTGTCCCTCATGCCACAAACTTTGATTTTCATATTTTATTTAATATTAAAAGATTAAATAATTAAAAGATTGAAAGATTTATTTTTTAATTATTTATTACCTTAACTTGATACTTACTTCTTGACTTTAATAGTCAGGTTTTTAATGTTTTAACCGCTAAACTAGCGAAGATTTACGCAAAGTTCGCAAATTTATTCAATGTTAAACGCCACATTCTACCCTAATTATAACTCATTATTTTTTCTACCTGATTTGAGAAATAAATTCCAAACAAGCCAATCCCGGATTCTCCGTTTTCATAAAAGTTTCGCCAATTAAAAAGCCTTGAAATCCGTATTCTTTGAGTCCGGTAATAATTCTTGGGTCGCTGATGCCGCTTTCCGAAACTTTGATGCAATTCTCCGGTATATTTTTTATCAACGCAAGAGAATGCTCTAAATCCACTTCAAAAGTTTTAAGGTTTCGATTGTTAATTCCGATAATTTTATTACTTAAATCAATTTTATCCAATTCTTCGAGATTATGCACTTCATACAACACTTCCATACCCAAATCTTCGGCCAACTTGCCGTAATTTTTCAATTCTTCTTTGGTTAAATAAGCTGCAATTAACAAAATGGCGTCCGCACCAATTGCTTTCGATTCCACAATTTGAAATCCGTCCACAATAAAATCTTTTCTTAAAATCGGAGTGGTTTCGTTTACGGCACGTGCCTGAATTAAATCGACAATACTTCCGCCAAAAAACTCTAGTTCAGTCAAAATCGATTGTGCGGCAACATTGGCATCCAGATAGCCTTGGGTTACCTCGCCAATTGAAACTTTATCGTTGATAATTCCTTTTGAAGGCGATTTTCTCTTAAACTCAGCAATAATTCCTGTTGAATTTTTATCGGTCAACGCTTTTTTTAAGGAAATTGGCGTTCGGTTAAAATTTGGGCTTTTTACCAACTTTTCCAAAGAAACTTCTCGCATTAATTTAGCGACTTCCAGCTTTTTATGGGCTATTATTTTATCTAAAATGGTCATAATTAATTATAAATTATAAATTTTCAATTACGAATTACGAATTGTTTTTTGGATGCTCCCTATAATTTTTAATAATTCCGAAGTGTTTTCTAGAAACAATTTACTTTCTTCAATTGTCAAATAATTTGTATCTCTTAAAAGTCTTATCCAATAATGAGTTTCTCTTGCTTCTTTGTAAGCTATCGATAATTTCGCAAAGAAGTCTTTCTTGCTTTGACCCCCAAGTGCTTCTTCAACGTTTGCTCCTATTGATGTTCCCGACCTCAATAATTGTTTACTTAAAATATATTCTTTTCTTTCATCTATCAAAATTTTATACAATTTCACAATTTGCACGGCAAAGTCGTAACTTTTAATTTGAATAATATTTTCTTTCATATGTAGATATTTATTGTTTTTTATTGGTCATATGTAATTCGCATATCTTCATTGGTGTTTGCATCAAGTTTCCGTTATGCTCATTTCATAGCATTATAATTTTAAAAAATCGTAATTCGTAATTCGTAATTCGTAATTCTTAATTCTTAATCAATTTACTTAAACTTTCTTTTGCCTTTAATCCGAATAACGAATCTTTGGCTTCTTCAAAAGCTGTTTCAAATGATTTATTGTTGTCGATTATTTTTAAAGCGAAGGCGGCATTTGCCAAAACAGCATTGTTTTGGGCTTCGGTTCCTTCGCCATTTAAAATGGAACTGAAAATTTCAGCAGCTTCTTTCACGGTATTTCCGCCATAAATATCCGACTGATTCAATCTTTTCAACCCCAATTCTTCGGGTGTAATCAATTGTTCATTTTCTTTGGTAAATAATTTGAATCCGCCCGTCAACGCAATTTCATCATAACCATCCAAACTGTAAACAATGCCATAATTTGTGGCTGTTTTTTGTAATAAATAATTATAAATTCTTGCCACTTCCATGTTAAAAACGCCAACCAACTGATTTTGTGGCCGACTCGGATTTACCAAAGGCCCCAGCATATTAAAAAATGTTTTTACGCCCAGCTCCTTTCTCACAGGACCAACCGCTTTCATCGCCGGATGAAATAAAGGCGCATGCAAAAAACAAATATTTGCACGCTCAATCTGACGTTTTAAAACAGCTTCATCATTGGTGAATTTA
>JAENXD010000043.1 GCA_016649745.1 Flavobacteriaceae bacterium | reverse complement strand
TTTGATAATTTATACACCGAAAATCAAATAACTATGCTAACGCCAATCAAAGGAATTAAAGGAAAATCAGCGGTTCTTAAGCAAAGAGATTTTGCCTATGAAAACCTCTATTCAAAGGCTGTATCAGCCATAAGACAACCTATAGAATCTTTTTTTAATTGGATAAATGAAAAAACTCAAATCCAAAATGCAAGCAAAGTCAGGTCTTTTAAAGGTTTAATAGTACATATATTTGGAAAACTTGCTGCCTGTTTTTTAAAGCCAATTGTTAACCCTTAATTCGCATTATTTACTCTTTTTCTTGGCTGGTCTAGGAGCAACTATCCAACTTGTACCCAATTCATAATAGTCAAAATCAACTTTTGATGGTTGTCGTTGTAAAGTTCCGTCAGTAAAAGCTCGTTGTAAAATATCTTCAATTAGAAAATCTGTTGTATTATGAACAGGATCATATTTATCTTTTAAGGATAACTTAAACATATTTGCGGTAGCATTATACCAAAACGCCTTCCAACCACTGCGATAATCTTTAACCAAATCATAAGCGGTTTCCCCAGTTTGCCTATGCATCAATTTTATTAAGATTTCTCCCTCTGTTCTAGTTAATTTTTTAAGCTGGTCGGTAAATTCACCTTCCATATAATTTTGAATTACTTTTATATATTGTTTTTTCTTTCTTTTAGATTTTATTTTCTCCAATCTTTCATTCAAAGTTTCCAGCCTGTCAGCTGCCAATTTTGCATAAGGGTATGCCTTTAATGTTTTTTTACGATACCATATATAATAGCGACGGTCATAATCTGTTTTAAATTTTAATGTTTTCAATAAAAAAATTTCATCCAATTCAATCAGCAACGTATCTCCTTCAAATATAGTGTACTGTTCAGTTAGAGGGATAGATTCCTTTTCTTCTTGCGCAAAAAGAAGTACACCCACAAATAAGATAGGCAATAACAAAAATTTTTTAACTTTATTCTTCATCAATTAATATCTTTATCAAAAGGAGTTCCAAAATTACAAAATCAAAAATCTATTTCAATAATATCTAACTGTTTTATTAATGCAATATGAATTATAAATTTTGGCATACATAACATTTTACTATCTTGCGTTCACAAAAACATTTAAATTAATGATGAGCAAATCTATATTAAATAAAAAATCAATCGCCTTTTTAGAAAAATATTTAAATAACGCTTCACCGACAGGTTATGAAAGTGAAGGTCAAAAAATTTGGATGGATTATTTAAAGCCTTATGTTGACACCTTTATAACCGACAGTTATGGCACGGCTGTGGGTGTGATAAATCCCGACGCGAAATTTAAAGTGGTTATTGAAGGACATGCAGATGAAATTTCATGGTATGTAAACTATATCACTCCTGAAGGTTTAATTTATGTGATTAGAAATGGGGGAAGCGATCATCAAATTGCCCCTTCAAAAATTGTAAATATTCATACAAAAAAAGGCATTGTAAAAGGTGTTTTTGGGTGGCCTGCAATACACACTAGAGATAAGAGTAAAGAACAAGCGCCTCAATTAGACAATATATTTATTGATGTCGGTTGTAAAAAGAAAGAGGAAGTTGATGAATTAGGCGTTCATGTAGGCTGTGTAATTACCTACCCTGACACCTTCTTTATTTTAAATAAAAATAATTTTGTTTGCAGAGCGCTCGATAACAGAATGGGGGGATTTATGATTGCGGAAGTTGCACGTTTGTTAAAAGAAAACAAGAAAACACTTCCTTTCGGACTGTATATTACAAACTCCGTTCAGGAAGAAATTGGCTTGCGCGGCGCCGAAATGATTACACAAACCATCAAACCGAATATTGCGATAATTACCGATGTTTGTCACGACACATCGACCCCAATGATTGATAAAAAGAAAGAAGGGGAAACACTTTCAGGTAGCGGACCTGTAATAAGCTATGCTCCTGCTATTCAAAATAATTTACGAGAATTGATTGTGAATACGGCCATCTCGGAAAAAATCCCTTTTCAAAGAATGGCTTCTTCGCGTGTTACAGGTACTGATACAGATGCGTTTGCCTATAGCAATGGTGGCGTGCCTTCCGCATTAATTTCACTGGCACTGCGCTATATGCACACTACCGTAGAAATGGTTCACAAAGATGATGTTGAAAATGTTATTAAATTAATTTATGAAACATTGCTAACTATTAAAGAAGGTGATACATTCAGTTATTTTAAATAAATGGGTGTAATTGGATTTTTTTTGGCTATTGGCAGGCTGTTTTTATTTGTATTAATTGTTCTAATCTTCTTTTGTTTATTAATTCTAATTAGTTTATTTTATAAAAACGAAGAGAAAAAATTGGAACGCGGTATATTGCTAAGACGTTTTTCTATTAGGCTTTTACACCCTATTTTAGGGTCAAAAATTACTGTTTACGGTAAAGAACCCATAAAACCTGGTTTAATTGTTTCAAATCACAGAAGTTATTTTGATCCTATGGTTATTTTAAAAAATATGTTAGCTTCTCCCATCGGAAAAAAAGAGGTGAAGTCCTGGCCATTAATTGGAAGTGTTACAAAAACAACAGGCGTAATATTTGTGAATAGAGAGAGTAAAACAAGCCGCGGAGAAACTTTAAAAGAAATCAGCGAAGTTTTAGAAAATGGTTTTTCCATATTTAATACGCCTGAAGGCACCACACATATTAAGCCTACCACCATTGATTTTAAACGCGGCTCATTCATTTTAGCAGCACAATTAGGCGTTCCGGTTATGCCGGTAGCCATAGATTATAAAAATCTTGATGATGCTTGGATAGGTGATGACACATTTGTTCCGCATTTTTTGAGATGCTTCAGCAAATGGAAAACTGAAATTAAGGTAAGTTATTTAAATCCGATAGTCTCTGACAATGCGGATGAATTAATTTCCTTATCGAAAAACCAAATTGACCATGAACTTATTCGGTTTAGAAAAGACTGGAATTTAATTGATTAATAGATTTTTTAAACGACATATATATAAGGAGTAATGAAACGAGCATAACAAATTTTGATTCACAAAGGAATGATTAATCGCGAACAGCATCTGTTACCGCTAAAAAATAAAATTTAAACAGATGAAAAATACCATTTCAGAAAGAATTTTTGATTTTTTAAAAAATTACCCGCCATTCAATTTAATTCCCAATGCAACATTGTTGGAAGTTTCTGAAAATGTAGAAATTCAATATTTTGAAAAAGATCAAATTATTTTCAGTCAGGGCGACCATCCTCATGAACATTTTTATATTATAAATCAGGGATCCGTAAGACTTTACAGATTTGTGGAAAATGAAAAGTTGATGCTTGACATTTGCGATGAAGGTGACTTATTTGGTTTAAGGCCACTCATTATGAACGAAAATTATTTAATGGGTGCTTCCGCAAATGAAGAAACCATTTTATACGGAATTCCTCTTCGTTTATTTCATAGCATTATTTTAAATTATCCAAAAGTAAGCCAATTTTTAATCGCGAGTTTCGCCACAAATACGCGTGAACCATTTTCTGAAAAACACAAAGGAAAATTATTTGCAAATGTTTCTGCCATTCAAAAAATTGACTATGGCTTATCAGAAATTCAATCGGCGAATTATAATAAAAACCCAATAACATGTTCACCGGACACCACCGTGCAAACGGCGTGTATCATTATGACGAAAAAGGTAATTAATTCTATTATAATTACAGAAAATGACATACCAATAGGAATTATTACCGATAAGGACATTAAAACTAAAATTGGAACCGGTTTATATACAATCACTAACAAAGTAAGTGATATTATGACAAAACCCGTGGTTACTTTTCCCCAAAACATTTCTGTTGCCGAAGCCCAAATTATGATTTTAAAGCATAAAGTTTCTCATTTATGTATTACCAAAGACGGCAGCAATAAAACAGAACTTGTCGGAATTTTAACACAACAGGATTTAATATTAACACAGAGAAATAGTCCTTCATTGCTTATCAAAGAAATTAAAAATGCCACGGATGCCGAAACACTTAAATATATAAGGGCAAAAGCATCTGACTTAACCAGAGGATACTTTGAACAGGAAATCCCTATTTATTTTGTGACAAAAGTAATCTCTGAAATCAATACCGCCATTACAAAAAAAGCGATAAGAATGTCGATTTCAGAAATTGGAAAACAGCCGCCAATATCATTTTCTTGGCTGGCATTGGGAAGCCAAGGACGAAAAGAGCAATTATTAATGACCGATCAGGACAATGCTTTGGTATTTGAAAATGTGGCTTCCACTGAATACAATTCCGTAAAAAATTACTTTTTGGAATTGGCCGAAAAAGTAACCGAAAAATTAAATATCGTTGGTTTTGACTATTGTCCGGCAAACATTATGGCCAGCAATCCAAAATGGTGTATTTCTTTAGATGAATGGAAACAACAATTTTCAGCATGGATAACCGACCCAATTCCAGAAAAAATATTGTTAAGCATTATCTTTTTTGATTTTGAATTAATTTATGGTGATGAAACCCTTTACACCAAAATGGCCAAAAGCGTCTTTAAAAGCATTGAAAAAAATCAAATATTTTTAAGCTTTTTGGGCAAAGTTACTTTAGACAACCCGCCTCCTTTAGGATTTTTTAAACAATTTTTGGTTGAACAGGACGGGGAAAACAAGGATAGTTTTGATATAAAAAGCAGGGCAATAAGACCTTTGGTTGATGCCGCCAGAATTTTATCATTGTTTCATAATTTAAGGGTTAACAATACCATTGCCCGCTATGAAAAATTGATGGAAGTTGAACCTCAAAACCGCGAACTATTTGAATCCTGTGCCAACGCTTTTAAAATATTATTGCAATTCAGAACATCTCAAGGTTTAGCCAACAACGACAATGGAAAATTTGTGGATATCAACAGCTTAAATAAGGCCGACAGGCTGAAATTAAAAAGTTGTTTTAAACCCATAAAAAACGTGCAGGAAGCCATAAAAATACGTTTCAGAACTTCTCAAATCCCACAAATATGATTCGTTTTTTCAAAAAAAAACAGGTTCCTGAATTTTGGCAGGAGCACCTTGATAAGGTACAGAACAGCCAGAAATATGCCAATTTTGAAAACATCCGATTTGTCGCCATCGATACTGAAACAACAGGTTTTGATTATGAAAATGACCGAATACTTTGTATTGGTGCAGTGGCCATAAAAAACAATAAAATTTTAGTTTCAGATTCCATTGAAATTTATATAAAACAAGAAATTTTCAATAAAGAAACCGTAAAAATTCATGGCATCAGAAAAAATGGCAATGAAGCAAAATTAAGTGAAGAAGAAGCCATTATTAAATTTATTGAATATTTAGATGATGCCGTCATTGTTGCACATCATACCTCATTCGACGTTACTATGATCAATCAGGCATTGAAACGTTTAAAAGTTGGTCCTTTGGAATCAAAACAATTAGACACCAATTACATCCATAAAAAAATTTCAAAAACAAATACTTATAAAAAAATATTCAGTTTGGAGGAATTATGTGAAATATACAATGTAAAAATGCACGACCGGCATACTGCTTTGGGCGATGCATTGATTACCGCTTATTTATTTTTAAAACAAACTGCCAAATACAAGAAAAACAACGCGCTCAACTTAATCGATTTGGTAAATACCAATTATCATTTGCTCAAATAAAAACACTTTTGTAAATCCATAATATTTTGTAACTTTAATAATTAACCTTGTTGCTCTTTTTTATGAAAAATACTATTGCTGAAAGAATTTACGATTTTCTGAAAAACTTTCCCCCTTTTGATGTTCTGGAGAAAGAACAACTCCTTAAAATTGCCTCAAATGTGAAGGTAACCTATATTGAAAAAGATAATTTTGTTTTTAAGCAAGAGGAGAGTCCGCACGAGCATTTTTATGTGGTAAAAGATGGGGCCATTGGCTTGTACAGGAGCATGGACAATGAACAAATTTTGGTTGATATTTGTGATGAAGGCGATATTTTTGGACTTCGACCGTTGATACAAAACGATTTATACCTCATGAGTGCCAAAGCCAATGAAGAATCTATTTTGTATGCCATTTCCGTAGAAATATTAAAAGAAATTATTCAAACCAATGAAAAAGTAAAGAAATTTTTAATTGCAAGTTTCTCGTCAAATATCAAAACGCCTTATGCAAAAGGCACGAACGGACAGTTATTTGCAAATATAGAAATACTGCAAACTTCAAATAGCAGTTTTACTGAAATTCAAAGTGCCGAATTCACTAAGAATCCGGTTACTGCCTTAAAAACCTCCACCATAAAAGAAGCTGCTCAAATCATGAGCGAGAAACGTGTCGGGTCTATTTTAATTGTGGAAAATAAAAATCCCATAGGCATTATAACCGATAAGGATTTGCGCTCAAAAATTGCTACAGGATTGGTTTCCATTGATAAAAGCGTTACCAAAATCATGTCTTCTCCTGTTAAAACTTTTAAACAAAAAATTACGGTCGCCGAGGCTCAAATTGCCATGATAAAAAATAAAATTACCCATTTATGCATTACCAAAAACGGCACTCCAAACTCCGAATTAATTGGTGTTTTATCGGAACATGACATCGTAATTATGCATGGCAACAACCCTTCCTTGCTCATAAAAAAAATAAATCGGGCAAAAGATGTAAATGCTTTAAAATATATACGGGAGAAAGCATCAAATTTACTTCAAGGTTATATTGAACAAAATATTCCAATTATATTTATTTCAAAAATTATTTCTGAAATAAATGAGGCCATCACCATTAAAGCCATTGAACTTTCCATTGAAGAAATGGATAAAAAGCCACCTGTAAAATTTGGCTGGCTGGCTTTGGGAAGTCAGGGCAGAAAAGAACAATTGCTGATGACCGATCAGGACAATGCCTTGGTTTTTAAAGATGTTTCGCGAGAAAAATATCAATCAACAAAACAGTATTTTTTACAACTTGCAAAAAAAATTACCGAAAAACTAAACGTTATTGGTTTTGAGTATTGCCCGGCAAATATGATGGCAAGCAACCCTAAATGGTGCTTATCATTATCTGAATGGAAAAATCAGTTTGATTCATGGATTAAAACCCCTTCTGAAGATGCCATTATGATGTGTACCATATTTTTTGACTACGATCTGGTTTTTGGCGATAAAAAGTTGGTAAATGAGATGTCCGACAGTATTTATGAATCCATAAAATCTTTTGAAATATTTTTAAATTTCATGGGAAGAAATGCACTCAGAAACCCACCTCCTATTGGATTTTTCAGGCAATTTTTAGTAGAAAATGACGGAGCACATAAAGATCAATTCGATATAAAAAGCAGGGCCATAATGCCTTTGGTAGATGCCGCCCGATTGTTAACGCTTTCACATCAAATTAAAGATAAAAACAACACCATTTCCCGATTTAAAAAATTAATAAAAGTAGAACCCAAAAACGAGGATTTATATTTATCATGCATTGATTCCTTTAAAATATTGCTGCAATTCCGCACCAACCAAGGCTTAAAAAATAGCGATTCAGGCAGGTATGTAGACCTAAATAATTTGAGCAAATTCGAAAAATTAAAATTAAAAGGATGTTTTAAACCTATTACAGCTATTCAGGAATTATTGAATATCAGGTATAACTTAGCCCAAATGATGTGATGATTTCCTGGTTCAAATATAAAAATTATCCATTATTCTGGAAACAGTATTCAAAAAAATTCAAACAAAAACAGCCAAAAAGTATTGAAAATACACGGTTTGTTGTATTTGACACGGAAACTACGGGTTTGGATATTATAAACGACAGAATATTGTCAATTGGCGCCATCAGTATTTTTAACAATATTATTGATGTTGCCGATAGTTTCGAAATCTATCTAAAACAAGAGGCCTTTAAAGCTGAAACTGTTGAAATTCACGGAATTTTAAAAGAAGGCAAACTCACGAAGCTCAGTGAAACCGAAGCAATGGAGAGTTTTATTAATTATATAGGAAACTCCGTATTGGTGGCGCACCATACTGCTTTTGACATTGAAATGATTAATGCCGCCTTAAAAAGATTGGATTTGCCAAAATTAAAAAACAAAACAATTGATACCGGTATTTTATATAAAAAACTGGAGGGCAAAAAAGACAGTCATTTTAATTTAGATGTGCTTTGCGAAGAATTCAACATTCCAAAGCACGACCGTCATACAGCTTCTGGCGATGCTTTTATTACAGCACTCCTATTCTTAAAAATCTTAGCAACGTTAAAAAAACAACGCAACTTGCATTATTCCGATTTGTTTAGGGTTTCTGGCAAAGAAGGGTTGCTATAAAAAAACGCCCTCAAAAATTGAGAGCGTTTAAAAAGCGCAGTAAATGATGTTATTTTTTTTTATAAACCAATTTACCCAACTCAATGGCAATACCCGTTTTTGCTAAAATGGTAAAAATAAATGCACCCATCGCCCAAATGCCAAGTGTTACAAAAATTTCAACAAAGCTAGGTGTATATTCTGCAATCTTTCCCCACGGACCAGGAATAAAACCGGGAACTATCAATCCAAACCCTTTTTCAATCCAAATAGCAATAAAAAGCATTCCGCATAAAACATATAGAATGTTTAAATTACTTCTCACTTTATGAAATGTTAACGCAATTGTTGCAATAACATTTAAACTTATGGAGGTCCAAATCCAAGGCAACAACGCTGTTTTATCTCCAATTCCGAAGAATAAATAAACCGCACTAATACTATGGTGTGTAGGTGCATAAAATTCTTTAAAAAGTTCAGAAATCAACATAATTAAGTTAATTTGTGCTGCAACCGTAACAATTAAACTGATTTTTTTAATGGTTTTATCTGGTATATTAAATGCTGTGAATTTTCTAATAATTGCCAAAACAATAATAATTAAAGCCGGACCGGCAGCAAATGCCGAAGCTAAAAATCGAGGTCCCAATAAAGCATTGTTCCAAAACGGACGCGCTTGTAATCCTTGATATAGAAATGCCGTAACCATATGAATTCCAACTGCCCAAAAAACAGATAAAAATACACCCGGAACATAAATTTTAGGATTCGGAGTTTTACCTTGATAACGCATTACCAAAATATACATTGGTATGGTAATGTTAATAAATAAGTACCCATTTAATACTAAAACATCCCAAGTAAGCATTGAGTTTGGGAAATTAAACACGCCAATTCCAGGAATCATATGCCATAATCTCGCAGGCCCTCCCATATCGGCAACCACAAAAGCCAAACACATACATAATGCGGCAACCGCTAAACCTTCACCAATTAAAACCGCTTGTTTAAAGTCAATATTTTTCAATACATACGCCGGCAACACCAACATAACCGCCGCCGCCGCAACTCCAACTAAAAAAGTGAAATTAGAAATATACAACCCCCAACTTACTCTATCGGTCATTCCTGTGGCACTCAATCCTTTATCTAATTGAATTCCATAATTATACATACCAAATAACATAATTACCGTTAACACAGCCATCCAAATATGATACGCTCTATTTCCGTGAGTTATTTCTAACCAGGCATCTTTTATTAAACTTCCAAAAACTTTTAATGTTTTCATTTCTAACTTTTATTTGGGCGTGTCCTTTTAAAATTAAAAGGTCGGGCTATCGCTACTCGCTTTTTTAGTATTTTTCAAATCCTAAAAAGAGCTCAAACAAAGCGCTCTATCCCTCACGCAGGCATTAAATTCAATAAATTATTAATCCATGTAGTACCAAAACTTTGGTTCGGTACCTAAATCTTCTTTCAATCTAAAAACTTTTTTATTATCCAAAATCCAACGAATATTACTTTTAGGATCTAATAAATTACCGAAAGTTCGCGAACCAGTTGGGCAAGCTTCCACACACGCCGGATTTTTCCCTGCTCGTGAACGCTGAATACAAAACGTACATTTTTCCATGACGCCTTTTTTACGCAATCTGTTTCCTAAATAATGTTGATTTTTATTTACTTCATCCAAAGGAACTTCAGGAGTTTTCCAGTTAAAACGTCTTCCATCATACGGACAAGCAGCCATACAATATCTACAGCCTATACACCAATCGTAATCAATTACAACAATGCCATCCTTTTCTTTCCAAGTTGCTTGCACCGGACAAACCTCAATACACGGTGGATTATCACAATGAAAACATTGTGTCCCTAAATAAAAATGTCCTTCTGCCGGAACTTCGTGATAGTAATTATCATCGGCTTCTTCAAAATTAAATCCTTTACCATCTTCCATTTCGTGAATTCTGATGTATTGCATCTGTGAAGATCTATCTTGATTATTTTCTTCAACGCAAGCATTTACACAATCCATATATCCTTGACATTTTGAAATATTAAAAGCATATCCAAACAATACATTTTCTTCTGCATCTTTGGCGGACATATTTAATTTTTCACCATGGTTTAATTCATAGGAACGAACCAATCTATCAATGGAATTTTTCTTTTCTTCATCAGACATTAATTTATAATTTCCTTTGAAGTATTCATCCCACGCTATTGCTGATTTTTCTTTACTTTCATCACCACTAACAACACTACAAGAACTGCTTACTGCTCCTGCTCCAATTAACAAACCTGCAGTTATTTTTTTAAATGCGACCCTTCTATCCATTGGCACTTCCATAATTTGATCAAAACCATCTTTCGGTTTTTCAGAATTACAATCTCCAGAATTACTTCCACAGTCACATGATTCTGATTTTTTAGATCGATTCAAATTTAAAGAATACCATTTTTTATTCGTTTCACTCATTGTTTATTTTTTATAAAACAACTGTTATTTTTAACTTATTCACGTTCCTTTTCTACTTGCGTATTAAAGCGAACCGGCCAACGTTTTTCAAATTTCGGACTATGAGGATTGTGACAATTTACACATGTATTTGAAACTCTTGGCGGTGCCCAGCCACCTAATTGTTTGCCGTGTGCGCCACCTTTCCAATCATTAAATTGTTGCTGATGGCATTGGCTGCACAATTTATAACTGTAATTAAAATCAATTGAACTACTTGTTATACTTTGTAAATTATCGAAGTCATTTTTATTGTGGCAGGTAGTGCAATTCATTGTTTCTGCTCCTGCATGATTCAATTTTATATTCCAATGTGCCGCTTTTTCACCAACTTTATGTTCCTTTAATTTATCCAAAGGCTGTGAATGGCATTCAGTACAATTAAAAGAAGCTATCTGGCTTTTTCTCTCGGGAATTAAAAATTTAAACGCGCCATCGATCACCTCAACTTTTTTTAGCGTCTCATTATAAATATCTGAAGAAATTTCCCCTGTATATTCAACGGTATTTGCTTCAATTTTATCTATGACTGTATGATATTTATGTTCGCCTGAGTGTTTACAGGAAACTGCAAATAAACACACAATTAATATAAGGGTAATTACTTTTATTTTTGTTGTCATTTGTTTCGTTTTTTATCTGATAAATACGCCAATATCAGTCGTTTCCTTATTATTCACCACATGGCATTGCCTGCAATTTGAACGCTCTGGATGTGTAACCCTAATTTCTTTTGGTGCTGAAGGACCTGCGTGACATGCCAAACAATTTTCATGCAATTGAATTTGATGCGGAATAATTGGTGGGCTTCCTATAAAAGCTACATTACCAATACTTGGTTTCAGAAAGCCACTTGCTGTTGTTTCTTTAAACAATCCAGTTGTATTTTGGGTCACATGACATTGCCTGCAATTTACCTTTTCAGGATGGGGAACCACAGGTGTATAAGCATTAAATTTTGCTACGAAGCCACCATTCTCATGACACTTTAAACAACTTTTATCACCCATATTCAATTCATCAGCAACCGGGTGTGGAATACTTGGGGGAGCTCCGTGAAATGCCCTGTTCTTATAATAAGTATCTAAACTTCTTCCTCCTTTAAAGTTTACATCCATAGTTACATAATCATTTGCAAAACCCGCTCTTTCAAACACTCCCATCTCTGCAGGAATCGAGTATTTTTCTATTTCATTAGGCAGTTCTATGTATGCTTCTTCTTTTTCAGCATAATAACTTTTAGACCATACAAATATGGCTACCAAAGCTAACAAAGCAAAAATTCCAATTAAAAATGTTCTTTTCATAATTAGCTGCTTTTAAACTCTTTCAATTTTTACTGCACACTTTTTATAATCAGGCTCTTTTGAAATTGGACAAAAAGCATCCAGTGTCACATCATTAATTAACATACTTTCATCAAAAAATGGCACAAAAACTTGTCCTTTAGTTGGCAATCCACGTTCATTAATTGATGCTGGTAAAGTACAAGAACCTCTTCTTGAAATTACTTTTACATTTTCACCATTTCTAATTCCGTATTTTTTAGCATCTTCTGGGTGTAATTCAACATAAGAATGCGGCATTGCTTTATGTAATACTGGAATTCTACGTGTCATAGATCCTGTATGCCAATGCTCAATAACACGACCTGTATTTAGCCAAAATGGATATTCCTGATCTGGAGATTCCGCAGCTGGTTCAAAAGGACGTTGCCAAATAACAGCTTTTCCATCTGGTTTTCCATAAAAATGAAAATCTTCACCATTATCACATGCTGGATCGTATTTTGCATTAAATCTCCATTGCGTAGATTTTCCTTTAACATAAGGCCAAATTACGCCAGATTCTTTTTTAAGAACTTCTAAAGGCGCCATTCCGTGTTTCGCTCCTTCGTGAAACTGGCGGTATTCATTGTATATTTCTTCCACATGGTTTTCTTTACTGTACGGAAATAATTTTCCATAGCCCATACGTTTTGCTACTTCAATGGTCATCCAAGCATCTGGAGTTGTATCTCCAGGACCTTCCACCATTTTATCCCAATGCTGCGTTCTTCTTTCTGAATTTCCAAACAATCCACCTTTTTCAATATGCCAACAAGCTGGTAAAATTACATCGGCAACGTCAGAAGTTGGTGTTGGAAAAACATCAGAAACCACTACAAAACAAGAATCTTTTTCCATTGCTGGACGATATCGACTTGTTTTTGGCAGAGAAACTAACGGATTTGTAACCTGAGTCCATATAAATTTAATGTCTCCACGGTCAACAGCCCTAAACATTTCAGTTGCATGATAGGTTGGCTTCGCTGGGATGTTTTCATAAGGCACCTTCCAAATTTTCGAAGCCAATCTTCTATCTTTTTCCTCAGTAACCACCCCGTGTGGTAATTTATGTGTAAATGTACCAACCTCACGTGCAGTACCACAGGCAGATGGCTGGCCAGTTAATGAAAATGGTCCATTTCCCGGTTGAGAAATTTTACCGGTTAATAAGTGAATGTTGTATACTAAATTATTTATCCAGGTGCCTCGCGTATGTTGGTTCATCCCCATACACCAATAGGAAACTACTTTATTATTTGGATTTCCATAAATATTCGCCAAATATTTGATGTCTTTCACTGAAACTTTCGAATATTTTGAAACTTTTTCAGGCGTATAATCATTTAAGAAATTTTTGAATGCTTCAAAATCTATTTTTTGAGGTTCATCTTTAAAATTGAATTTATCTTCTATACCATACCCAATATCCGTTTTTCCCTTACTGAAATTGCAATGTTTCTCCACAAACAATTTATTTACCCAGCCGTTTTTAATAATTTCATAACAAATAGCATTTGCAACTGCCAAATCGGTTTGAGGTTCAAATAAAATAGATTTATTTGATGCCATACTTGAACGTGTTGTTCTAGTGGCAAAATCAATTATTTTCGCTCCTCTTTTATTTTTTTGCTCCAACATTCTTGAAAATAACACCGGATGCATTTCAGCCATATTATTACCCCAAGTAATAAAATAATCAGCGTAATCAATATCTTCATAACATCCCATTGGCTCATCTATTCCAAAAGAAGTTAAAAATCCTGTTACGGCGCTTGCCATACATAAACGAGCATTGCAATCTAAATTATTAGTGCCAATGGCGCCCTTCATAAATTTTGAAGCTACATAACCTTCTGGAATTGTGGATTGACCAGATGTATACATTGCCACAGAATCTTTTCCATGTTTTTCAATGGTTTGCTTCATCTTTTTAGCAACTATATCTAACGCTTCATTAATTGGCGTTTTCACATAAGTACCATTCCTTTTAACTAAAGCGTGAGTTAATCTATCTTTTGCTTGAATACACATCGTTTGGTGGTATCCTTTTACACACAATAACCCTTTATTAACTGATGAATTTGGGTCTCCTTTTACAGCTATGGCTTTACCATTTTCAACACCCACCAAAATTCCACAACCTACACCACAGAAGCGGCATGGTCCTTTCTTCCAATCTAAACTTCCACCTTTTGGAATATTTTCTTCTTGTTCAGAAGCAAAAATAATTCCTGGAAACATTGCTGCGGCCGCCGTCATTGCTGCTACTGCTGCCATTTTTTTAATAAAGGATCTACGATTCACATTCTTTTGTTCCATATTCATAATTATTTAGCATCAAAGCCAGAAACTAATGACAAGTGTTTCAAACCTTTAATTTCTAATAGTTGATTATATAAATTGTTGTCTATTTCTTCAGTAGCTGCGTCTGTAACTAAGACCACTACATCTTGATTTTCTGCAGGAATTACTTCACAATTCTCTAGTTTATAAAGTTCTTTAAGTAAAATTTCTTTTTTCCCTTCTGCAAAATGAAGGATATAACTTTTAATTGGCATCTTTTATTGGTAACATTTGTGACAAAAATACACAATAACGCCTCTGTAAATATGACAAATATCATCCTGTATCGATTTCAATGTAATTTGAAATTAATCTAAATAAAGATTTTAAGATGAACTAATCTTTTATATACTTGACTTAATTTGAATACATAAAAAAACCGCTTCAAAAGTTATTATACTTCTGATGCGGCTATAATTATAATATCTAAATATTACTTAACCAATGATCCTTCCATGATTGCCTGAACAACTTCTGGATTTAATAAGGTTGAAATATCTCCCATATTTGAAGTTTCATTTTCAGCAATTTTACGTAAAATTCGTCTCATAATTTTACCTGAACGTGTTTTTGGCAATCCCGGCACAAATTGAATTTTGTCCAATTTTGCGATAGGTCCAATAGTACGACCAATTAAATCATTTATTTCACGACGTAAAAAATCTTCATTCTGTGGAACTTCATAAACAATTACATATGCATACAGCGCATTTCCTTTAATGTTATGAGGGAATCCAACAATTGCAGATTCAACAACATTACTATGCTCATTAATGATATTTTCAATTGGAGCTGTTCCTAAATTATGGCCGGAAACGATAACGACATCATCTACCCTACCTGTAATTCTATAATTTCCTTCCAAATCTCTAAAAGCCCCATCTCCTGTGAAATATTTTCCTGGAAATGCAGTAAAGTAGGTTTCTTTATAGCGTTTATGATCACCGTAAATTGTGCGTGCCATAGATGGCCATGGGTATTTAATACACAATCTTCCTTCAGAAGGATTTGTACCTAATTCATTTCCAAGTTCATCAAGCAAACAAGGTTGTACTCCTGGCATAGGCCGTGTTGCAAAAGTAGGTTTCGTAGGTGTTACACCCGCCAGAGGAGAAATCATAATACTTCCTGTTTCAGTTTGCCACCAAGTATCTACAATTGGTGATTTTTGTTTACCAATTTTCTCATCATACCAGTGCCAAGCTTCTTCATTGATAGGTTCTCCAACGGTTCCCAAAACTTTTATGGAACTTAAATCGTTTTTTTGTGTCATTTCATTTCCTTGGGCTGCCAAAGCTCTGATCGCAGTTGGGGCCGTGTAGAATTGATTTACTTTATACTTTTCAACGATTTGCCAAAAACGACTGTAATCCGGATAAGATGGAATTCCTTCAAACATTAATGTAGTCGCTCCGGCTGCTAAAGGACCATATAATATATAGGAGTGGCCGGTAATCCAGCCAACATCCGCAGTACAGAAATAAACGTCCCCATGTTCATATTGGAATACATTTTTAAAACTGTGCGCAGTTTGCACCATATAACCGGCAATAGTATGCACCATGCCTTTTGGTTTCCCTGTTGAACCGGAAGTGTATAGTATAAACAGCATATCTTCCGCATCCATAATTTCAGCAGGACAATAGGTTTCTGCTTTCGCCAATTCATCATGCCACCATATATCACGGCCAGCTTTCATAACCACTTTTGAATTTATTCTATTCAATACAATAGAAGTTTCTACAGTTGGACAAGTTTCCAGTGCTTCATCAACAATAGTTTTAAAATCAACGGTTTTATAGCCTCTAAATACACCATCAGAAGTTAATATGATTTTGCATTGAGCATCGTTAATTCTAGTTGAAAGTGCCACCGCAGAAAATCCTGCAAACACAACAGAATGTACTGCTCCAATGCGTGCACAAGACAAAACGGCAATCGCAAGTTCTGGAACCATAGGCATATAAATACAAACCTTATCACCTTTTACAACACCATTATTTTTAAGTACGTTGGCAAATTTACAAACTTCGGCATGCAATTCATAATAAGTCAAAATTCTACCGGCTTCATCCGGATTGTTTGGTTCCCAAATTATTGCGTTATCATCGCCTCTTTTTTCCAAATGACGGTCTAAACAGTTTTCGGTAATATTTAATTTAGCGCCTTTAAACCATTCAAATTTTGGTGTGTCCCAATCGTATTCAACAACTTTATCCCATTTTTTACGCCATGTAAAAGTATCTGCAATCTGAGCCCAATAACCTTCGGGATCAATTACGCTGTGTTGGTAAGATTTATAATACTTTATGAATGAATCTATCCGTAAATCGGCAAGTGTTTGTTTTTCTTCCTCAGTGGCATATTCATATATTCCAATTTTGAAAAGTTTGAACTCATGAATAATTTCTTCAATAATTTCAGGATCGTCAATGGTTGAAGGAATGGTATATTCAACACCATCGGCCATATTTCGCAATAATCTACGAAGAATTTTTCCCGAGCGTGTTTTTGGCAATCTCTTAACAATCAAAACTCTTTTTAATGACGCAACCGGACCTATCACATTTCTGACTTCTTGGACGATGTTGTATTCCAATTCAAAACTTGAAACATAATCACCCGATTTTAACACCACCAATGCCAAAGGAACTTGTCCTTTTAATGCATCTTCAATCCCAAATACAGCACACTCAGCAACCGATTTATTTGAGGAAACAATTTCTTCCATTTCGGCAGTTGACAATCTGTGGCCTGCAACATTGATGACATCATCAACGCGACCGGTAATAAAAACATAGCCATCCTCATCAATATATCCGCCATCACCGGAAAAATAATAGCCATCAAATCGCTTCAAATAACCTTCTATAAATCGTTCTGTATTTCCCCAAATGTTTAGCACATTTCCAGGAGGCAATGGCAACTTAACCACAACCAATCCTTCTTCATTTGCGCCAACTTGTTTCCCTTCATTATTTAAAATTTGAATATTATAACCACCAACTGGTTTTGCCGCAGATCCGGGTTTTACCGGCAATGCTTCCAATCCCATCATATTTGATACCATTGGCCAACCCGATTCTGTTTGCCACCAATGGTCAATCACCGGAATTTGTAAGTGTTCTTCTAGCCAATGTAAGGTTGCGGCATCGCAGCGTTCTCCTGCCAAAAACTGATATTTCAAACAGCTTAAATCATACATTTTCAGCAATTCACCATCAGGATCTTCTTTTTTGATCGCCCTAATAGCCGTTGGCGCGGTAAACATCACCTTTACGTTATTTTCGCTGATAATTCTCCAAAATGTACTTGCATCAGGTGTTTTTATCGGTTTCCCTTCAAAAATAATGGTTGTGTTTCTGTTTATAAGTGGAGCATAAACAATATAACTATGGCCAACAACCCAACCAACATCTGATGCTGCCCAAAAGGTATCCCCTTCTTCAACACCATAAATATATTTCATTGAATATTTTAAAGCAGTTGCATAACCACCGGTATCACGTAAAATACCTTTTGGTTTCCCTGTAGTTCCTGAAGTATATAATATATAAAGTGGATCATTAGAATCCATTTCAACACAATCAACAGGTTCAGAAGCTTTAACCAATTTTTTATAACTAACGTAACGTTCAGTTTTAGGATTTAGAGCACCTAAATTGCGTTGGTAAACAATTACTTTTTCAACTTTATGGGTGGCTTTTTCTACCGCTTCATCAACCAATGGCTTGTACGCAATAAGTCGGTCAACTTCCATTCCAGATGTGGCAGTAATAATAACTTTTGGTTTACAATCATCTATTCTTATGGCCAACTCATGAGGCGCAAAACCTCCAAAAACCACAGAATGTATTGCTCCAATACGTGCGCAGGCCAACATACTGAAAGCGGCGTGAGGAATCATTGGCATATAAATAATAACGGTATCTCCCTTTTTTACACCCAAATCACGAAGTCCGCCAGCCAAACGTGAAACCTGTCTTTTAACCTCATTGTAAGAGTAAAGAACTCTTTGCTGAGTAACTGGAGAATCATAAATAATTGCTGTTTGTTCTCCATAGCCGGCATCAACGTGCTTATCAACCGCCAAATAGCAAATATTTAATTTCCCATCTACGAACCAACGATCAAATCCCTTTTCATCTTTAGATAATATCGTTGTTGGTCTTTTAAACCATTTAATATTATTGGCTTGTTCTCCCCAAAATGCTTCAGGGTTTTCAATACTGTTGTCGTAATGTTTCTGGTAACTCATAATTATTTATTTTTTTTGTTAAACAATCCAAACCAAACTGGATTTAAAATTTTTATTTTAATCAATGCCCACAGCACTAATAGGGTCAACACTCCCATAAAAAGTGAACTTAATGCACCAATTTGAAATAAGGATTCAATATATATTCTGCCAAATATGGTAATGATGACATAAATAGTGATCAAAATATCTGAAGTTCTATTTCCAAGTTTTAATTTCATCTGTTAATATTTTAATATTTTTTATTGGTCAGATGGAACGCCTAATTTATTTATCATTATCAAAATATTTAGTTGTATGCGTTTCATTGGTTATGTTTTTTTGTTTAAAAGTATTTTTACTTCTTTTACTAAATTTTTTACTGAAAAAGGTTTTGATATGTATTTATCGGCACCTAATTGCAACCCTAATTCAATATCAGTTGCTTTATTTTTTGCCGAAAGAAATATAACTTTAATCTTTCTTAAAGTTTCGCTGTCTTTTAAATAATTAAGCACCTGATAACCATCAACATTAGGCATCATAATATCCAACAAAATAATGTCCGGAATCGAATTTTCCACAATTTCAATCGCTTCAGCACCATCACGAGCGATAAACACTTCAAAACCTTCTTTCTTAAAGATGTATTCTAATGACATTACAATATTAGGTTCATCGTCAACTATTAATATCTTTTTCATCTGTTTAAATTTTATTTTTTAGCGGTAACTGCTGCTGCCTGCCTGCCGGCAGGTAGGCCTGCCTGCCGGACAGGCAGGTTCGCTATAAATCATTCTTTCGTGTATCAAAATTTGTAATGCCCGTTTCATCTGTTTAAATTTTATTTTTTAGCTGTAACAGCTGCTGTTCGCCATTAATCATTCCTTTGTGTATCAAAATTTGTTATGCTCGTTTCATCTTACTTTTTATTTAACGGTAAGGTAA
>JAENXD010000200.1 GCA_016649745.1 Flavobacteriaceae bacterium | reverse complement strand
TTTTCATAGTATATATGTTAGACCTTACTTTTTGTTAATAGTTCAACAGCTAGCATATTTTTTTCAATATGTTTTACAGTATTGTAATAAGAAGATTTTAATGTTCCCTCCTTTATTCCTAAAACGGCTGAAATTTCCCTAAACTTTAAATCGTCAAAATACTTCATTTGAAATATTACACGTTCTTTTTCAGGTAATTGAGAAAGAATGCGCTGCAATTTTAATTGGATTTCATCGCCTTCGAAAAATGAGTCCCCCTCTAAATTATTTAAATATTTATGGCTAACATCATCAATTGATAAATGATTCTTCTTTTTATTTTCTTCTAAAAACCTGAGAGATTCATTATACGCAATTCTATACATCCAAGTATGTAATGTGCTATTTTGTTTAAAATTAGGAAGGTTTTTGTATATTCTTAAAAAAGTATTTTGTAGCACATCATCAGCATTTTCATGGGTAACAACTAATTTTCTGATATGCCAATACAAGCGTTCCTGATAAAGATCCAGTAATTTCTTAAAAGCTTTATCCTTTTCTTTATTATTCAATAAACTTTTTATGAATTCGGCTTCGTTAGTCAAACTATCTTTTGTTTAATTAATACAACAACATTAACTTATTATGATAACGTCAATAACTTTGTTAGACCTTTAAAAAACTGAAAAGTTTATAAACTTCTGAATTTTATTTTTTTTGGTTAAGGATCCTTCGGCTACGCTCAGGGTAAACTAATTCTTTGCTTAAAAGGCGAGCAGTGATGGCCCGACCCGACGGGTAACGCCCAAATTTTAGATAAAACTTTCCAGCGCCAACTCATAACTTTGGAGTCCAAAACCGGCAATAACACCTTTAGAATTTGGCGCAATATAGGAAACGTGACGAAATTCCTCGCGTGCGTAAACATTGGAAATATGCACCTCAATTACCGGAGTTTCAATGCCTTTAATGGCGTCACCAATGGCGATTGAAGTGTGCGTGTAAGCACCGGCGTTCAAAATAATGCCGTCGAAACTAAAACCAACTTCGTGCAATTTATTAATGATTTCTCCTTCAATATTGCTTTGATAGTAACTCAATTCAACATCTGCATATTTCTTTTTTAAGCCTTCAAAAAATTCATCAAAAGTTAAATTACCATAAATTAAAGGTTCGCGTCTGCCTAGTAGATTTAAGTTGGGGCCGTTTATTATAAGTATTTTCATTACTCGTGTATTTAAATGTAAATATATTACTTATTTTTATAAAATGAAATGGAATAACGCTTTACACGATTACCAATTTTATTTAAAAATTGAAAAAGGCTTGTCGCAAAATACTATTGACAGTTATTCGCGTGACGTAAAAAAGTTGATTTTATATTTGGAGGAAAATGAGATGATCATTTCTCCCATTTCAATAAATCAGGAGGATTTTAAGCAATTTATTTACGAAACATCCAAACATATTCATGCGCGTTCGCAGGCACGTTTAATTTCGGGAATTCGAAATTTTTTCAACTACTTAATTTTTGAAGATTACCGGAAAGACAATCCGACCGAATTGATTGAAACGCCTAAAATTGGCAGAAAATTACCGGATACTTTGGCTTTGAAAGAAATCGATTTATTGATTGAGTCAATCGATTTAAGTGAGCCACAAGGCGAGCGAAACCGGACAATCATTGAAACTTTATACAGTTGCGGTTTGCGCGTTTCTGAACTTACAAATTTGAAGATTTCCGATTTATTTTTTGAGGAAGATTTTATTCGGGTCATTGGAAAGGGCAATAAACAACGTTTTGTGCCCATCAATTCACAAACTCAAAAATATATTTTATTTTACCTAAATGCGATTAGAAGCCATATTGAAGTTCAAAAAGGGTTTGAAGACACGGTTTTTTTAAACAGAAGAGGAAAAAAATTAACACGCGTGATGATTTTTACCATCGTCAAAAATTTAGCAATTAAAGCCGGTATTAAAAAGAAGATAAGTCCGCATACTTTCCGCCATTCCTTTGCTACACACTTGTTGGAACGCGGTGCCGATTTAAGAGCAATTCAACAAATGTTAGGACACGAAAGCATTACCACCACAGAAATTTATATGCATTTGGATAAAAGTTTTTTAAAGCAAGTAATCAATACTTTTCACCCACGTAAATAAAAGAGGCGTTCTAGTTCTATTGCCAAATCTTGTTTATGCTATCGGTTTAGGAGTATGGAAAGTTGCGTTTTTAAAAATGCAACTTTCCGATGTTTAAATTTAAGTTTTTTATTTTTTATAAACATTTTTTTTATACAATTAAGCAATTTTTTTAGCCATTGTCGTGTGACGTATTTTTATATATCCAACTTAACCACAGTTCTTCCTTTTAATTTGCCTTTAAGCATTAAATCAATTTTTTCATTTAATTCATTTAAAGTTATTTCAGTACAAGTTTCGGTTAATTTGTCTGTTTTCCACTCATTTGATAATTTATTCCAGACTTTCTCTCTATAGGTCATTGGGTAGTTTTGAGAGTCTATACCTATTAGGGATATTCCTCTTAAAATGAAAGGAAACACGGTTAAATCAAGTTTTGGAGAGGCTACGTTACCACAGCAAGTCACAGTTCCCATTGGACTAATAGATTTTATAATATTTTCAAGAATAACTCCACCCACAGTGTCAATAGCTCCAGCAAAAGCTGGTTTTAAGAGTGGTCTTTTCTCCATTTCTTCAAAATCTTTTCGCATAATAACTTTATCAGCTCCAAGTTTCATCAAATATTCACGTTCTGTTTCTTTACCTGTTATTGCAATTGTTTGATATCCAAGCTTTTTTAAAATAGCGATACTTAAAGATCCCACACCCCCAGTGGCACCTGAAACGATTATTGGTCCATCTTCAGGTTTAACGGTTTCATTCAGTCTTAATACAGAAATCCCTGCTGTTAATCCTGCTGTTCCAATAATCATTGCCTCTTTCATAGATAGGTTTTTAGGTAGCTTAACTGCCCAATCTTCTGGTATTTGGATGTATTGCCCAAAACCTCCATCTGTATTCATCCCCAAATCATAGCTTGTTACAATAACTTTGTCATCAACTTTAAATTTACTTGATTCAGAAGAAACAATCGTTCCAACTGCATCAATACCTGGTGTATGGGGATAATTCCTGGTTACACCTTTGTTTCCACTTGCTGATAAAGCATCTTTGTAGTTCAATGAGCTGTAGTGTACTTTGATAAGTAATTCGCCTTGAGCTAAAGAATTAAATGGCATTTCTTTAATTGTAGAAATATAATTTCCCTCTTTTTCTTCCACTCGAAAGGCTTTATATGTTGATTTAATATTCATTGTTGATATTTTAGATGATTTGATTACTTTTGTTACAAATTTCGATAAAAATATCCTGATATACAATAGCTTACAAATTATTCACTTACGAACATTTTGTACTGTTTTGTGTATTTACTAAGTATTCAAACCAAAAAAAATGAAAAAAAGTTATTGTCCGATTGATACTTTTATAAATTCTATTAAAGGAAAAAGAAAAGGCACCATCATTTTGCATCTTTTTCAAGGTCATAAAAGATATAGTGAATTGGTGAGGCTAATGCCTGATATTAGTGAGCGTATGATTACCAAACAACTTAAAGAGTTAGAGAAGGATAGTTTGATTAACAGGGCAGTATTTCCTGAAGTTCCTCCTAAGGTAGAATATAGCTTAACAAAATTGGGAAAAGAAATTCATCCTGTTTTAAAAGGAATGTACAAGGGAGGATTGCTTTTTGAAAATATTATTGATGGTTTCGAAAGTTAATTATTTATAGACTTTCTATTTCATTCTAAGATATGACACACAATACGAGTTTAGGCTAGAAAAAGTTGCGATTGATAAATCGTACTTTTCCAATGTTTGTCGTTTTGGTTTAAAGTCAGTTTAATTTTTCTATTCTGTATAAGGAAACAATTTTTTAGCCATTGTTATGCTTTCGTACATTTCAGTAAGTTGGACTCGGTAGTTTATATTGTCTTAAAAACGATAATTTATCGCAATATCCTCTTTGAAATTTTATTTTCCCGCTAATAATCTGAAAGAAAACATCCTCGTAATCCTAATGGATCCTTCCATTCTAAAATTCTTCAATTATTATACTCAAAAATATTTTCAATTATACAAGTCATTTCTGCCTGATTAAACTCATTCTCAAACATTTTTCGAAAAGCCTTTTTTCCAATAATAGGCTCATTAGTCACTTGGTGGTTAATTGCATCTTCGTGATAAAACTCAGAAATCATTTCAGCGTTTCCTTTATTAAAACAATCAACCCAGTTTTCGATCAATTCGTTTGGTCTCATTTTTTTTAGTATTTATTTTCATCGGTATGAAGCACAACTTAATGATAAAACAAATTAACTTAAGTATTTTTGGTTGCAATTTACTTATTTCGAACATAAATCAATTTAAACCGAACGCCGCTTTGAACCCTCTCATCAATTTCAAACTGCTTAAGCGACTTAAACAAAGGTGTCAGTTTCTCGAATCCGAAACTCCTGGCATCGAAATTAGGCTGTTTTTTAAGAATCAAAGAACCCACATCTCCCAAAAATGCCCATCCGTCTTCATCTGCTACATCCGAAACGGATTGTTTAAGGAACTTAATCACTTTTGGCGTTATTTTTTCTAAATTTTGCTTCTTCGACTCCCCTCCTTTTTCGTCTTGTCTATCACCATACGGTTCTAATATTTCAAGATAAATAAACTTGTCACAAGCCACAATAAAAGGGTCTGGTGTTTTCTTTTCACCGATCCCATAAACTTGCATCCCAGATTCCCTGAGCCTTGTCGCCAATCGCGTAAAATCGCTATCTGATGAAGCCAGGCAAAACCCATCTACATTATTTGAATATAAAATATCCATGGCATCTATGATCATTGCGGAATCTGTTGCATTTTTTCCTGTAGTATAGCCATATTGCTGAATTGGAGTAATGGCATTTTCAAGCAAAATGTTTTTCCATTTACTCAATTGTGGCTTTGTCCAATCCCCGTAAATTCTTTTTATGGTGGGTGTGCCGTATTTGGCAATTTCCTCAATCATTTCCTTAATATATTTGGAGGGTATGTTATCGCCATCAATTAAAACGGCTAATTTTATGTCTTTTATCATAATTATTAAATGTGTAAAATTATTCTTTGTTTATATTTTTATATTTTGCTATCATTTTAAAAATCAATAAATTAACTGCTTTATCTCGCGAATTATGTAAGATAATTCCCAGAAAATAAAAGGAAAAATTAAGGATTTCAAAATAAAAAATATATTATATCGCTAAATTAGTGAAACCCAATTATAAAACAGTACCTTTGCGACTAATATTATATTTAAAATTTTTAACAATGAGTAAAGGAACAGTAAAATTCTTCAATGAAGCCAAAGGATTTGGGTTTATTAGCGAGGAAGGTTCAAACAAAGAACATTTTGTACACATTTCTGGATTAATCGACGAAGTACGCGAAGGTGACGAAGTTGAATTCGATTTACAGGAAGG
>JAENXD010000204.1 GCA_016649745.1 Flavobacteriaceae bacterium | reverse complement strand
TCCATTACATTACCTTTGAACATTAACTATCTCATAAAAGATAATGAAATTATTTTATCGAAATAAATTTCGGATACTGCTTCTTATTATGCTGTTATTTTCCGTAAAAGTAAACTCGCAAAATAGTTTTTCTTTTTTGGAGGAATTAAAGTTGGTTGAAAATAAGTTTGATGTTAAATTTTCTTATGTGATTTCAACTATTGAAAACATCCAACTTCAAGAAAAAATATCGGACATTTCAACTTTAAACGAGATACTCGAATACATAAATTCCAAAACATTTTTAATTGCCACTAAAATTGACGGGCGTTTTATTTCAATTGCCCCAAAACAGGACAATATTAAAATATGTGGCTTTTTACTTGATAAAGATGCCAAGCCAATAAATAATGCCACAATAATTGTTTCCGGAAAATTTTATGGTGCAATTTCAAATGACAGCGGTGCATTTACTTTAGAAAATTTAAAAATTTCGGACAATCTGGAGTTTCGTTATTTAGGTTATAAATCAATCATAAAAAATGTGAATGAGTTGATTTCGCCAATTTCTGACTGCATAAAATTGACAATGATTGAAGAAGAATTTGAGCTAAACGAAGTTTTTATTAAAAACTACATTACCAATAGTTTATCTAAGTTAAATGATGGAACGATTCAATTAAACACCCAAAATTTCAATATTTTATCTGGCCAGGTTGAACCCGATTTGTTACAAACCTCCCAAATACTTCCCGGAGTTGAAAGTCCGAACGAATCTATTTCCAATATTAATGTAAGAAATGGCGTAAGCGACCAGAATATTATTTATTGGGATAACATTAAAATGTACAATCCAACACATTTCTTCGGACTTATTTCGGCCATAAACCCTTATTTGACAAAAAATATATCAATCATAAAAAACGGAACCAGCGCTAAGTATAATGATGGTGTTTCAAGCACTATTTTGTTAGAAACCGACAATAACCCACAAAAAAAATTGAACGGCGGAATAGGGGCTAATTTTATCTCTTATGATGGATTTGTAAAAGTACCCGTGAGTGATAAACTGGAACTTAAAACCTCTTTCAGAAAATCCAATAACAATTGGTTTAATACCCCTACTTACAAATCCTACTTCAATAAAACTTTTCAAAATAGTGCCGTTGGCACAAATGCTTCAAGTTCCGATTTTAGCTTTTATGATGTAAATGTCAGTTTGTTATACAACTTAAATGCCGGCAACCATCTTAAAGTAAATTATATTAAAATTAACAATGATCTTAACTATTTTGAATCGGAAGGAAGTAATTTGGCAGATGAAATAAAGCAAAATTCAGATGCTATAGGAGTTACCTATAATTCAAAGATTAACAGTAAAACAACTATTGAAATTTCCGGATACCATACCAAATATTCATTGCTGTCCAACAACTATCAAAATAACCAGCAACAATTGGCAATTCAGGAAAATGAAGTGCTTGAAAACTCATTAAAAACAAATTTAAATTACACTTTTAACGATTATCTAATTTTAGAAGCCGGGTATCAGTTAAACGAAACTGGGGTGCTGAGCAGAACAAATGTAAATAATCCTTTGTATAATAGGGTGCAAAGAAGCGTGATGTTGAACCATAGTGCATTTACAGAAATAAATTTCACAAATAACCTGTGGTACGCGCGTGTTGGAGTCCGGTTTAATTATTTTGGAAAAATTAACCAAACTACCACGGAACCAAGAATCAATGTAAGCTATTCGTTGAATAAAAACCTTAATTTTAATGCCAGATTCGAAACAAAATCCCAATATACTTCGCAAGTAATTGATTATTTGGATGATTTTTTGGGTGTTGAAACCAGAAGGTGGGTGATGGCCGATGCGCAAATACCATTAATAAAAAGCGAACAGTTTTCACTGGGAAGCACTTTTAAAAAAAATAGCTTTCTTATGGATTTAAGTTTGTTTCATAAAAATATAACCGGAATTTTAATTTCGGGCCAAGGGTTTCAAAATCAAATTCAAAATAAAAGATTGGATGGCGAACAAAAATCTACCGGACTTGAAGTTCTATTAAACCAAAGAAATAAAAAAGCTGAATTTTGGTTATCCTATACTTTAAGCACCAGTTATTTACTGTTTACACAAATTGCCGAAAACTATTTTCCAAGTAACAATGATATTAGGCATTCTTCAACCCTTGGATTTAATTTTCATTATAACGAGCGTTTAAACACTTCAGTCAGCGGGATCATAAAATCCGGAAAACCGTTTACGTCAATAAACAAAGAACAAGAAACAACTCAAAATGGAAATTTTACAGTCGTTAATTACGATGCTTTAAATAATGACAGACTGAAAGCATACAGCAGAGTCGATTTCTCAATAAACTACCTGTTTCTAAAAAAGCAAACCTTTCAATCGAATTTAAAATTTGGCATTCTGAATGTCCTTAATAAACAACAAGTTCTGGACACTTACTATATTGTGGATCAGAATGATGCGTCCAAAGCAACAGAAATCAACATTAAATCTTTAGCGTTTACGCCTAACCTGTCTTTAAGGTTCACATTTTAAAATGTTTATCTAAGGCTCTGTAAAGAAATAACTGACACATTTTATCTCGTTCTTTTGCGCTTTTTCTGTGTTGTAAAATCGTTAAATAGCTGAGACTATTCCACTTATTTACGCCTTGAAAAAGCATAAAATTACTTCGCTAATTCTGCACCATTTATTTCTTTACAGAGCCTAAATTACCATAATCCAAATTTCAATTAGATAAAATTAACACAATTGGCAATTACCAAAAATAAATTGTAAGTTTAGCGTATGTTATTATACCAAACTAAAGATATTTCTGAAATGCCGTGGATTTTAATTCCGGGATTGTAGTCAATTTCCATATATTACTTCAAAATAAAGCTTAAACGCTTTCAATTCAACTTATTTTTTCAATTTCAAACTTAAAAACATTATGAGCAATATTATAGTATTAGGCGCGGGGATGGTTGGTTCCACTATGGCCATAGATATGGCAAAAAGCCATTCGGTAACCATTACCGATTTCAACAAAAGCGCATTGGAAAAAGTCGTAAAAAAATGCGAAAAACTTAAGCCAATGGTGTTGGATGTGACCGATAAAGCAGCGCTTCAAAAAACAATAAACCCTTTCGATCTGGTAATTTGTGCCGTTCCGGGATTTTTGGGTTTTGAAACGTTAAAAAGCATTATTGAAGCCGGTAAAAATGTGATTGATATTTCATTTTTCCCTGAAAACTCCCTTGATTTATTTGAGCTTGCAAAGCAAAAAAAGGTGACTGCCATTGTTGATTGTGGCGTGGCTCCGGGAATGGGAAATATTATTTTGGGCTATTACAACGAAAAATTAAACATTACCGACTTTGAATGTTTGGTAGGCGGATTGCCAAAAATAAAAAAATGGCCTTTTAATTATAAAGCGCCTTTTTCCCCTGTTGACGTTATTGAAGAATATACGCGTCCGGCCCGTTATGTAGAAAACGGAAAAGTTGTTGTAAAAGACGCCTTATCCGATGTCGAATTTATTGATTTTGAAGGTGTTGGAACTTTGGAATCTTTTAATTCAGACGGATTGCGATCCATCATTTACACCATGGCGCATATTCCGAATATGAAAGAGAAAACGCTGCGTTATCCAGGTCATATTGAATATATCAATGTGTTAAAAAAGAGCGGTTTTTTTAATGAAGAAAAAATAAATATTAACGGAATTGATATTTCTCCCTTAGAATTCTCCTCAAAAATTTTGTTTAATGAATGGAAATTGGGCGATACGGAAGAGGAAATTACCGTGATGCGAATTACGCTGAAAGGCACCAATAAAATAGGGGAAAGCAAAACCATTGTTTACAATTTACACGATGAATTTTGCCCAAAAACGAATACTTCTTCCATGGCAAGAACCACGGGCTATACCGCAACGGCTGCGGCCAATTTGTTTTTAGACGGCTTGTTTTCCGAAAAAGGGGTTTTCCCTCCTGAATTGGTTGGAAAGCACGAAAAATGCTTTAACTATTTTCTTGATTATTTAAAGGAAAGAAATGTAATTTACACCAAAGTTGCGCATTAACAAAAAAATCAATTTTTATAACAAGCAACAATTTTCTTAAATTGCATAAAAAAAACGTCTGAGAAATAGTTCTTAGACGTTTTTTCTATTTGGTGATTGAAATTTGATTATTTAGAATAATCAGCATTTAATTTTTCCAAAATATCAGCGGTAATATTCAGTTTTTCGTCACCGTACATCACCGTTCCTTTTCCTGATGTTCCAATAACTAACTGAAAACCTTTGGCTTTTGCATAATCTGCCACAAAACTGTCCACTTTTTTAGTCAACGCTTCACTGTTTTCCAAATTTTCTTTTTGAAGTGATTCAGAAGCTTGTTGTTGTTTGGCTTGCAAAAATTGTTGTTCTTGTTGCAATGCGCCTTCAGCTTCCGCTCTTTTTTGAGGTGTCATTTGCGGAGCCGCTTTATAATATGCCTGAACCTTTAATTGAAAAGGACCTTGCAAACTATCCAATTGTTTTGCAAACACTTCTTGTTTCGATTTTAATTTCGCTTCCAATTCTTTTGTGGCGCTATAATCTTTCATAATAACTTCCACATCAATATAGGCTATTTTAGTTTGGTTACAAGATGCCAATGCAATGGCAAAAGCGATGATAAGTATTTTTTTCATTTTTAAAATTTTGAATTGTTGATTTAAATTTTTGTGCGAATATATAAACAAAAAACAAGGTTTGGTAAAATATTTTATAATATTGATTTTATTTATCATTAAAGGTCTCGTTATAATAAATTCTGATAAAAAACGGATTCAATATCTTTTAATATAGGCGTTTTTATAAAAATGAAATGCCACGACTCATTTTGGCCGTAAAACCACTCTTAAATCGCTTTAAAATTAATTTTTAGCTTTTTTAAGGAGGTAAATTAAGGAAGAATACTCTTTGGTTGTGATTGCTTTTATGTTAGAGATTAAACCAATGTAAAAAGCCTTTAAAAAATTACCTTTTCCGTTTTTATATTTTTCACTTAATAAGGAAACATAAAAGGAATCAAACCACATTGGTAAAATTTTCACGACGCTCATTTCTTGTTTCGAAAACAATAACTGAATCGATTTTTTTGAGAAATGCCATAAATGTCTTGGAACATCAAAAGCAGCCCAAAACTGTTTGTAATAATTGGCGTCGTAACTTTTGAAATTTGGAACAGCAACAATTAAAACGCCATTGGGTTTTAACATTTTTTTCAATACTGAAATATAAACTTCCAAGTTAGGAACGTGTTCCAGCACGTGCCACAAAGTAATCACATCAAATTGC